>CAZTZM010000367.1:0-1655 GCA_964618005.1 uncultured Myxococcales bacterium
CTGGCGGACCAGCTCACGGCGCGCGGAAAGTCGTCCGCGGCACGGGCGAAACGAGGAGGTGCGAGCGGCGCCTCGCTCAAGCCAGGCATGCCCGGAAACCCGACACCAGCGCCTCACGATCGAGCTTCCGTCCGATGAAGCAGAGCTGGTTGACGCGCTGGCCCTTGCCCCACGGGCGATCTGAGTCGCCGTCGAGCAGCATGTGGACGCCCTGGAACACGAAGCGCTTGTCGTCGCCCTTGATGTTCAGGATCCCCTTCGAGCGGAAGATGTCGACGCCCTGCTCGCGCAGGAGCTTTCCCAGCCAGGCGTTGAACTTGTTGCGGTCCACCGCTCCGTCCATCTCGATCCCCACCGACGTGACCGTGTCGTCGTGGGTGTGGCCGGCCGCGAAGTGCTTCGCCGCGACCGGCTCGACCGCCGCGCCTCGCGCGTCCTCGATGCGCAGCGCGAACTCCTCGGGCGTGTGCTGCGTGAAGATCGAATACCTGCCTGCCCGGGGCACTCCGATGGTGAACGACTTCTCGCCCCGGCCGGCGAGATCCAGCGTGTACTGCTTCTCGCCGACCTCGATCCGCCCGCCTGGGCCGATCTCCTCGCCGCGCCGCCCGAAGAGCCGCAGGACCCGCTCGGCCTGGTCGCGGAACTCTTCGCCCGAGAGCGCCCCGCCGGGAAGCACCACCACGTTCATGCTCGGGTCGGGCCCGTCGCCGACGGTCAAGCGGAGGTCCCCCGACGTCTGGAAGACGCCCGCCCACTCGAACGGGTACTCCGGCTCGAGGAACGCCGGCTTGTGTTCGAGCGCCCGATCCAGATCGAACCCGCCGATGTCGAGCACGTCGGCGATCGACACGTCCGCCATCCGGCTGCGCCGAACCTTGGCCATGGCGTTCATGCCGCGCACGCGCCGCTCGATCCGCTCAACCGCGTCCTCGTCGACGAGGTCGGTCTTGTTCAGGACCAGGACGTCGGCGAACGCGACCTGCTCGCGCGCCTCCTTGCTGTCCTCGAGGTGCAGCTCCAGGTGCTTGGCGTCGACGAGGGTGACGATCCCGTCCAGTCGGAAGTCCTCCTGGATGTCCTCGTCCATGAAGAACGTCTGCGCGACGGGGCCGGGATCGGCGAGGCCCGTGGTCTCGACCAGCACCCGGTCGAACTTGTCCCGCCGCTTCATCAAGTTCGCGAGCACCCGGATCAGATCGCCGCGCACCGTGCAGCAGATGCAGCCGTTGTTCATCTCGAAGATCTCTTCGTCGGCGTTGATGACCAGCGCCTGATCGACGCCCACTTCGCCGAACTCGTTCTCGATGACCGCGATGCGCTGTCCGTGCTGCTCGGACAGGATGCGGTTCAACAGCGTCGTCTTCCCCGATCCGAGGAACCCCGTCAGGATCGTCACTGGGATTTTACCGTCCGACATCTTCGTCCTCCGTGTGGTGCTGGTGGTGATCGCCCTCGCCCGCTTCTTCTCCCGCTTGCCAGAGACGCGTGACTTCAGGGCGCGACAGCTCGGCCAGCCGCTTGTGCAGCTTCTTCTGGACGGGCGGGATGCCGCCCGGGCGCAGCACCGCCATCACGACCTCGTAGGGCGGGCACCCGGGCTCCGAGCAGGCGAGCTCGGTCACGACGATCGTCGCGTCTTCCGGCGCGCCGGC
>CAZTZM010000368.1:0-6221 GCA_964618005.1 uncultured Myxococcales bacterium
ATTGGCGTCCCAGAAGTGCTCCCAGCGACCGCGCCAAGCGTTCAGGACGCGGGCCAGGAGGCCGTGAAAGTCGCGAAGGAAATCTGGATAGATGCCATGGGGGTCAGTGGCCACGACGTGCGCGTGGTTACTGAGGGCGACCGCGGCATGGAGAACCTGTCGATGCTTCTGGGCGGCCCAGCCCAGACAGTACCAGAACGCGTTCGTCGTTTCGGCATCAGGGCGCAGGAAGAAGCGTCGCTCGGAGCAGCGCCGGGTGAACATGTACGTCCGGTTCTCGATGACCGGTCGGGGTCGCATGGTTTCGTATCGACCGTCGCGCCGGCCGGTTGTCTCCGAACAACCCCGGGTCTGTCTCGCCACCCCCGGTCAGTCTCGCCGGCCGGTTGTCTCCGAAACAACCCTGGCGCGGAAGGAGAAACAAGGCTCAGATGTATAACTACTCGGCTACTTCAGCCTCATCGTGAGCTCGACGTCGTCGCGGAATGGGACAGAGAGGTAGCCGGAGCCGGGGGCGCGCACGTGGGCCAGGTAGTCGGGGCAGGCGTCGGCGTTGTCGGCGATGAGGAAGGAGCCGGTACGCAGGCGCGGCGCGACGAGCGCGAGGATCCGGGCGTAGAGCGGCTTGTGGCCGTCGAGTAGGACCAGGTCGATCTGCTCGGGTAGGTCGCGCGCCAGGGTTTCGAGGGCGTCTCCCTCGCGGATATCGACCAGGTCAGCCAGGCCTGCCGCCTCCAGGTTGGCGCGGGCGTGGGCCAGCTTGCTCGGCTCGAACTCGGTGCCGACGATGCGGCCACCCCCGTTGTCGCGGACCGCGGCGGCGAGGTGGATGGTCGAGATGCCGAAGGACGTGCCAAACTCGACGATGTTCCGGGCGGCGTTCCCGCGCGCCAGCATGTAGAGAAGGACGCCGGTCTCGGGGGAGACGGCCATGTGGATGTCCTTGGCCCGGCTGTAGAACGCCCGGTAGTCGGAGTTGGGATCGGACATCCGCCGCGCGCGCTCCTCGGGGGTGAGCTGGCCGAACAAGGTGCCGATGAGGCGGGTGCTTTGCTCGGCGTCCGAGAAGAGGCGGGCGAGCAGCGGCGCCACCGGCGGGGTCGTGAGCGTGTCGTGCACGTGGATCTCCTGAGTTGGTTGTGACCGCGCTAAAATATGAATAAAGCTTCGCGTTCACAATTCGCGTTTCGGAGAGAGCCATGTCGCGACCCCGTGCTGCCCGCATCGCCCCGAGAAAACGGCCCAAGCAGGTTCGCTCCGAGCGGCTGGTGGCCGCCATCCTGGAGGCGGCGGTTCGCGTTCTGGAGCGCGAGGGCGCCGCGGCGTTCACCACGGTCCGGGTCGCAGAGCGGGCCGGCGTGAGCGTCGGTTCGCTCTACCAGTACTTTCCCAACAAGGAGTCGATCCTCTTCCGTCTGCAGCAGGAGGAGTGGGCGGCGACCGGACGGTTGCTCGATGGGATCTTCGGGGACACGCGGCGCGCCGCGGACGAGCGGCTCCGTGCCGCGATGATCGCCTTCTTTCGAACGGAGTTCGACGAGGCCCCCCTCCGGCGCGCGCTGGGCGACGCCGCGCCCCTCTATCGCGACGCCCCGGAGGCGCGTGACCAGAGCCGCCGGGGGCTGCGGGTCTTGCGCGGGCTGGTCGCCGGCGTGGCGCCCAAGCTGCCGGGCCGGCAGCTCTCCCTGGCCGCTCAGCTGTACGTGACGTTGCTCTCGGCCATCGGAAAGCACGTCTCCGAGACGGCGCGATCACGAGCTGAGGTCGACAAGTGGGCGCGCGCGACGGCGGACATGTTCCTCTCGTACGTACGGGCGCTCGGCCCGCGCTAGGCCGCCTATCGGGCGGCACGTCGTCGGGCATGGTTCGCTTCGCTCACCGTTGCCTTACGGCAACGCTCTCCTAGCCTGGACCGGGGACTGCCCCGAGAACTGAGCAGACAACCGGTCGTAGCGGCGACCGATACAAGGGGATGAGAGCACAAGCAGTCGTCAGGCCGAAGGCTTGCCCTGGTAGCCACCGGGGGCTACCATTGGGTGATGCGATCTGTCGGGGTAAAACTGCTCAAGAATCGACTCAGCGAGTACATCCGGCTGGCAGCGACCGGGGAGACGGTGCTGGTGACTGATCGGGACGAGGTCGTGGCCGAGCTCGGCCCCCCGCGGAGCGGGCGGGCCTCGACCGTGGCGGACGCGCTCTTGGCTGATGCGGTACGCAAGGGCTGGGTTGCGCCGCCCGTGGCGCCGAGTGAGTCGCCGCCTCGGCGGCAGCCGGTGACAACCTGGCGCACGCTTCAGCGAGAGCTCGCGGACGATCGAGGCGATGAACGTTGATCTATCTCGACACGTCTGTCGCACTCGCCCACCTGTTGGCGGAAGATCGGGGTCCCGCGGCAGCGCTCTGGCGGGAGCCGCTCGTCGCCAGCCGCCTGCTCGAGTACGAGCTCTGGAATCGACTCAACGCCCGCGGCCTGTCTGGGTCGCACGACGAGGCAGCACGCGACCTGCTCGGACGCGTGGCTATCATCGAGCTGGCACGCCCTGTCTTGGCAAGGGCGCTCGAACCGTTTCCGGTTCCGGTCCGCACCCTCGATGCGCTTCATCTGGCGTCGATCGAGTTCCTACGCGCGCAGAGCCAAAAGATCGAGCTCGCGACGTATGACGAACGGCTTACCGCCGCGGCGAAGAAGATGAAGATCCGGCTTTCGACGCTCGTCTAGAGTGCCGCTCTACGGCAACTCTGGATCTGGCGCTCAGCTCGCCCACCAGTAGGACAGCTTGAGCAGGATCTCGTCGTCGGCGCCGCCGTGGCCGAAGGCGCTTGGTGACAGGGCGGCGGCGGTGCTCAGGTTGCTCAGCGCCGGGATCTGGGAGCGGGTGTAGACCAGGTAGAGGGTCGAGCCGAGGCGGTACTCCCAGCGGAGGACGACGCTGGCGTTGATGGCGGCCTCTTCGAAGTCGGGGTTGGTGCCCGGCGTGGACGGCGCGGTGGCGTTCAGCTGGGCGATGCTGACGGTGCTGCCGGCGGGAGGGGCCAGCATCTTCAAGTCGGTGAAGTGGCCGGACGTCAGGAAGGCCTGGGCGTAGGCCTGCAGGGTGAGGCGCGGGATGAAGGTGTAGCTGGCGCGCACGGTGACGCTGACGTTCTTGGCGGCCAGCTTGCCGAAGAAGGCGCTGGCGGCTGGATCGGTCGACGACAGCCAGGCGTAGCGGTACTCGCCGATGTCCAGCGTGGCCTGGGGCATCAGCTCGATGTCCAGCTGGGGGAGGGCGTGAACGATCAGGTCGGCCTGGGCGGCGGTGGCGTAGACGCCGCTGCCCATCAGCTGGGTCTGGTTGGCGAGCGTCACGTAGACGGAGCGCCGCGGGTCGCTGTCGTACTCGGCGCGCCAGCCGACATACCCGGCGCGCTGGAGCGCGGTGCCGTTGCCGACCTCGCGGTCGTCGAACCGCGCGCTGGCCAGGTCGGCGGCCAGCGTGACGGTCGAGAAGTCGTGCAGGCGCAGCTTGGTGTTCAGCTCGTAGGTCTCGCCGAGGTCGAGGCCGGACAGGTTGCGGCTGCCGGTGGCGACGAAGGCGCTGGTGGTGTCGACCGTGAAGCGCCCCGGCTCCAGCGTGCGCCAGCCGACGCTGGCCTGCGCGGTCTGGATGTTCTGGCGCTGCATGTAGCCGAGGTCGTTGTAGTCCAGCGCGCGCCCAGCGCCGGTGTACTCGGCGCTCCACAGCAGGCGTCCCCCCTCCTTGGCGATGCGCACCCAGCCGCCCGGCGCGGTGGCGCCCGAGCCGATCGACGTGCCGTCCGGCTGCTCGACGACGGGACCGCCGCGGATGTACGACTGGATGAACGCGCCGTTCAAAACATAGGCGCCCGAGCCCGACCGCCAGAGGGCGTCGATGCCGCCGACGTAGGCGTCGTGGAAGCAGCGGCTGCCGAAGAGCGGCGTCGCGCCGGACGGACACAGCTCGTAGGGGCTGCCGCTGGTCAGATACGGATAGCCGCCGTCGCTCTCGAACGTCGAGGTCCCGGTCCCGATGACGCCGACGTGGCCGCCGCTCCCCAGCTCGCGCTTGAGGCGCAGCACGTTGAACGCGGTGGCGGGCGCCGCCAGCCGCTCGGTGGTGGTGGCCGTCCCGCTCGACGTGGTGTCGTAGATCGACACGCGGTTCGCGGCGGTGAGCGCGCTCAGCGCGCCGATCGTCCAGTCGGCGTTCAGCCGGCCGACCAGCTTGCCAGCGCCGTAGATCGTCGCCGGCGCCGGGACGTTGACCAGCAGCTCCGTGTCGGAGGCGTCGCTGCGCAGCGACGGCGGCACCGGCGCGCTGCCGATGCGGCGCGAATAGAAGACCTGCATGGGGAACGAGAAGGCGTCGATCCCCTCCAGGAAAAACGGCCGCTTTTCCGGCAGGAACGTCTCGTAGGTGCTCAGGTTCAGGATCAGCTGATCCAGCTCGACCTGCGCGAAGTCGGGGTTCAGGGCGGCGTCGAACGTCAGGTCCTGCGCCAGGTGCCACTTCAGGTCCAGCCCCGCCGACCCGCCGCCGCTGAACCCGTTGCCGACGGTCATCTGGCTGGGGCGCTGGTAGTGCAGGTAGCCGAGCGCGAACGGCTGCAACTCCAGCGCGCCGGCGCCCTTCAGATCCCGCAGGTCGTCCAGGCGCCCGTAGAAGGCGATGGGCGCCGCCACGTCGCGCGGGATGTAGGCCCAGCTGTCGGTCTCCTCGCGCTGGGCGATGAAGCGGTTCGCCTGGAAACCCCAGCTCTGCACCGGCAGCTTGCTGTCGAAGCGCAGCACCCGCAGCGGAATTCGGATTTCCGCCGACCAGCCGGTCTTGGTGCGCGCGGTCTTGGCCTCCCAGTTCTCGTCCCACTCCCAGGAGTAGGTGGTCTGGTCGATGATCTGCGCGTCGGCCAGCACGCCCGCGATGTTGACCGCGAACTCGAACGCGCTCTTGCCGTCGTTGCGCGAGTCGATCGCCACGTAGACCCACTCGCTCTCCGAATCGCGATCGCGTCGGGTCAGGCGCTCGACCATCGGGGTGTGGATCTGCTCGCAGTCGAAGCCGATATAGATCGCCGAGTCGTCGTACAGCACGCGCACCACCGTCTTCTCCGACGGCGTGCCGCCGTCGAACGGGTACCACTGCGTGAAGTCGCCGGCGCCCGGCGCCTCCCGCCACGCGACGTCGTCGAGCCTGCCGTCAATCAGCGGCGGCGTGGAGGTGTGGACCGCGGTCAGGTGCGGCTGGCCGGCACCCGCCGTCGGCGACAAGGCGAGCATGGCGGCCATAAGGGAGAGAGCGAACAAAGGAGGGCGCCCTATTCACGATACCTGTTCTGCCCGCAATCGGGCAAATCACGCCAGACGTCAGATCGCTGGCGCGGCGGCGAGCCCGGCGGCCAGGACGGCCAGGTCCGCGGGACCTACATCCACCGTCGGCAGGCGCGGCAGGGTCAGCAGCGGCAGATCGACCGAGCGGCGCAGATCTGCCAGCACGCGCTCGGCCAGCGCGTGGTGCGCGCGGGCCGCGCGGGCCACGTGCAGCGTGGCGGCCAGCGCCGGGTCGACCCCGTCGGCGGGAGGCGCCCGATCCAGCAGTGCGGCCAGCGCCGGGGCCGCCGCGTCGGCGGGCGGCACGGCGTTGACGATCAGCGGCCCCAGCGGCATGCGCAGGCGCTGGCGCGCGGTCGCGCACAGCTCGGCCGCCTCGCGCGCCGGCAGCTCCTCGGCCAGCGTGACGATCAGCAGCGCGGACCGGGCCGGGTCGCGGAGCAGGTCGGCGATCGCCTGGGCGTCGCGCGTGAGCGGGCCCTTGGGGACGGCGTCCAGGATCGCGTCCGGCGTCTGCAGCATCAGCACGGAGTGGCCGCTGGCCGGGCCGTCCAGGATGACCAGGTCGTAGCGCGCGCGCCCGGCCGCGGTCTCGGTCGTGTGCCACCAGGCCTTGCCCAGCAGGGCGTAGGCGTCCAGGCCGGGGACCGCGTTCAGGAAGGCGCGTGCGGCGCGGTTCTCGAACAGCGCCCGGGTCACCAGCTCCGACCGCAGGATGAGCAGGCCGTATTCGTGCAGCGCGCTCTCGGGCGTCATGTTGACGGCGTCGATCCCCGGCGCCACGGACGTGACGGTCGTGCCCAGCGGCGGCCGGCCGAACAGGCGCCCCAGCCGGTCCGTCGGGCCGCTGCCCGCCACCAGCACGCGCTTGCCCGCGGTGGCGGCCGCGCGC
>CAZTZM010000369.1:0-11519 GCA_964618005.1 uncultured Myxococcales bacterium
CCGGCGCGACATCGCCTGCGTGCTGGTGAACCCGCTGCAGGCGCTGCACCCGAACGGCGCGGCGCCCAGCGACTCGACGCTGCTGGGCAGCGGCCGCTCGGCGCACTACGATCGCGCGGCCTATGTCGACTGGCTGAAGCAGCTGCGCGCGGTCTGCAGCGAGCGCGGCATCGTCCTCATCTTCGACGAGGTGTTCGTGGGCTTCCGGCTGGCGCCGGGCGGCGCGCAGGCGTACTTCGGCGTGAAGGCCGATCTCTGCACCTACGGCAAGACGCTGGGCGGCGGCCTGCCGATCGGCGTGCTGTGCGGCCGCCAGGAGCTGATGAAGCGGTTCCGCGACGAGCGCCCGGCCGACATCTGCTTCGCGCGCGGCACGTTCAACTCACACCCCTACGTCATGACCGCCATGAACGAGTTCCTGCAGCGGATCGAGACGCCGGAGATCCAGGCGCTCTACCGCGATCTGGATCAGACCTGGAACGCGCGCGCCGAGCGCCTCAACCAGCGGTTGGCGGCCGAGGGGCTGCCGGTCAAGGTGGCGAACCTGCAGACCATCTGGACGGTCCTCTACACGCAGCCCGGGCGCTACAACTGGATGCTGCAGTTCTATCTGCGGGCGCAGGGCCTGGCGCTCAGCTGGGTGGGCAGCGGCCGATTCATCTTCAGCCTCAACTACACCGAGGCCGACTTCCAGGCCGTGGCCGACAAGTTCTTGGCCGCCGCCCGCGCCATGCAGGCCGACGGCTTCTGGTGGACCGACGCCGCGCTGACCGAGAAGACCATCCAGCGGACCATCCTCAAGGAGATGCTGGCGAATAGGTTTTAGGACGCCTCAAGTCCCTTCGTCGGCCCAGGGGTCCTCCTTGCGCCGGTCTTGCTTGGGATCGTTGCGCAGGTGAGGCGGGATGTCGTCGTCGGGGGGGGCGCTCTCGATCGGCGTGCCGGCGTCGATGCGCAGCGCGGCCCGCGCGTGCTTGCGCGGCTTGGCGGCCTCGGTGCAAAGCCGGGTCAGCTGCGAGCCCGTCCGCGGCCACAGCCCCGTGCCGACGCTGTCCGCCAGGGTGTCGCGGGCGGACGAGAAGCGGAGCGAGGCGATCCGGCGGCCTGTGACGCCGCTGCGGAGGCGCACGGTCGCCTGCCCGCGCGGCCCGGCGCCGCCGACCGTGCCGTCGATGTAGGCGGCCAGCTGCAGCGTGGCGGCCATCTCGCGGAACTGCTCGGCGCTGTCGACCGGCCGCAACGTCGTCATGACCTCCAGCCCGCGCGTGCGCAGCGTGCTGACGACCGCCTGCTGGACGCGCGCGGCCCCCTCGCCGGTGAACCCGAACACCGCGACCTTGCCGGTCAGGCCGGGCCCCTCGGGCTTCGGCTTCGGCTTCGAAGCGGCGCTGGCGGCCGCCGGCCGCCGCGCGGGCGCCGGCGGCGGCGCCTTGGCGGGCGTCAGCACCTTGCCGTGCTTGGCCTTCGTCCAGCCGGACAGCGACGAACTGGCGGGGGCGGCCGTCCCGGCGAGCGGGACCACCCAGACGACGAACGCCAGCATCAGCGACGGCCGGAGCAAGGGCAGGATGATAAACGATCCGGGGCCCAGGAAAAGCACCCGACGGCGGGACGCAACCCAGCACATTTTTTGCTCGCGCGATCCGAACGTGAGATCAGGGACGCTCGATGACCGACTCCGCCGCCTCGGCAGTCGTGGTTTGGATCTGGTTTCTGCGTGCCATCTCCGTCATCAACGTCTCGATCTGGTTGTGGGCGGCGCGCCGCGTGGTCAGGCGGGCGCCGGGCCGGAGCCCCGACGAACGCCGCTTCCACCGGCGCCAGCTCATCCTGTCGGCGATGTTCGTCGGCGGCTGCGCCTTCCGGTCGATCCTACCGCGCGCCGACGTGCAGCGGATCTGCCTCTACGACACCTGGTTGTCCGCGGTGGTAATCGGGCGATCGGTGGCGACGGTGGCCGAGCTGTCGTTCATGGCGCAGTGGGCGGTGCTGCTCGGCGCCTGGTCCCGCGGCACGCAGCACCGGTTGGCAGCGCTGGTCTCCCGCTTCCTGGTTCCCGTGATCGGGGTGGCGGAGATCTGTTCCTGGTACGCCGTCTGGTCGACCAACTATCTCGGCAACGCGATCGAACAATCGATCTGGACCATGGCCTCGGCGTTCGTGCTGCTGGCGGTGGCGACGTTCCACCGGCAACGCCCGCGCTTCGTCGCGACCGCCATCGCGCTGGTGGGCGCTTACCTGTTCTTCATGGCCTGCGTGGACGTCCCGATGTATCTGCACCGCTGGCGCGCCGACGAGCAGGCGGGGCGGTCGTATTTGACGTTCGCCGAGGGCATCCGGGACGCCACGCTGCGCCGGCCCGTGACGCACGACGTGGAGGACTGGCGCGCCGAAATCGCTTGGATGTCGCTGTATTTCAGCACCGGGGTGTGGGTCAGCTTGTGGCTGGCCGCGGGCGCCCCCGCCTCGGTGTCATCGAGTGACGAGAACGTCACCAGAAGTTCGCTTTCAAGACAGCGCATTTGAAGGCAAATGGAGCGAAAAGAAAGTCTGTTGTCGCCCCTCTCACGCAAGGAGAATTCATGAACGGCTTCTTCGAGGAGCTCCGCGAGCAACGTTGGGATGACCACCGTTTCTACCACCACAGCCGGATCAACCAGTCGCTGCACCTGGTGAGCGCGATCAGCTTCTGCGTGACGTACGTGCTGCTGTTCACGCACCCGGTGGCGGCCGCGCTGTTCGGCTGGACGTTCGCGATGTGCATCCGCCAGGTGGGCCACTTCTTCTTCGAGCCGAAAGGCTACGACGAGGAGAACCAGGCGACGCACGCGTACAAGGAGGCCGTGAAGGTCGGCTACAACCTGCGCCGCAAGGTGATCCTGCACAGCCTGTGGGCGGTTGTGCCGCTGGTGCTCTACTTCGCGCGGACGATGTTCGGGATCTTCAAGGCGCCCTGGACCAACCTGAGCGGCTACCTGGAGCACCTGGCGCGGCTCTGGATCGGGCTGGCGGCCGGCGCGCTGCTGTTCCGGACCATCCACCTCTTCTTCCTGCGCAGCCCGAAGACCGGCCTGGTGTGGTTCACGAAGATCCTCACGGATCCGTTCCACGACATCTACCTGTACCACAAGGCCCCGGTCTACCTGTTCCGCGGCGAGCTGGTCGAGCCGAAGCACGCGTAGCTCGTTCGAGGCGCTCTCCCGGGCTTCAAACACCCCGCGCGGCGAAGGTCGCGACGGGGTGTTTTCGTTTCAGCTCGCCTCGGCGAGGAATTCGATGACGCGCTCTTCGGCCCAGTAGCGGGGGCGCCAGGGCCAGGGGCCGGAGACGAAGCCGGTGTGGCCGCCCCAGGAGGTGACCTCGAACCGCACGTCCGGCGAGGCCGCCGCGCGCGCGCGGCCGACGCCCTCGGCGGGGAAGAACGGGTCGTCTTCGCTGCTGATGCAGAGGGTCGGGCGCGCCACGCGTGGCAGAAAGCCGATCGCGCTCGAGCGCGCGTAGTAGTCCTCGGCGCTGCTGAACCCGTGCAGCGGCGCGGTGACCAGCTGGTCGAACTCGCTGAACGTGCGCGCCGCCTGGATGCGCGCGGGATCCAGGTGCGCTGTCTCGCGCGGGAAGCGCGCGATGACATCCAGCGCCTTCGGCTTGAGGCGGCGCAGGAAATGGTAGGCGTAGAAGCGCGCGCCCGGCCGCTCGAGGTGGCGGGAGGCGGCCGCGAGATCGTACGGCACGGAGATCGTCGCCGCCGCGCGGATGACGCTGGCGTCGCCGACCTCGCCCAGCCACTTCAACAGCACGTTGCCGCCCAGCGAGAAGCCGATCGCGTAGAGCGGCGCGTCCGGCTCGCGGGCGGCCAGCGTCCGCACGACCAGCGCCAGGTCCTCGGTCTCGCCCGAGTGATAGAGGCGGGGGCGTCGGTTGGGCAGCCGCCGCGTGATCTCGGCGGGATCGCGCGCGCACGACCGGAAGTTCAGGACCGTGGTCCGCCAGCCAGCCTGCCCCACCAGCACCGCCAGGCCCTGAGTGTGCAGCGAATAGGCGCTCCCTTCCAGCCCGTGCAGCAGCAGCACCCGCGGCGAGCCGGCCCGACCCGGCGTGTGGTCCAGCATCAGCTCGTCACCGTCGGGCGTCGGCAGGACCTCGCGCTCGAACCGGACCAGCCGGCGCGACCGGGCCAGACGGGCCCAGACCGTCTGCGCGGTCGGCCCCCGGAGCCACCAGGGCGCGGTTGGATTCACGTCGCGGGAGGATGGGCCCCGCCCGTCCGAGCGCATCGCGGGAGGTTCGGACCCCGTCTGTGGGTTCTGAACGGGATCGGCCACCATCATGCGCCCCTTATATACGCGGATCCCCTTGCACGCGGGCGTTCGGCAAACTAGACACTGGCCTATGAGCTCAACCGGCGAGGTCCTGACCTCCGACGGCAAGACGCAGCGTTCGGCCAGCGCGCCGGCCGTTGACCGGGGGACCACCCGCGCTGAGACCGATGCCCCCGCCAAGAAGAAGAGCCGCCGCGGCGTGTTATTCGTGGTCCTGGGCGTGGTGGCCCTGGGCGCGCTCATCTATTACCTGCACGGGCGCCACTTCGAAGACACCGACGACGCGCAGGTCGACGGCAACATCAGCGCGATCGGGCCGCGCGTCTCCGGAACGGTGACCGCGGTCGACGTCATCGAGAACCAGGCCGTCAACGCGGGCGACCCGCTGCTGGAGATCGATCCGACCGACCTGCAGGTGGCCGTCGTCCAGGCCAAGGCCTCGGTGGCGCAGGCGCAGGCGCAACTTCAGGCCGAGGATCCGACGGTGTCGATCACCGAGACCTCGAACACGGCCGCGGTGGCCGGGGCCTCGTCGGAGCTGCTGTCGGCGACCGCCGGCGTGACCGGCGCCGAGCGCGACGTCGAGCAGCTCACGGCGCGGCTGGCCGAGGCCGAAGGGAACGCGCGGCTGGCGCAGATCGAGCGCAAGCGCGGCGAGGATCTCTGGAAAGCGCAGGCGATTCCGCGCGCCGATCTCGACAAGCGGGTGACCACCGCCGAGACCGCGCAGGCGGAGGCGGACGCCGCGCGGCACGCGTTGGCCTCGGCCAAGCAGCGGGTCTCCGCGCAGGAGGCGCAGCTGGGGGCGACCAAGAGCCGCCTGAACGAAGTGCGCAAGAACGCGCCCCGGCAGGTCGAGACCCGCAAGGCGTCGGTCGAGTACCGCCAGGCCAACCTGGAGCTGGCGCAAGCGCAGCTGAAACAGGCCGAGCTGAATCTGAGCTACGCCAAGGTCCGCACGCCGGTGGCGGGCGTGGTGGCCAAGAAGGCGGTCAATGTCGGCGACCACGTCTCGCCCGGGCAGCAGCTGGTGGCGGTGGCGCAGACCGGCGACCTGTGGGTCACGGCCAACTTCCGTGAGACGCAGATCGAGCGGATGAAGCCCGGGATGTCGGTCGACCTGCACGTCGACGCGCTGGGCGCCAACATGACCGGCAAGATCGAGAGCATCGGCGGCGCCACCGGGTCGCGCCTCAGCGTGCTGCCGCCCGAGAACGCGTCGGGCAACTACGTGAAGGTCGTCCAGCGCATCCCGGTCCGCATCCGTCTGGATCCGGGACAGTCCGGCCTGGACCGCCTGCGCCCCGGCATGTCGGTCGAGCCCAAGGTGCGAGTCTCGCCGTGAGCGCCGCCGGCCCGGGCGCGGCGGCGCCCGCGCGCCCCGCCTACTTCGCCACCGGGTGGACGAACGGCCATAACCCGTGGGTGATCGCGCTGGTGGTCACCATGGCCACCTTCATGGAGGTGCTGGACACCAGCATCGCCAACGTCTCGCTGCCGCACATCGCCGGGAACCTGTCGGTCAGCCAAGACGAGGGGACCTGGGTCCTCACGTCGTACCTGGTGTCGAACGCGGTCATCCTGCCGATCAGCGGCTGGATCGCCAGCAAGGTGGGGCGCAAGCGGTTCTACATGACCTGCGTCATGTTGTTCACGGGGAGCTCCTTTCTGTGCGGCATCGCGCCGTCGCTGGGCACGCTGATCTTCTTCCGCGTGCTGCAGGGACTGGGCGGCGGCGGCCTCGGCCCCAGCGAGCAGGCCATCCTGGCCGACACCTTCCCGCCCGCCAAGCGCGGCATGGCCTTCGCCGTCTACGGCATGGCGGTCGTGTTGGCGCCGGCCATCGGCCCGACGCTGGGCGGCTTCATCACCGACCACTTCAACTGGCGGTGGATCTTCTTCATCAACGTGCCGGTGGGCTTGCTGTCGCTGACGCTCACCCAGCGGGTGGTCTCCGATCCGCCGCACATGGTGGCGGCCAAGGAGAAGACCGGCGGCATCGACTACATCGGCCTCAGTCTGATCGCGGTCGGCCTGGGCGCGCTGGAGATCGTCCTCGACAAGGGCCAGGAGGACGAGTGGTTCGCCTCGCCGTTCATCCTCGGCGCGTCGGTCATCGCGGCGATCGCGCTGATCAGCTTCGTGGTCTGGGAGTCCAAGCAGGAGCACCCGGTCGTCGACGTGAAGATGTTCAAGAACCGAACCTTCGCGGCCGCCAACGTCATGATGCTGACGCTGGGGATCGCGCTGTTCGGCTCGACGGTGCTGCTGCCGCAGTATTTGCAGGTCCTGATGGGCTACACAGCCCAGCAGTCGGGGATGGCGCTCTCGCCCGGCGGGTTCGTGGTCATCGCGCTGCTGCCGTTCGTCGGCTTCCTGGTCTCGCGCGTCGACTCTCGCTACATGATCGCCTTCGGCTTCATGATGCTGTCAGCGTCGCTGTTCTACATGACGCGGCACCTGTACGAGGGAATCGACTTCCGCACCGCCATCCAGCTGCGCGTGATCCAGTCGATCGGCCTGCCGTTCCTGTTCATCCCGATCAACACGCTGGTCTATGCCGGCGTGGCGCCGGAGAAGAACAACGCCGTCTCGGGCATCGTGAACCTGTCGCGCAACATGGGCGGCGACATCGGCATCGCGGCGGTTACGACCCTGATCGCGCGGCGCTCGCAGTTCCACCAGTCGACGCTGGTGACCAAGGCCAGCAACTTCGATCCCAGCTTCACGCTGCGCATCCAGGGACTGGCGCAGGCGTTCGAGCGCGCCGGCGCCTCGGCGGCCGATGCCTCGCACAAGGCGCTGGCCGTCGTCTATTTCCAGATCCAGCAACAGGCGGCCACGCTCTCGTTCATCGACGCCCTGAAGATGCTGGCCGTCGTGACCGGCTTGATGATCCCCCTGCTCTTCTTCACCCAAAAGTCCCGCCCCGGCGCCGCGCCCGCCGGCGGGCACTAGGCCCGCCTATCGGGCAGCACGTCGTCGGGCATGGTTCGCTTCGCTCACCGTCGCCTTACGGCGACGCCCTCATAGGATAGCGCGGCGCTGGTCAACCGCGCGGGCGCGCGGTATAGGGGACAGCGATGGCTCGCATGGTCATGTGTAAGAAGCTCGGCAAGGAACTCCCCGGGTTGCCGTTCAAGCCGATCGAGGGTGAGCTCGGCGAGAAGATCTACAACGAGGTCTCCCTGGACGCCTGGCGGATGTGGCTGCAGGACTCCGTGAAGTACGTGAACACCTACCGCCTGGACCTGACCAGCAAGGACGCGCAGGCGTTCATGCGCAAGCAGATGGAGATCTACTTCGGGTTCGCCGAGGGGAACCTGGCCGACACGGCCTGGACGCCGGCCAAACCGTAGCGAGCTCGACCGGCTGCCCCCGACCCGACCGGGGAAGATCCATCCCGCCGCGGTCAGGCCTGCGAGGCGTGGCGCTTCGAATTCTGAGCGGCCGCGGCCCGCCGCGCGGGTCGCTTGGACGACTGGCGAATCGGCCGGCGCTGTTGCGCGGGTCCTGCGAGCGGCAACGTAATGAAAAACGTCGACCCCACGCCGACTTCGCTCTCGGCCCACATCGCGCCGCCTTGCACCTCGACCAACCCTTTGGCAATGAAGAGGCCCAATCCACGCCCTTTGCTGGCGGTCTCCTCGGCCTGCCAGTAACGCTGGAAGAGGTGCGGCAACCGCGTGGCCGGGATGCCGGGCCCGTCATCGCGCACCGCGACCAGCACGCGCGAGCCGGACGGGACGGCCGAGAGCGTGATGGTCCCCTTCTCGGGAACGAACTTCACCGCGTTTCCGATCAGGTTGGCGAACACCTGCATCATCCGATCACGGTCGCAGCAGAGCTTCATGGGCACGACCGGCTCTTCGATGCGGATCGCGATCTCCTTCTCCAGAGCCAGCGGACCGCTCATCTCGGCCACATCGCGAAACAGCCCGCGTACGTCGTGCTCGCCGAGATCGATCGCCAGCCGCCCCGATTCGATGCTGGTGACGTCCAGCAAGTCCTCAATCATGCGACGCATTTGGTGGGTTCCCCGCCGGATGCGATCGACCGACTTCCACCCGCGTCCGCCCTCCTCGGGCGGCACGCTCTTCACCAGGATCTCGACGTTGAGGAAAATCCCGGTCAGCGAATTTCGAAGCTCGTGCGAGACAAAGGCCAGGACGTCCTGGCGCGCCTGAACGTCCCAGCGCGCCCGCTCGTGCAGCCGCGCGTTCACCAGCGCCGCGCCGATGCGGGCCGCCAGGTCCTGCGCCACGTTCAAGTCGGCCGTCGAAAACCGGCGCGCCGCCTTGGTCGAGACCAGCGTCAAGACGCCCAGCGGTGCCCCCCGCGACGTGAGCGGTACCAGCAGGACGGACTTGGCCCCGCACGCGGTCAGCGCCGCCTCATAGCGCAAGCCACTCCCGCCGCGGGCCAGCGCCCCGGCGTCGTAGTCCTCAATCAAAATCGCGCGTCCCGAATCGAGCACATTTCCGGCCGGCGTGTCGGCCTCCGCGCTCATCCGCGGCCCGAAAGCGACCAGCGCCGCCGACTCGGTCTCTTCGTCCGAGCAGGCAAAGGCCACCCGCCGCAGCACGCCCCCTTCGCCCACGGTCTCGACCAACGCCACGTCCGCCAGCCATTCAACCGCCAGCTCGGCAACTTCTTGCAGGGGTGGCGTGCGGTCAAACGCCGCCGCCAGTAAACGACTGCTGGCCGCCAACAAACGAAGCCGCTCCAGATTGCCTTCGGCATTTTCGCGCCCCGCCACCACGACACGGGGTCGATACGACGGCCGCGGCGCGAGATCCTTGGATGGACCAACGCCCTGCGCGAACGCCATCCCCTGTCCCTTCTGAGGCTTACGATCCCTCGTCCGCGAAGCCGACTGACTTGGCGCAAGCGGCCGTTCACCCCGCTGCCCGTCCCCTGCTCGCCAGCGCTCAGGAAGTTCGCACGTCGTCGTCATAGCCCCCACGCTCCAACCCGGCTATCGCTCGATTCCGAGATCGTCGAACGCCCGCCGCTTCGAAATCCACACCAGTGCCTGCTCGCCCCGCCGCTCGCCATCCAAGCCCCCGATCGTGTCTTCGCAAATACCGTTTGTACGCCGCGACGGTCAAGCCGATTCCCGGCGCCGTTCCTAAAGTCAGTACTTCTCTCACGCGTGCGATCCCTGCCCCACTGCCCGACGAAATCACGGCGTTTCCGCCCGGCACGCGCGACGCGGCGCTTTTTCCGGTGACGGCCCTTTACAATTCGACGCGCGGAACGACATTCCGTGGCGTGAACCCGACCGCCACGCGCATTCTGATCGTCGATGATCACCCGATCGTGCGCGACGCGGTGGCGAGCCTGCTCAGCGAGAATCCGAAGCTGCAGATCGTGGGCGCCACCGCGAGCATTCGCGAGACGCTGCCCCTGATTGAAAAGGACGCCCCCGACCTGATGCTGGTCGACCTGTCGCTGGAGGATGGCAGCGGCATCGAGCTGGCGCTCACGGTCCGCAGGGCCCGTTTGAAGACGCGGGTTCTGGTGATGACCGCGTTTCGCGACGAGTTTTCGGCCTCCGAGGCCCTGGCGGCCGGCGTGGCCGGCTACGTCCTGAAGGAGCAGCCCACCGCCGACCTGTTCGCCGCCATCGAGGCCGTCTCCCGGGGCGGGACCTATGTGTCGCCGATCATCGCCGCGCGCCTGCGCAGCGACTTTCCGCGCGGCAACGAAGAGGGCCCGTTGACCCGCCTCTCGCGCCGAGAGCGCGAGATCTTTCGCCTGGTCGTGAGCGGCAGCGGCAGCAAGGAGATCGCCAGCCGCCTCTTCATCAGCGTGAAGACGGTCGACACCCACCGCACGAATATCAACCGCAAGCTCGGCGTGCGGACGACCGCCAGCCTGATCCGGTTCGCAGCGGCGCACGGCATCGCCATCGCCCCGAACGCGCCCTCGGCCAGCGTCGACATCATCCCCGAGCTCCCGCGCGTCTGAGCCCCGCCGTCCGGTCTGGCCACCGGCACGAGAGCCTCGCCGTCGGCCCCGGTTTGTGGCATCTTGCGACGTCCGTCGCTCCGCTGCTTCCAGGATCGGCGGTCGCCCCCGCCTCCGGGAGGTCAGCTCGCGAACAGACCGCATCTTCGCTTCAGATTTCCGCTTCAGATTTCCGCGTCAGATTTCGGGCCTATAGCTCAGTTGGTAGAGCTGCGGACTTTTAATCCGTTGGTCGCAGGTTCGAACCCTGCTGGGCCCACCGACTTCGCGTCCGGCCGATCCCCGCTCGCGCGGCGCTCCACCTCCATCAGCGCCGCGGCCAGCGACATCCCGGTGCGCCGAAGCGCCTGCAGCAAGGCGAGCTGCCCGTCCTCGTCCGCCCGCGCCCGCGCCGCCCGCAACGCCCCGATTCGCTTGTCCAGCGCCCGCGCCGCCGCGCCCAACTCCAGCGAAACGGCGGCCGCCCGAACCCGCGCCCGCTCCTGCCGCCGCGCCAGCACCCGCGCCGCCGCCTCCCGAACCTTCGTCTGGTCCCACCGCTGCCGCGCCACCGCCCGCTCCTGCTCCGTCGGCCGAAACCCGGCGTCACACCGTACACACTCGCAATCGCGCCGGTGGGTGACCCCATCGACCTCGAACCGCGGCAAGTGAGCGAGCAGAGAGAGATTCCGTCCCATCACGCACCTCTAATCTGAACCTGTGTTCAGTATAGCCAGCCCGATCCCGGCGGCAACCCTCATTTTTCCGCGCGCGATCCTTGCCAGGACCACACCTTGCCGGCACACTCTCGCCCTCCCGCCGGACCCCATCGTCTAGCCCGGCCCAGGACAGTGGCCCTTCAAGCCACGAACGAGGGTTCGAATCCCTCTGGGGTCGCTATTCAGCGCCGGATTCTCGGCACTTATGGGTTGATGGTCCTCGCCGTTGGGCCGGCGGATCCAGCGGCGGTGTGACGCCCCGGATTGGGCCAGGATCTGCTCACACTGCTGGATCGATGCCTCACGCGGCGACCGCCGATCTCCGTCCGCAGAAACCGGACGCGGCGGGCACCGCCGATCATCCGCCGTCCGGCCCCGGTCCCAAAGCCCTGGGGTTGACCCGATCTGATGGACGGTTTCGTTACGCTGCTGCTCTCTGCATGGAATGTATCAGCTCGAACTCGACGGGACTGGTGTAGTTGATCGCGGAGTGGCGGCGCTGGAGGTTGTAGAAGCCGTCGATGTAGTC
>CAZTZM010000370.1:0-11862 GCA_964618005.1 uncultured Myxococcales bacterium
GGTGCCGCCGATCAGCGCGAAGGCCAAGGCGATGAATTTCTTACGTGTGATCGAGCTCCGTTCCATCACGTCCTCCCCATCAACGAGACGCAGTCTCCGATTCACGAGACCGTGTGCATCGAGCCCCCGCGCGCAAGGGCCCGCGGTCGCGGCGGGGCATCCGCCGTCGCCGCAATGAGCGCGATGTACCGGACGGTTCGTGGATCCCGGCGGCCGCTGGCGCCTTGGCGGCGACCGGTACCGACGGCAAAATGGGGCGGTGGAGACGCGGCCTGCCTCGGTCCCGCCGTCCCGCCGACTGCTGATCCGGTTGCTGGCGGGGACGATCGTTCCGACCGTGGGCGCGCTGGTCGTGTTCGGCGTGTTCGCGCACCAGATCGCGCGGCGCGCGCTGGAGGCGGAGCTGGGGCGCCGGCTGGAGACGGCGGCGGCGGGGGCGGCGTCGACGATCCTGCCGGCGCAGCTGGCCGCGATCGGGCCCGGCGACGAAGCGTCGCTGACCTACGCCAACGTGCGCCGCCGGCTGGAGATCGCGCGCACGCGCCTGGGCGTGCGGCGTGTCCTGGCGGTGACGCCGGAGCTGGAGGCGCGCGGCGACACCTCGGGAGAGCTGGCGCTGGGCGCGCACGCCTACGAGCTCTCGGCCGACCGCGCGGAGGTGGCGCGGGCCCTGGCCGGCTCGCCCGCCGCATCGCCGCTGTTCACCGGCCACGACGGCATCCTCTACGAGCGCGCCTACGCGGCGGTCGGCGATCCGGGCGGCGTCGCCGGCCTGGTGGCGGTCGAGGGGAACGCCGACTATCCGGCGGTGCTGGCGGCGTTTCGTCGATCGTTGATCCTGGCGGGGATCGTGGCGGCGCTGGGCGTCTTGGCGGTGACGATCTGGTTGGCGCGGCGGATCTCGGGGCCGGTGGCGCGGCTGGCGCAGGCGGCCGAGCGGCTGGGGCGCGGCGATCTGGACGCGCCGGTGCCGATCGAGACGCGCGACGAGCTCGGCGTGCTGGCGCAGACGTTCGAGGAGACGCGCGCCGCGCTGAAGGCCCGCGACGCGCGCGCGCAGATGATGCTGGCCGGGATCGCGCACGAGGTTCGCAATCCCCTCGGCGGCCTCGAGCTCTACGCGGGGTTGCTGCGCGACGCCCTCCAGGGCGAGCCGGAACGGCTGGAAGAGGTGCGGCGGATCGAGCGCGAGGTCGGCCACCTGAAGTCGGTGGTGAACGAGTTCCTCGACTTCGCGCGCCGGCCGGCCCCCAACCTGGAGGTCGTGGAGCTGGCGCCGCTGTTCGAGGAGGTCGGTGAGCTGACGCGGGCGTCGAGCGGCGCCGCGATCGCGGTCGAGGTGGCGCCCCGCCTGCGGGTGCGCGCCGACGCCGGTCAGCTGCGGCGCGTGCTGCTGAACCTGGCGCGCAACGCCGCCGCGGCGGCGCGGGAGGGGCGGGTGGCGCTGGCGGCGCGGCAGGACGCCACCGGCGTCCGGCTGGAGGTGCGTGACGACGGGCCCGGCGTGCCGCCCGAGCTGCGCGACCAGATCTTCACGCCGTTCTTCACCACGCGCGAGAAGGGGACCGGCCTGGGGCTGGCCTTCGTGCGCGAGATCGTGCGCGACCACGGCGGCGAGGTGGTGGTCGAGGACGCCGCCGGCGGGGGCAGCGTGTTCAGCTTTCATCTCCCCGGCGAGCCGGCGTGACGCTCGCCGAGGTGATATGAGCAGCTCCGGCCATGAGCACCCTCGTCCTGACCGACCCGAAGTTCCTGGACCACGATCCGGGGCCCGACCACGCGGAGTCGCCGGCGCGGCTGGACGCCATCATGAGCGAGCTCGGCCGCGCGCCGCTGGACGGCGTGGTCATCGAGTCGCCGCGGGCGGCGACCGAGGCCGAGATCGAGGTGGTGCACAAGCCGGCCTACGTCGCGCGGCTGGCCAGCCTGGCGGGCCAGTATGCGACGCTGGACCCCGACACCATCGTCTCGCCCGGGAGCTGGGAGGCGGCCACGCTGGGGGCCGGCGCCGCGATCGGCGCGGTCGAGGCGGTGATGAAGGGGAGCGCCGAAAACGCCTTCGCGCTGGTTCGCCCGCCCGGGCATCACGCGCGGCCCGGCGAGGCGATGGGGTTCTGCCTCATCAACAACGCCGCGGTGGCGGCCGAGGCCGCGCGGCGCCAAGGCGCCCAGCGCGTGCTGATCCTCGCTTGGGACGGGCACCACCGCCACGGCACGCAGGAGATCTTCGCCGCGCGCCCGGACGTCCTCTACATGTCCGTCCACCAGTATCCGTTCTATCCGGGCACCGGCGCCGCCGAGGAGGTGGGTACCGGCGCGGGTCGCGGCGCCACCGTGAACTGCCCGCTGCCCGGCGGGCTGGGGGACGCCGACTACGGCGCCGTCTTTCACGACCTGTTCCTGCCGGTCGCGCGCTCGTTCGCGCCCGATCTGGTGATCGTGTCGGCGGGCTTCGACGCGCACGCGCGCGATCCGCTGGCGGAGATGCGCGTGACGGAGCGCGGTTTCGCGGCGATGGCGTCCTCGCTGTCGGAGCTGGCGGCGGGCGAGTGCGGCGGCAAGCTGGTCCTGCTGCTGGAAGGTGGCTACGACCTGGCGGCGCTGGCGGCCTCCGTGCGCGCCTCGCTGGAGGTGCTGCGCGGGCGGCGCGAGGCGTTCCCGGGCGGCGCCGGGCGCGAGGCCGTGGAGGCTGTCCTGGTCGCGCGCGCGGCGCTCCGCGCGGCCGGCCGGATCGTTCCGCAGACCTGACATGAAGCGGCCGCGTTGGCCTTGGACGTTCGACTCGGGGCCTGCCGTGGGCGGCCTGTTCACGCGGCTGTTCGCGCTGATCTGGCTGTCCGCCTGGGTGTCACTGGCGGTGCAGGTGCGGGTCCTGATCGGCGGCCGCGGCCTGTTGCCGGTCTCGGCGCTGATGCAGGCGGCGCGCAACGCCCCGGGCGTGACGATCTTCGATCTGCCCACGATCTTCTGGCGCTTCCACTCCGACGGCCTCTTGGTGGCGGGCACGATGGTCGGCGTGGCGCTGGCGGTGGCGGCGCTGCTCGGGTGGCGGACGCGGACCTGCTTCGCGATCTCGACGGTGCTCTACCTGTCGTACGCGACGGTCGGCCGCGACTTCCTGTCGTTCCAGTGGGACAACCTGCTGCTCGAGTGTGGCCTGCTGGCGTCCTTCCTTCCTGCAGACCGGCCGGCGCCGCTGGTGCACCTCCTGTTCCGGCTGGTGCTGTTCAAGCTGTACTTCGAGTCGGGCGTCGCGAAGTGGCAGTCGCCGAGCTCCGATTGGCAGGACGGCAGCGCGATGACCGTCTACTACGAGACCGCGCCGCTGCCGACCTGGATCGCCTACACCGCGCATCACCTGCCGGTCGTGTGGCACCACCTGGAGAGCCGGCTGACGCTGCTGCTGGAGCTGGCCTTCCCGTTCCTGATCTTCGGGCCGCGCCGCGCGCGGCTGACCGCCGCGGTGTCGTTCGGGTTCTTCCAGATCCTGAACGCCGCGACGGCCAACTACGGCTTCTTCTGTTACCTGGCCGCGATCCTGAACGTCTTCCTGCTCGACGACGTCGACGTTCAGCGGGCGCGCGATCGCGCGGCGCCGTTCGTCCCGCCCGTGGTCTGCAAGCTGATCGCGCGGCTGCGGGCGCCGATCGCGGGCCCGGCCACGACGCCGCCCGGCGGGCCGGCGAAGTCGCCGATCGGACCCTGGCCGGGGCGGATCGCGGCGGCGATCTGGATCGCGGTGTCGCTGGTCGACGGGTTGGTCGAGTTCACCGAGCCCGGGCGCGTGCTGGCCTTGGCGATGCCGGTGTTCGAGCTCAATCAGCGTTTCCGCCTCGTGAACACCTACCACCTGTTCGCGTCGATCACGCGCGAGCGGATCGAGCCCGAGTTCCAGGTGCTGCCTGCCGGCGATCCGGAGAAGGCGGCCGACGACGCCTGGACGCCGCTCTACATGTGGCACAAGCCGGGCGATCCGCGGCGTGCGCCGGACTTCGTGGCGCCGCACCAGCCGCGCGTCGACTTCCAGCTCTGGTTCTACGGCCTGTCGTTTCAGCGGCGCGAGCCGTCGTACGTGACGGCGCTGGTCGAGAGACTGTGCGAAGATCCCGCGGCCGTGCAGCCCTTGTTCCGCGCGCCGCTTCCGCCGCACCCGGCGGCCGTGCGCATCGTCTTCTGGCGGTACCAGTTCACCAGCCGCGCCGAACGGCGCGCGACCGGCGCCTGGTGGCGGCGGACCCGGGTCGCGAGCAGCCGCGCCATCCCCTGCCTGGACGCGGCGCCGTGACGACGCCGGCCAGCGTCGTGGTAGCGCCTGCCGGCGCGGGGCTACGCAAGGCCTCGCTGGGAACGCTGTTCCTCACGATCTTCCTCGACCTGCTCGGCTTCGGGCTGGTGATCCCGTTCCTGCCCGGGATCGCGCGCCGGCTGGGGGCGGGCGACTTCGTGGCCACGCTGCCGGGCGCGGTGTTCTCGATCATGCAGTTCCTCTTCATCCCGATCTGGGGGCGGCTGTCGGATCGGATCGGGCGGCGGCCGGTGCTGCTGTGGAGCATCGCCGCCTCCGCGATCGGCATGGGGATCCTGGGCGTGGCGCCGACGCTGGTCTGGCTGTTCGTGGCGCGGATCTGGAGCGGCATCGCCACCGCCAACATCGCGGTCGCGCAGGCCTACATCGCCGACGTGACGCCGCCGGAGGGGCGGGCGCGCGGGATGGCGATCGTCGGCATCGCCTTCGGGCTGGGCTTCATCTTTGGCCCGTTCATCGGCGGCGAGCTGTCGCGTTTTCACGTGCTGGGGCACGAGGGGATGCTGCCCGCGCTGGTCGCCGCCGGGCTGTCGACGGTGAACCTGTTCATGGCGTTCGCGACCCTGCCCGAGTCGCTGCCACCGGAGCGGCGCGGGAAGTCGGTGCGGCGCGCGTCGCCGATCGATCTGGCCGCGTTCCGGGCGGCGGTGGCGGTGCCCGGTATCGGCGCGGCGGTCGCGCTGAACTTCATGATCTACCTCTGGTTCTCCGGCATGGAGCAGACCTTCCGGCTGTTCACCGCCGACGGCTTCGGGATGTCCGACGCCGGGACCGGCCGGGTGTTCGGGCTGGTGGGGATCGTCAGCGCGTTCGTGCAGGGCGGATTGGTCGGACGGCTGGTCCCGCGCTTCGGCGAAGCGCGGCTGGTGCAAGGCGGCTTGGCGATCCAGACGGTGGCGTTCGCGCTGCTGGGCCTGTCGCCGATGTTCGGCCCGGCGGGGCACACCGCGCTGCTGGTCTCCGCGGCGCTCATCGCCCTCGGCAGCGGCCTCTGCTCACCGACGCTCCCCGCCTTCGTCTCGCGCCGGACGGAGGCCACCGCGCAGGGAATGACGCTGGGGACGCTGCAGTCCGCCGCGGCGCTGTCGCGCGCCCTTGGCCCCATCGTGGGCGGCGCGCTCTACGCGCTCATCGATCCGCGGGCGCCGTACCTCATCGGCGCGATCGGGCTGGCGCTGGCGACCGGGCTGGCGATCGTCCGACTCCGATAGCCTATCTTGTTGAACGTGATCGAGTCGCGGCCTGTTTCGAGGGGCGGGTATTGGTACTCTCCGTCCCGCCAGCCTACCGATGGCCGTGTCGTCGTTCGATCCATCGCGTCACCCGTTGGCCCATTCCAGGTCCTGTCGAGGAGAAAAATGCGTCGTCAGTTGACGCCTACCAGACCTCCACTTCGCCTGTGTGCTGCCAGATAAACGTGATCCTGCTGCCATCGACGAAATAGTAGCCGCTGGTTAACGCCGCAGCGTGGGGTGAATCAAATGCCGATCGCGGCGGTAGCACACCGAGGCTCGCGCGCCCGTCAAACGCCAGATGATAGTAACGGGCGATGGGGTCGTCCTTGCGCCACCACCCGTGCAGTCCAGATCGTCCTATGGTTGGCTGCGCGACGTCGTCCCGGGAGATATGGATGAGCGTGTACAAGTACGATGGATCATCCAAATGCCACGCATCTGGAAAGGCTGAGAGACCTCCGAATCGAGACTTCGTGTGGCAGGTAATGCGACCCACGTCGCCAGTCTTGATCTTTCCGACGAACATCGTGCTGTGGGAGTACTGTCGGCGACCACCGTAGTCCCCCTCAGGACTGACATTAAAGTAGCCGAGCATATCGCCTCTCTTGAGGACACCGCTGTCGACGATTCGCTGTCCCCGCTCTCGCGAGACACGTTCAGCAAGGACCTTTGTGTCGGGGCGTTCCTTCAAGTGTTTGACCAACTTCGGAACCGAAATCTCCCGGATCGAGAATCCACCAGCGGTCAGGCACCGGCTGAGAAAATGTGCACAGTCCGCCAGCCCGTCCCAAGGTTGAATCTCGATTTCTTCGAGCCTGCCCTTGATTTCGCGCCTGAACACGGCGTGCTCTGCCCCGCGACCGTCCGGAACGAACCGCGCCTCCCAACCATCCTTCGCAGGCGCGCTCAGAGTCTTTCGGATCTTATCGACGTCGACGGCATAGTCCGTTCTCCAAAAGATGCCGTCGTCACAAGGCCTGTCCCAGTAGCGTTGCGCATATGCGACGGCGGCATCGCGATCGTACCTCATGTTACGGGTGTATCTTTGCTGGTGCGGCCTTCAGCCACCTGTCGGTGTGAGCGGTTTCATCAATTGCCTGTTCGAGCTGGGTCAGCTGCTTGGGGATGTCACCGAGGCAGCCGTGGTGATGGACGATCGAATTGCCTTGTCCGCCGACGACGAGTGTCGTCGTAACGTTGGGCGAATCGGTGTTGTCAAAGGACGTACATCCCTTCCCATTGAAGCCAAAGTCGTCGCGGAGGTGCAGATAGCCGATCGCCAAGAATCGATCGACGAGCCTCTTTACGTCGCGCACGGGGATTTCGGATCGGGCAAGCAGTGGCTTGCGAAGGTAGTGGTCCCCCTGAAGGATCACGGTACCGTCGGAAAAGATAACGACTCGGTAGACGGGACAACGCTTCTCGCACCCGCCGCGAAGCATGGTCAGCACGGTACCAACCGGTGTCCCAGCGTCGTCCGCTTGGAGCTTCGCACACCAGGCCATTGAAATCGCTCCCGCCACCAAGACTGCCCAGACGACCCTCGGCACGAGTCAGATCGAATAGCTTCGACGTCGGCCTGTCAAGGCTCCCCCGGCTTACATCGAGAGACTCGATGACCAAAACCCGCAGCCTATCGGCGGGGTTCGGGCTTGGGGGTCTTTTCGCTGCCGGAGAGGGAGACGCGGTTGCGGCCGCTGCGCTTGGCTTCGTAGAGGGCCTTGTCGGCGGCGGCGAGAAAGGCGGCGTGGTCGTTGACGCCGCTCTCGGGGACGGCGGCGACGCCCAGGCTGATGGTGACGGGGATGTCCTTGCCGCCGAAGGTGAACGTGCGCTCCTCGACGGCGGCGCGCAGCCGCTCGGCGACGACGCGCGCGCCGGTCAGATCCGAGCCGCGGCAGAGGATGGTGAACTCCTCGCCGCCGAAGCGGGCCAGCACGTCCTCGGTGCGCAGCAACTCCAGCATCATCTGCGACAGCTCGGCCAGCACGAAGTCGCCGGCGGGGTGGCCGTGGGTGTCGTTGATCTTCTTGAAGTGATCGATGTCGAGGAAGATCAGCGCCAGCGGCCCTTTGTGGCGCAGGGCGAACGCGAACTCCTTCTCCAGGTAGTCGGTGAAGTACTTCTTGTTGAAGACCTTGGTCAGGCCGTCGCGCAGCGCCGATTCGTACATCTGGCGCTGGAACACCTCGTCCAGGTAGTCGTGGTAGGTGAACTTCAGGATCGTGGTCGAGCCGACCATGATCTTGTCGCCGTCGACCAGCTCGCGCCGGTCGATGCGGGTGCCGTTGCAGAACGTCCCGTTGGTCGACTTCAGGTCGACCGCGATGATCTTGTCGCCTTCGCGCAGGAACTCGCAGTGCTCGCGCGAGACCCCTTCGTCGTTCAGCCGAACGCCCACCTTCGGACCGCGGCCGACGATCGTGCGGTCCTCCTGCAGCTTGAACATCTCGCCGGCGCTGACGCCCGCCAGCACGACGAGGTAGGCCAGGTTCCGCTTCTGCTCGCGGTCCGATTCCGGCGGGACCGCCGGCTTGGTGGCCGTCTGGTCCTGGAACGTCTTGGCCGGACCTCCGCTCTTCTTGACGCCCATCCTGGCCCCTCCATCCTAAGCCGAAGCGCTATTTTTTCATAACCGCTCGCGGCGGCCGCGGGAGTCGACACGCCAGCGCAGGCTCCCTTTTCCCTCCAGCGTGGCGTCGAAGCGGACGCGCAGCGCCTCGGCCTTGCGCAGGGGGGGATGGCGCGGCTTGCCGATCAGGGCCGCCGCCACGGCCGAGAGGATCGGCTCGTGGGCGACCAGCGCGATCGACGGAGCGGGGGTCACGCCCCGGGCGGCCGACTTCAGGAATGCCACCACGCGCGAGACGGCGCCCTCGGGGACCAGGAGGTCGCTCACCAGGATGCGATCGTCGTGCTTGATGGCGGCGGCCACGATCTCGGCGGTCTGGACGGCCCGGACCAGGGGGCTCGTGACCATCAGCGAGAAGTCGACGCCGCGCCGGTGCAGCGCGCGCCCCAGCCGCCGGGCGTCGTCGCGGCCGCGGACGGTGAGCGCCCGCGCCTCGTCGCGCGGGGCGTCGTCGCCCGCTTCGGCGTGTCGGATCAGCGTCACACGCATGGCGTGACGGCGCGGTCAGCCCGCGTCGGAGTGGGGCGTCGGGACGCCGCCTTCGTCGCCGGGGCCCGAGGGCGCCGATTCGGAGGCGGGCGAGGGGACGGCCACGCCGCCCGGGCCGGGCGCGCTCCCGCTGGCGCTCGCGCTGGGCGGCACGGCGGTGTCGGCGGCCGGCGTGGGGACCGGGCCAGGGTCGATGCCGTGCTTCTTCAGGGCGGCCAGGTAGTGATCCCGCTCGGCGATGGCCGTCAGGAGGCGCTGCCTCATGATGTCGTTGTTCTGCTTGAGGCGGGTGATGTCCGACAGGTCCCGCTGCCGGGTCGAGTCGACCCGCGAGGCCCGCGCGAAGGCTTTCAGGAACTCGGCGTACCCCAGATCGGCCATACCGGCCGCGCGGTACTTGCCCACCTCGACCTTCTCCAGATATCCCTCGGCCGCCAGGCCCAGCAGCGCCTTCGATACCTGCGGCTCGCCCGCCCCGATCGACAGCGAGACGTCGACCGGGCTGAAGGCCTCGCCGGTCCCCGCCAGCCGTCTGAGCTCGTCGTAGAGCTCCTGGCGATCCACCTTGGCGCCGGCGTCGCTACCGAAAGAGCTTTTGCTGCTCGTGTGGCTTCGCTTGAGGCTCATTCCCGTCTCCTGTCGCTGAGTGTGCGCTTATACCACTCTTCCCGGGCCCGCACCGCCAGGAGGGCGCTGGAGCTAGGCCGCCTATCGGGCGGCACGTCGTCGGGCATGGTTCGCTTCGCTCACCGTCGCCTCACGGCGACGCGATCCTAGAACGTGGCGCTGGCGGCCAGGACGAACGTCGGAAAGGTCCACCCGACGTTGAACGCGTAGAGCGTGAACGAGACGAAGCGCGACGTGACGCCGGCGAACGGGCCGCGCTGGACGATGAGCGAGTTCTGGATGATCTGGTCGCGCTCCATCGCGGCGCCCACCCGCAGCCAGGGGAGCGGCGAGAGGCCCAGCTCGGTCCAGGTATAGAAAAAGCTGCCGCTGACGCCGTGCAGGTCGACGACCAGCTCGGATTCATTGCAGAGATCCAGCTTCCACCAACCGAGAGAGAAGCGCACCGCCGGCACCAGCCCGACCACGTCGCCGAAGGTCCCCCCCAGCATCGGCGTGACCTTCAGGCGCACGAGCGAGCTCCAGGCGGCCCGCATGCCCACGAAGACCGATCCGGTGTGCAGCGCCTCGTAGTTGTAGCGACCCTCGACGTGCAGCCAGCGGACGTCGGCCCAGCCCAGGGCGGTCACGAAGTTCGGTTGGTGGGGGACGACGTAGCCGTACGCCGCCACGCCCAGGTCGGCCGGCAGCAGATCGACCTGCGCCCCGTCGGCCGCTGTGCCCGCCGCGCCGGGGGCGGGAGCCGGTTGGGCGGCGGTGGGGGCCGGCGGGGACGCCGCGAACCCGGGCTGGACGCCCAGCACAAGCAGCCCGACCGCCATCAGCCCCGCCCGAAGTCTCATCGCCCGCGACGAGGAGATGGTGGGGCGTGGTCAGCCCCTCGGCGATGAGCGGATGCCGCAATCGGAGTCAGAAGACATCTCACGCCCCCGACTTAGCTAGAGCCATCTCAGGTTGAACTGATTGGTTAGATTCGAGGCCCGGGGCGCCAGCCCGCCGTATCCGCGCGTCCGGCGAGCGCGACCAAGCGGCGGTTAGCTTGGGTTCGGGAGTAGCGTCCGCGCCGCGCGGTAGCCGCAAGCGACGGCCGCCAGAAATGCTCTCGGGGGCGCTTGCGCAGATTTCGTGCGGGCTCGAAGCGCGCGGCCCGAGTCACTGCCGACGGCCGCACGATGGCGCTCGCCGGACGCGCGGATACGGCGGGCTGGCGCCCGGGCCGAGCAAGCGCCCTCGACCATCGATCAGATCAACGTGAAGTGGCGCTAAAAGCCGACCTGCATGGCGAGGCGGACGCGGTCGGCGGTCGGGGCGCTCTGGCCGTCGGAGGTGAGGTGGCTGTAGTCGGCTTGCACCTTCACCCGGTGGCCGTGGACGTACAGGGAGACGACGCCGCTCTCTTCGTTCTGATACGTCCCCGCCAGCAGGTGCTGCTCCAGCGTGGCGCCGTAGAGCGGCAGGTCGGTGTGGGCGGCGCGGGCGCCGACCTGCAGGCGGTGCGGGATGACGAAGTAGCTTCCCTGGACATAGCCGCCCCAGAACGAGCGCGACGATTGGCCGGCGCCGGGCTCCTCCAGGCGCCCGTACCACTCGGCCTGCAGCGACGCCCCCAGCCACAGCGCACGCAGCTCCAGCCCCGCCTGCCAGACGGCGACGTTGTCGATCCGTCCGTTGCCGTCGACGTCGGTCACCGCGGACGGGTCGGCGGTGCGGGCCTGGATGTCGGTGGGGACCAGGTCGAAGTAGCCCGAGGCGCCGACCGCCAGCACCGGCCGGACGTGCCCCTCGATGTCCCCCTCGGTGGCCGGCACCGGCCCGAACGGCGTGGCGACCACGCGCAACGCGTACGCCAGGTCGATGTTGTCGTTGGCCACGTTGGCGCCGGCGCCGTTCAGCACGGCGGCCTGCACGGTCAGCTTGCCGGGGAGGATCCGGCCGACCAGCATCACCCCCAGGTCGCGCTCCAGCGAGAACGCCGTCGTCGGCGCCGCCAGGCCGACGAACTCCAGGTCGGCTTTCCAGTACTGGCGCTGCAGGCTGTAGGGGACCTTGAACTGGCCGACCTGGATCGTCAGCAGGCGGAACGGCCGCCAGGCGACGTAGGCGTCCTTCAGCGGCTCCGGCTCGGCGGGGTCGTACTGGAACCGGTACTGGAAGAACGGGCCGCCGACGTGCCCTTCCAGGATCACCTCGGCCCGCGCCAGCGAGAACGACGAGATGTCGGGGGCGGCGCTGTCCATCGGCCCGCGGCTGGCGATCTCGCCCGTGTAGACGCCCTGAATGCGCAGCATCGGGTGCAGATAGAAGCCGTTGTCGGGCGAGCGGATCGAGAAGCCGTCGTCGTGGAAGCGGATCGGCGACCAGTCGGGGGGAACGGCGCGCGCGGCGGCCACGTCGCGATCGGTCTCCACCTGGTGGGCGTCCAGCGCGTCCAGGCGGCGGCGCACGTCGTCGTACCCGGCGCGCTCGCGCTCCAGCGCCTCGACCTGCCGGCGCAGCTCGAGCACCTGGGCCTCGGCGTCCTGCGCCGCGCGCTGGGCGGCGGCCGCCTGCGTGCCGGCGGCGTCTGGCTCGGC
>CAZTZM010000371.1:0-2298 GCA_964618005.1 uncultured Myxococcales bacterium
GCACCCTTCCGAGGACAACGACGTGCACGAGCTCTTCTTCATGTGCGACGACGTGCACGCGTTCATCGCCGAGATGAACGCGAAGAAGGTGACGTGCTCGCCCATCGACGAGCAGCGCTGGGGATCGATCACGCGGCTGACCCTGCCAGGCGGCGGAAAGCTCGGCGTCTACCAGCCGAGGCACGCCTCGCCGCTGAAGATCCGGCCGACGTAGCCCGACGCGCCCGGCTCCTCCGACGCGGTCTCGTCCCTCAGGCTCTGTTCCAGGCCTTCAGGATCTCCTCGACGCGGTCGTTGGCCTTGGTGTCGACGGCCTGGCGCGACTTGTCCGCGTCGAACCAGGCCACCGTCCGCCGGATCCCCTCGGCGAACGGGATCTGCGCTTGCCACCCCGGGACGAAGGACTTGATCTTGCTGTTGTCGAACAGCGCGCACCAGCTCTTGTCGCCCAGCAGGCCCGCGCCCGTGTCGGGATCGAGCTTGGCGATGAACTCGCTGGGGACGTGGACCAGGTTCGGCTCGGCGCCGGCGGCGCGGCCGACCAGGCGGAGGATCTGGTCCCAGGTCAGCCACTCGTCGGAGGTGATGTGAAAGGCGTGGCCGAGCGTGCGCGGGTTGCCGCACAACCCCAGAAACGCGCGGCCGAAGTCGTCGGCGTGGGTCAGCGTCCAGAGCGACGTCCCCTCGCCGTGGATGATCACCGGCAGCCCGCGCCTGATTCGATCGATGATGGTGAAGTCGGACTTGCTGACCGCGACCGGCACGATGGTGTCGTAGGTGTGCGACGGGCGGACGATGGTCATCGGGAATCCCGTCGCCCGACAGGCGCGCGTCAGCGTCTCCTCGCAGGCGATCTTGTTGCGCGAGTACTCCCAGTACGGGTTCGCCAGCGGGGTCGACTCGGTGATCATCGGGTGCGCGGGCGGCTTCTGGTAGGCGGAGGCTGAGCTGATGAAGATGTACTGCCCGGTCGTGGCCCGCTCGGCGCCGCCGCCGAACCAGGCGATGTCGCGCTCGACGTCCGACGGCAGGAACGCGATCCAGTTGACGACCACGTCGTAGCGGGCGCCGCGCAGCGCCGCCGGGAACGTCCCGTCGTGGATGTCGTGGTTGATGACCCGGGCGCCCGCCGGCAGCGGGTGCTTGCGGCTCTTGCCGCGGTTCAGGAGGTGCAGCTCGTGACCGCCATCGACCACCATCTGGCTGAGGGTCGAGCTGATGTTGCCGGTGCCGCCGATGAACAGGATCTTCATGGCCGGCAGTATATATTCGACCCCCATGCCTTACGATCACAGCACCGTCGAGCCCAAGTGGCAGGCCCGCTGGCGGGAGGCCGGCGTGCACAAGACGCCCACCGACCCGACCCGCCCGAAGTTCTACGCGCTCGACATGTTCCCCTACCCGTCCGGCTCCGGCCTGCACGTCGGGCACTGCGAGGGCTACACCGCCACCGACGTCCTGACGCGCTGGAAGCGGATGCAGGGGTTCCGGGTGCTGCACCCCATGGGCTGGGACGCCTTCGGCCTGCCGGCCGAGAACTACGCCATCAAGCATGGCGTCCACCCACGCGTGACGACCGAGGCGGCGATCGCCAACTTCAAGCGCCAGATCGACGCGGTCGGCTTCGCCTACGACTGGTCGCGCGAGATCGACACCACCGATCCCGACTACGTCAAATGGACGCAGTGGATCTTCCTGAAGCTGTACGAGCGCGGCCTGGCCTATGAAGGCGTCATCCCCATCAACTGGTGCCCGAACGACAAGACGGGCCTCGCCAACGAAGAGGTCACCCAGGGACGCTGCGAGCGCTGCGGCACGCCGGTCGTCCGCAAGGACATGCGGCAGTGGCTGCTGCGCATCACCCGCTACGCCGACCGCCTGCTGGCCGATCTCGACGAGCTGGACTGGCCGGCCTCGACGCTGGCGATGCAGCGCAACTGGATCGGCCGCAGCGAGGGGGCTCAGGTGACTTTCAAGAGCGCTACACCCGTCCCCGGGCTGGATATCCACGTCTTCACCACGCGGCCCGACACGCTCTATGGCGCCACGTACATGGTCCTATCGCCCGAGCACCCGCTGGTCGAGGTGATAACTAACAGCCCCCTTACAACCGCTGCCCAGCGCGCGGCGATCGTTGCCTATCAGGAAGAGGCGCGTCGCAAGAGCGACCTCGAGCGGACCGACCTGGCCAAGGACAAGACCGGCGTCTTCACCGGCGCCACCGCCACCAACCCGGTCAACGGCAAGGCGATCCCGATCTGGATCGCCGACTACGTGCTCTCGACCTACGGCACAGGC
>CAZTZM010000372.1:0-19576 GCA_964618005.1 uncultured Myxococcales bacterium
GGTGCTGCGCAGCCGCAGCACCGTGAACGAGGCCATCGTCCCCTTGAGCTCGAACGCCTCTTGTCGCGCGCGGGGCGGGGATTCTGACGAGCGCGGCGCGGGTACAGCCAGTGAGCCTGTCACAGGCCCATTGTGAAGCCCCGCGCCGGGGCGTCAAAAAATCCGCTGCCCCGGGCGGCCCGGCCTGATCAGTTCACGTCGATCGTGAGCTTGCAGTTGGCGTCGCAGCCCGACCCCATCACGCCGTTCTGCGAGCCGAGGTCGCACTTCTCGCCTTCGTCCGCGTCGACGACGTTGTCGCCGCAGCAGCTGGAGTTCGTGCAGGCCGAGGTGCAAGCCCCGGTGTTGCACATCTTCGTGTATGCGATGCCGTTATTGGAGCCGTTGTCGCACTGCTCAGGCCCGTTGACGACGTTGTCGCCACAGAACGGGCCATAGGTGCAGGTCGTCGAGCAGCCGTTGTAGGTGCCGTCGGTGTTCTGCATGCCGTCGCAGCTCGGATCGGACGAGGTCGCCGAACCGCTGCCGCAGTCACACTCCTCGTCGCCGGTCCGGATGCCGTCGCCGCAGTACGGACCGCACTGCGACTGGGTCGTCGTGAAGCTGGAGAGCGTGAGCTGGAAGTTCGACTCCGACGGGTGACCGTCCCGGCTGAAGATGGCGATCTCGTAGGTGTTGCCCGCCGTCAGACCCAGATTCAGGCTCCGAACCCGGCAGTCGCAGGTCGTTTCACCGGTGTTGCAGTTGCCGGTTCCGACCTTGTTGAAGGCAATCTTGGTGACGGGATCGACCGCGGCGGCACTGCCGTCGCAGGGGATCAGATCGCCCACCGCCGCGCCGGCCGGCAGGGTCTCACCCGGCAGGTAGACCTCGCCACCCTCCTGGGTGGTGGCCATGCCGGTGGCGTCGACGCTCACCTTGCCAGGCAAGCGCTGGTGAACGCCGCCCAGGTCGACGACCAGAATGCCGTTGATGAACACGAACGTGTCGTCGTCGCCGTAGAACTGGAGGTTGAACGCGCCGTTGAAGGCGAACAGGTAGCGCGCCTCGACCGAGAACCACGAGTCGTGGTACCAGCCCTGCATCGCCGGGATCCAGTTGCCGTTCGGGTTGGTCGCGAACGAGACGCTGGGCGGGAACAGGTACTGGTCGCCTTTGCAGCCGTCTCCACCCCCGAACACGGTGACCGTGCTGTTGTGGTACGGGCTGTACCAGTACGGCCATAGGTTGCAGAGCAGCTGCTCCCCCGAACCCATCATGTAGGTCGTTCCCGGCCCATTCGGGCTGCCCTGATTGACCAACCCGGTGGTGGCGTTGGTCATCGTGAGCTCGGCCTGCGTGTAGTAGAGCGGGAAGCCGTTGAGGGGGGAATCGAACGGGAAGAACCCGCCGTAGACGCTGTTCTGGGCGCTGGAGAACTGATAGTAGTTTCCCTGGCCGTCAATGGTGGCCGGCGCGAGCTCGATGGTGCCGATCGCGTGCTTGTTCGCCGTCGTGCCGTCGCTCTCGTACGTCCCATCCTGCCACCACTGGCCGAACGTCGTCGCGCTGGTCACGACTGGCGCACAGCCGTGGTACATGGGGTGGCCCGAAGCGCCCGACGTGTACGTCAAGCCGTTGGTCGGACCGTTTGCGGCCTGCGTGTAGCCCGGGACGTGCCCGCCGTTTGTGTCGTGGCTGAAGTCGGTGAACTGACAGTCCGCCATCAGCGGGCTCCCGCCGCAGCCGGTGCGGGTGGAGTTGAACGTCGGCTTGCCGTTGTTGTCCAGGTTGGCGGCGGCCATGTCCCAGGCGCGCGCTGTCGAGTCGTTCTGGCGGGCGGGACCGCTGGAGTTCGGGACGCAGTAACGCTTGTTGTACGGCGTCGCGCCGGTCTGCCCCTCGACGCCCGAGATCGACTGATAGCGCGCGTCGCTCGAAGCCCAGCTCGACCCCAGGAAGAAGAAGTCGGGGTGACCGCCGCTGACGTTCTCCGGCTTGAAGTCGCGGTACTTGACCGGCAGCTCGAGGCAGTTACCGGTGTCGCCGGTCTGCGTGCAGGGGACGGCGTCGGACTCCTGAACCTTGTTGCAGGTGAACCCGGGCTCCACCGTGCAGGTGCTGGAGCAGCCATCGCCCGAGACGGTGTTGCCGTCGTCGCAACCCTCGCCGGGCTCGAGGTTGCCGTTGCCACACACGGTGTCGCAGGCGTGGGTCGCGCCGGTCCCGGTGGTGCCGCGGCAGATCGGCTCCTGCGTGCAGGTCTTCGAGCAGCCCGTGCCGTCGCCGTTGAAGAGACCGTTCGGGCCGGTGCAGCCGCTCGGCAGCTTGGTCGGATCGGTCCCGCAGTCGCAGGCCTCGCCCGTCTCCTTGACGCCGTTACCGCACACGGCGACCTTGCACACGCTGGGCGTGCCGGTGCAGCTGGCGCCGGGCTCCGTCTGGCAGGTGCTCGAGCAGCCGTCACCGTTCGTCGTGTTGCCGTCATCGCAGGTCTCACCCTGCTCGATGACGCCGTCGCCGCAGATCGGGACGCACGGCCGGCCCGGAACCGGGCAGCGCCAGCCGGTCTCGACCATCGTGCAGTCGGCCGAGCAACCGTCGCCGCCGGTCGTGTTTCCGTCGTCGCACGCCTCGGGCGACGTCAGGATTCCGTCGCCGCACTTGGCGGTACGCACGCACGGCTGGCCGGGCGTGGGACAGGAGTAGCCGTTCTCGATCTGGCACAGCGGCGTGCAGCCGTCGCCGCCCACCTTGTTGCCGTCGTCGCACGACTCGCCGTTATCCAACACGCCGTTGCCGCACGTCGAGGTGATGGCGTCGGGCAAGAACGTCCCGCCGTAATCAACGGCGCCGCCGTCGCGCTTGCCGCCGGTGCTCCCTCCCTTGCCGGTCGTACCCGACTCACCTTGCTTCACACCGGCGCAACCCGCGCCAGAAATGAGCCACAGGACAGCGGACAGGACACCTAAGCGACGCCAGTGATCCATGGTGGGCACGATAGCCCTGTCAAATTCCCGTGACACGAAGAAGTGATCTGTGGAAATAAATCGGGAGGCGACTGCCCGACATGTGCGGGTCTATCGGCTCAAATCCTCCTTTGTGGGCGGGCGCCGGGCCCGCCGCGCGATAGAGGCCCACAGCCGCGCGTCGCCGGCAGCCTCCATTTTCTGGGTCTTGGATAACTTCTTGATCGCACGCTCGATTCGGAGCGCCGACCCCTGGTCTTTGTAGCGGTGCGCGACGATCAGCGCGACCGGTCCGCGACCGCGCGTGTAGCGGGCGCCGCGCCCCGCGTCGTGCGCCGCGATCCGCGCGCGCACGTCGCGGGCGATCCCGCAGTAGAGACTGCCGTCACCGCAACGAACGAGGTAGACCGACCAGCCCAGACGCGCGCCCGCTACGGCAGCAGCGTGTCGCCCATCAGGAAGCGATCGACGCCGCGGGCGGCGGCGCGGCCTTCCTGAATGGCCCAGACGATCAGCGACTGGCCGCGCGACATGTCGCCGGCGGCGAACACGCCGGCGACGCTGGTGGCCTTCTCCGCGTCGACGGCGACGTTGCCGCGGGCGTCGAGGGCCACGCCGAGATCCGCCAGCATCCCGGGCTTCTCGGGGCCGACGAAGCCCATCGCCAGCAGCACCAGCTCGGCGGGCCAGACGCGCTCGCTGCCCGGCTTTTCCTTCATCGCCAGGCGGCCGTCGCCGTTCTTCACCCACTCGACCTCGACGGTGTGCAGCTCCTTCACGTTCTCGTCGGGGCCGCCGATCAGGCGCTTGGTCACGGTCACGTACTGGCGCGGGTCGGCGCCGAACAGCGCGGCCGCCTCTTCCTGCCCGTAGTCCATCTTGTAGACGCGCGGCCACTGCGGCCACGGGTTGTCGCTGGCGCGCGTGGTCGGCGGGCGCGGCAGGATCTCGAACTGCACCAGGCTCTTGCAGCCGTGCCGCAGCGAGGTCCCCACGCAGTCGGTGCCGGTGTCGCCGCCGCCGATGACGATGACGTTCTTCCCCTTGGCGTTGATGTACTGCCCGTCGGAGAAGTTGCTGTCGAGCAGGCTCTTGCAGCTCTTCAGCAGGAACTCCATGGCGAAGTGGACGCCCTTGAGGTGCCGGCCCTCGACCGGCAGGTCGCGCGCCGCGGTCGCGCCGCCGGCCAGGACGATCGCGTCGAACGACTCGCGCAGCTTGGCGGTCGGGTAGGTCTTGCCGATGTGGGCGCCGGTCACGAACTTCACGCCCTCTTCGGCCAGCAGGTTCACGCGCCGGTCGACGACGTGCTTCTCCAGCTTCATGGGCGGGATGCCGTACATCAGCAGGCCGCCGATGCGGTCGTCGCGCTCGAACACCGTCACCTGGTGCCCGGCCTTGTTCAGCTGCGCGGCGCAGGCCAGACCGGCCGGGCCCGACCCGACGACGGCGACGGTCTTGCCCGTCCGCTTGAGCGGCGGCTCGGCGACGACCCACCCCTCCTCGAAGCCCTTGTCGATGATGGCGGCTTCGATGCTCTTGATCGTCACGGCCGGCTCGTTGATGCCCAGCACGCACGATCCTTCGCACGGCGCCGGGCAGACGCGCCCGGTGAACTCGGGGAAGTTGTTGGTCTTGTGCAGGCGCGCCAGCGCCTCACGCCACTGCCCCCGGTAGACCAGGTCGTTCCACTCGGGGATCAGGTTGTTGATCGGGCAGCCCGACGCGCCACCCGGCAGCATCGTGCCGGTGTGACAGAACGGGACGCCGCAGTCCATGCAGCGCGCGCCCTGCTCCTTCAGCGTCGCCTCGGGGAGGTGCTCGTGGAACTCGTGCCAGTCGCGCACGCGGCCGTGCGGATCGCGCCCCGCGGGCTCGTGGCGCGGGTACTCCATGAAACCGGTCAGCTTGCCCATCTTACTTGCCACCCAGGCGCGCGGTGTCCTTGGAGTTCAGCTCGAAGGCGGCCATCTCGGCCTCCTCGGGCGACAGGCCCGTCTCGCGCATCTTCTTCTGCGTCTCCAGCACGCGGCGATAATCGTTGGGCATCACGCGGACGAACAGCGGCGCCCACTGGTTCCAGCTGGCCAGCAGCTCCTCGGCGCGCGCGCTGCCGGTGAGCTGCGCGTGGCGCAGCACCAGGCCGTGCACGGCCTTCATCTCCTCGGCGTCCTCGATCTTGCCGAGGCCCACCATCTCCTTGTTGCAGCGCTTGGCGAACGTGCCCGCCTCGTCGAGCACGTAGGCGACGCCGCCCGACATGCCGGCCGCGAAGTTGCGCCCGGTGCCGCCGATGACGACGACGCGGCCGCCGGTCATGTACTCGCAGCCGTGGTCGCCCACGCCCTCGACGACCGCGCTGGCGCCGCTGTTGCGGACCGCGAACCGCTCGCCCGCCACGCCGCGGAAGAACGCTTCGCCGCCGGTGGCGCCGTAGAGCGCGACGTTGCCGATGAGGATGTTCTCCTCGGCGGCGAAGGTCGCGTCTTTCGACGGGTAGACGATGATCCGGCCGCCGGAGAGACCCTTGCCGACGTAGTCGTTGGCGTCGCCCTCCAGGGTCAGCGTCATCCCCGGCGGCACGAACGCGCCGAAGCTCTGGCCGGCCGAGCCGGTGAACTTCAGGTTGATGGTGCCGTCAGGCAGCCCCTTCGGCCCGTACTTCCGCGTCACCTCGCTGCCGGTGATCGTGCCGACCACGCGGTTGACGTTGCGGATGGGCAGCGAGGCGTCGACCTTCTCCCCGCGCTCGATGGCCGGCTGGCACAGCGGCAGGATCGTCGTCATGTCGAGCGAGTTGTCGATCCCGTGGTCCTGCGCCTGGGTCTGGTAACGCCCGACCTCGGGACCGACCTGCGGCTGATAGAGGATCTTCGACAGATCCAGCCCGCGCGCCTTCCAGTGGTCGAGCGCGCCCTTCATCTCGAGGTGCTCGGTGTGGCCAACCATCTCGTTCATCGTGCGGAAGCCCAGCTGGGCCATCAGCTCGCGAACCTCGGCGGCCACGAACTTCATGAAGTTGACGGCGTTCTCGGGCGTGCCGCTGAACTTCTTGCGCAGCTCCGGGTTCTGCGTGGCCACGCCAACCGGACAGGTGTTGAGGTGGCAGACGCGCATCATGATGCAGCCGACCGACACCAGCGGCGCCGTCGAGAAGCCGAACTCCTCGGCGCCCAGCAGCGCGGCCACCACCACGTCGCGGCCGGTCTTGAGCTGGCCGTCGGTCTCGACGACGATCCGGCTGCGCAGGCCGTTCAGCACCAGCACCTGGTGCGTCTCGGCCAGCCCCAGCTCCCACGGCGCGCCGGCGTGCTTGACACTGGTGAGCGGCGACGCGCCCGTGCCGCCGTCGTGGCCGCTGATCAGCACCAGGTCGGCGTGCGCCTTGGCGACGCCGGCCGCGATCGTCCCGACGCCGACCTCGGCCACCAGCTTGACGCTGATGCGCGCCCGCGGGTTGGCGTTCTTGAGGTCGTGAATGAGCTGCGCCAGGTCCTCGATCGAGTAGATGTCGTGGTGGGGTGGCGGCGAGATCAGGCCCACGCCCGGCGTCGAATAGCGGACCTTGGCGATCCAGGGATAGACCTTCGAGCCGGGGAGCTGGCCGCCCTCGCCGGGCTTGGCCCCCTGGGCCATCTTGATCTGGATCTCGTCGGCGCTGACCAGATACTGGCTGGTCACGCCGAAGCGCCCGGAGGCGACCTGCTTGATCGCGCTGCGGCGCGAGTCGCCGTTGGCGTCCGGCACGAAGCGCGCCGGATCCTCGCCGCCTTCGCCGGTGTTGCTCTTGCCGCCGATCCGGTTCATGGCGATCGCCAGCGTCTCGTGCGCCTCTTTGCTGATCGATCCGTACGACATGGCGCCGGTCTTGAACCGCTTGAGGATGGCCGCCTCGGGCTCGACCTCATCGATCGGCACCGGCGGGCGCGTCGACTTGAGGTCCATCAGGCCGCGCAGCGTACAGAGGTTGCGCGACTGGTCGTCGATGAGGCGCGAGTAGTCCTTGAAGACCTTGTAGTCCCCGGTGCGGCAGGCCAGCTGCAGCTTGTGGATGCTCTCCGGGTTGAACAGGTGGAACTCGCCGTTGCGGCGGTACTGGTACTGGCCCCCCGCCTCCAGGCTCTCGACCGGCAGCGGGCGATCGGGGAACGCGCGCCGGTGGCGCTGGCTGACCTCGTCGGCCACCTGATCGATCCCGATCCCCTCGATGCGCGAGGCGGTCCAGGTGAAGTACTCGTCGATGAACGGCTGGTTGAGGCCGATCGCCTCGAACACCTGGGCGCCGTGGTAGCTCTGGATGGTCGAGATCCCCATCTTCGAGCAGACCTTCACGATCCCCTTGCCGACCGCCTTGACGTACTTCTGCTCGGCCTTTTCGGCGTCGCCGCCCAGCAGGCCCTGGCGGACCATGTCGTGCAGCGACTCGAACGCCAGGTACGGGTTGATGGCGCTGGCGCCGTAGCCGAGCAGCAGCGCGAAGTGGTGAACCTCGCGCGGCTCGCCGGTCTCCAGGACCAGGCCGACGCGCGTGCGCGTCCCCTCGCGCAGCAGGTGGTGCTGCACCGCCGCCACCGCCAGCAGGGCCGGGATCGGCGCCCGGTCGTGGTTGTGGCCGCGGTCGGAGACGATGATGATGTTGTTGCCATCGGCGATGGCCTGGCTGGCCGCCGCGCGCAGCGTCTCGATCCCGGCCCGCAACGCCGCGCCGCCGCCGGCGACGTCGTACAGCGCGGGCAGGGTCACGCTCTTGAAGCCGTGCGAGGTCGGACCGCCGTCCAGATTCCGCAGCTTCTCGAGCTCCTCGTTGCGGAGCACGGGCGTCGGCAGCCCAATCTGGCGCGCCGAGGCCGGGGTCGGCTCGAGCAGGTTCCCTTCGGGCCCGATGGCGGTGTCGACCGCCATGATGATCTCCTCGCGGATGGCGTCGACCGGCGGGTTGGTCACCTGCGCGAACAGCTGCTTGAAGTAGCTGTAGAGCAGCTGCGGGCGGTTCGACAGCACCGCCAGCGGCGTGTCGGTCCCCATCGAGCCGGTGGCCTCGACGCCGTCGGTCGCCATCGGCGCCACCAGCACCTTCAGGTCCTCGGTGGTGTAGCCGAACGCCTCCTGCCGGCGCACCACGGTGTCGTGATCGGGCGCGATCCCCGAGGACGCCTTGGGCAGGTCGGCCAGGGAGATCAGGTTCTCCTTCAGCCACTGCCCGTAGGGGGCAGCCTTGGCCATCTCGTCCTTGATCTCGTCGTCGCCGATGATCCGGCCCTGGGCCGTGTCGACCAGGAACATGCGCCCCGGCTGCAGGCGGCCCTTCTCCAGGATGCGGTCGGCCGGGATGTCGAGCACGCCGACCTCCGACGCCATGACCACCGTGTCGTCCTTGGTGACGTAGTAGCGCGACGGGCGCAGGCCGTTGCGGTCCAGGGTCGCCCCGATGCGAACGCCGTCGGTGAACGCGACCGAGGCCGGGCCGTCCCACGGCTCCATCAGACAGCCGTGGAACTCGTAGAAGTCCTTGCGCTCGCGCGACATGGACTCGTGGTTCGACCACGGCTCGGGGATCATCATCATCATGGCGTGCGGCAGCGATCGCCCCGCCAGAAACAGCAGCTCGAGGACGTTGTCGAACATGCCCGAGTCGCTGCCCTCGGTGTCGACGACCGGGATGCACTTCTTCAGGTCGTCGCCGAACAGCTTCGACGCGAACATGCTCTCGCGGGCGTGCATCCAGTTCACGTTGCCGCGCAGCGTGTTGATCTCGCCGTTGTGCGCGATCATCCGGTAGGGATGCGCGCGCGACCAGTTCGGGAAGGTGTTGGTCGAGAACCGCGAGTGGACCAGCGCCAGCGCCGACTCGACGCGATCGTCCTGAAGGTCCAGGTAGAACGCGGTCAGCTGGTCGCAGTTGAGCATCCCCTTGTAGACGATCGTCCGCGACGACAGGCTGGGGATGTAGAAGGTGGCCTTCTCGGGGATGTCCAGGCGGCGGACCGCGTGGCGGGCGCGCCGGCGGATGACATAGAGCTTGCGCTCGAAGGCGTCGTCATCGGGGACGGACGGGTGGCGGGCGATGAACAGCTGCTTGATGACCGGCTGCGACCGGCGGGCGGTCGGCCCGAGCATCCGGTGGTCCACCGGCACCTCGCGCCAGCCCAGCACGCGTTGCCCCTCGTCACGGACGACGGTCTCGAACAGGTGCTCGCAGGCCGCGCGGCTGCCGGGGTCGTTGGGCAGGAAGACCATGCCGATGCCGTACTGGCCGGCCGCCGGGAGGGTGATCTTCCCCTTGGACTCGGCGCAGACCTCCGACAGGAAGCGGTGCGGGATCTGAATCAGGATGCCGGCGCCGTCACCGGTGTTCTTCTCGGCCCCACAGGCCCCGCGGTGTTCCAGATTCAGGAGAATCTGAACGCCGTCCTTCACGATCTTCGACGACTTGCGTCCCTTCAGGTCGACGACGAAGCCGACACCACAGGAGTCGTGCTCGTTCTGAGGGTCGTAGAGTCCTTGACGCGCTGGGCCGAGTTGCTCTTTCATGTCCGCTATTTCCGAGAATTACTGCGAAACGGCTCACTGTAGCACGCTGTAGGCGCCGCACGTCCAGTGCGAAATCGGGCACTGGCTCGTCCGCCCCCGGGGCCCGCCCTCGACTCGCAAGCCTCAGCCGCGACCCCCGGCTCCGAACGGTGCGGATCGAACGTTGCCGCTCGAACCGCGCCCGATCGGCGGCCGGCGATCCGCACGTAAGGGACCGTCCTCCGCTCGAGAACCGGATCGGGTGAGTCGGATGGGTAACGGGGCGCGCTCAATCGAGGCGACGGCGGACTTCGTCCCGAACCGCCAGGTAGTCGTTGGGCAGGTACACCGGGTGATTGGCGAAGCGGGGGTTGGGGACGGCGGGGAGCTTGCCCTCGTGGTACTGGACCTTGAAGTCGGTGAACTTCAGGCCGTTGGCGGTGCTCACGACCACCGCGCGGTCGGAGGACCGGATCTCGCCGCGGGCGACCAGCTTCTCCAGGGCGGCCAGCGCCACGCCGGTGTGCGGGCAGTTGAAGAGGCCGGTGCGGTCGGCGCGCGCGGCGGCGTCGGCCAGCTCAGCCTCGGTGGCCTCCTCGACCACCCCCTGGAACTTCTCCAGCGTGCGGATCGCCTTCTTCACGCTGACCGGGTTGCCAATCTGGATGGCCGACGCCAGGGTCGGCTGCGCGGAGACCGGCTTGAACTTGTCCCAGCCGGTCTTGTAGGCGCGGTAGAGCGGGTTGGCGGCCTGTGCCTGCGCCACGCAGATCCGCGGCAGCTTCTGGATCAGCCCCAGCTCTTTCATCAACAAGAAGCCGGCGCCCAGGGCGCTGACGTTCCCCAGGTTGCCGCCCGGGATGACCACCCAGTCCGGGACCTGCCAGTCGAACTGCTGGACCATCTCGATCGAGACGGTCTTCTGCCCCTCGATCCGCAGGCTGTTCATGCTGTTGGCCAGGTAGACGCCCTCTTCCTCGGCCAGACGCTTGACGATCGCCATGCAGTCGTCGAAGTCGCCGTCGACCGCCAGCACGACGGCCCCGTTGGCCAGCGGCTGGACCAGCTGGGCGGTCGAGACCTTGCCCCGGGGCAGGATCACCATGGCCCGGATCCCGGCAGCGGCGGCGTAGGCCGCCAGCGCGGCCGAGGTGTCGCCGGTCGACGCGCAGGCCACGGCCCGCAGCGGCTTGCCGTCGGCGATCATCTGCTTGACCGTCGAGACCAGCACCGTCATCCCCAGGTCCTTGAACGACCCGGTGTGCGAGACGCCGCACTGCTTGACCCACAGCTCCGACAGCCCCAGCTCGCGCCCGTAGCGCTCGGCCCACAGGAGGTTGGTTCCCCCCTCCAGCATCGACACGACGTTCTCGTCGCGGATGTGCGGCTGAACCCACTCCTTCTTCCCCCACACCCCCGAGCCGTAGGGCCAGGAGGTGCGCAGGTAGCGGTCGTCGAACAGCTTCATCCAGGCGGCCGCGCTGCGGGTCTTCAGCGCCTCGATGTCATGGACGACCTCCAGGAGGTCGCCGCACTTGGGGCACTTGTAGATGATCTCGTCGAGGGCGTGGTCCCCGTGGCAGCCGTTGATGCAGCGAAAGACGGAGCGTGACATGGCGGCAAACATATCTTACTCGGAGCCGCCCCGGGGTTCCGTGCCTTAGACGATCCTGATACATCTTGCCCCCTCATGAGCGCGAAGAAGCTCGGCGTCGAAGTTCACAAGTTCGGGGGCGCCTCGCTGGCGGACGCGGCGGCGTTCCGTCGGGTCGTGCAGATCGTCAAGGGGCGCAAGGGACCGCGGGTGGCGGTGGTATCGGCGCCGGCGGGCGTGACGGACACCCTGCTGGGCCTGGCCACCCGGGCGGCGGCCGGCGACGCCACCAGCGGCGCGCCCGAGGTCGAGACGCTCCGCGCCCGCTATCTGGAGATCCTGCGCGACGCGGCGCCGCGCGGAACGAAAGAAGCAGCTCAAGCGATCGAGCAGTCCATGGACGAGCTGGGTAGCCTGCTCTCCAGCCTGGCGGTGCTCAAGGAGCTGACCCCGCGCACGCGCGACTTCATCGTCAGCCGCGGCGAGCGGCTGTCGGCGCGCGTCCTGGCGGCGGCGCTCTCGGCCGGCGGTGTCCGCGCCCGCTACGTCGACGCGACCGAGGTCGTCTTCACCGACGGTCCGTTCGGCGGCGCCTCGCCCAACCTGATGCTGACCGACATGGCGGCGCGCAAGGTGCTGCGCCCGCTGTGCGCCGCCGGCCTGGTGCCGGTCGTCCCGGGGTTCATCGGCGCGGCGAAGATCGACGACCGCGACGGCGATCCGTCCCACGGTCCTGACCGCCGCGCCATCGGCGTGGCCACGCTGGGGCGCGGCGGCACGGATCTCACGGCCACGCTGCTCGGCCGCGCGCTGTCGGCGCGCGAGGTCTCGCTGTGGAAGGACGTCCCGGGCCTGCTGACCGCTGACCCGCGGGTCGTCCCCGACGCGCGCGTCATCCCGCAGCTGCACGTCCGTGAGGCGGCCGAGCTGGCCTACTTCGGCGCCAAGGTCCTGCACCCGCGCGCGTTGATCCCGGTGGCCGGGCGGTCGATCCCCGTGTTCGTGCGGCCGTTCGCCGACGCCGCGGCGGCCGGGACGGAGATCTCGGCGCGCCGGACGCTGGACCGCTATCCGGTCAAGGCGCTGTCGGCCGTCGGTGGCCAGGCGCTGCTGACCGTCGCCGGCAACGGCATGCTGGGCGTCCCCGGCATCGCCGGGCGGACGTTCGAGGCGCTGCACCGCCAGGGGATCAGCGTCTCGCTGATCTCGCAGTCGTCGTCGGAGCAGTCGATCTGCTTCTCCGTCCCCGAGGGAGCGGCGCGCCAGGCGCGCGATCGGCTGAACGAGGAGTTCCGCGAGCAGATCGCGCGCGGCGAGATCGACGGGATCGAGGCCCGCTCGGGGCTGGCCACGGTAGCGGTCGTCGGCATCGGCATGGCCGGCCACCCCGGGATCGCGGCCCGCGTGTTCTCGGCGCTGGCCGAGGGACAGATCAACGTGGTGGCGATCGCGCAGGGCTCGTCGGAGCTGAACATCTCGTTCGTGGTGGCGGCCAAGGACGTGGCGGCCGCTCAGCGCGCGGTCCACGGCGCGTTCCAGCTGTCCAAGATCGGCGGCGGCGCGGCGGCGCGGGCGGCGCACACCGACGCGGTGCTGCTGGGGTTCGGGCAGATCGGGCGCGCGCTGGCCAAGATCATGTCCGACGGCAAGGGCAAGCGAAAGGGAACGACGAACGGGATCGACCGCGCCAAGCTGCGCCTGGTCGCGGCCATCGATCGGCGCGGGTTCGTGTTCGATCCGAACGGCCTCGCGCCGCGCGCGGTGGCGGCGCGGGCGGCCAGCAAGGTGGGCGGCCGTTCGCTGGCCGAGGGGCCGGGCGGCCGGCCGGCGGCCCCGGCGGAGGCGCTGTCCTTTCTCGCCGAGCACGCGCTCAACGACCCGATCCTGGTCGACCTGACCGCCGACGAGAGCACGCCCCTCATCCGGCAGGCGCTGGGCGCCGGGATGGACGTGGTGCTCGCCAACAAGCGGCCGCTGTCGGGGCCGCGCGCCGAGAGCGAGTCGCTGGCCGCGCTGGCGACGCGCGCCGGCCGCCGCCTCCTGACCGAGGCGACGGTGGGCGCCGGGCTGCCGATCTTCGACACGCACCGCAAGCTGGTCGAGTCCGGCGATCGCGTGCTCAAGATCGAGGGCTGCCTCTCCGGCACGCTGGGCTTCGTGCTGACCGAGGTCGAGCGCGGGCGCTCGTTCTCGGCGGCGCTGCGCAAGGCGATGGAGCTCGGCTACACCGAGCCCGATCCGCGCGACGACCTCTCGGGCGTCGACGTGGGACGCAAGGCGCTGATCCTGGGCCGGCTGCTGGGGTTCGCGGGCGAGCCGACCGACGTGGCGGTCGAGTCGCTGGTCCCCGAGTCGATGCGCGCCCTGCCGCGCGACGCGTTCCTGGCGCGCCTCGACGACCTGAACGAAGACTGGGCGCGCCGCGCGTCGGCCGCCAAGGCCAAGGGCGGCACGCTCCGCTACGTCGCCTCGGTCACCAAGGACCGCATCTCCGTCGGCCTGAAGGTGGTCGATCGCTCGAGCCCGTTCTTCGGCCTCAAGGGGACCGACAACCAGGTCGCCTTCACGACCGCCCGCTACCGCAAGAACCCGCTCGTCATCACGGGCCCCGGCGCCGGCCCGGCCGTGACGGCCGCCGGCGTGCTCAACGACATGCTCCGCGTCGGCGGCTGACTTCGTTTTCGAGCGAGCAATCGCGTGAGCGGTGACGGGCTTCACCCGGCGCTGCTCGAGCAGCGTTACGTCTCGTGCCGGGCGTGCGTCCCGGAGATCGAAAAGCGGCTAGCGGAGACAGCCGCGAAACGACGCAGGACAGCTACTGCGAGCTGGCGTCGGTAATGAAGCCGGCGTCTATCACGTAGATGCCGTTCTCGGGGCCATTCGTGCAGTAAGCGTACTTGAGCGACCCGTCGGGCTGGCGGCTATACGCCCGCGCGCACATCTCGGCCATGCACTGAGACTCGCTCGGGTTGCCACAAAGGCACCCGGCGCCACAAATGTCGGGGCCGCCGGGATCGTCCTTGCTTGTGCATCCGACCAGCCCGATCGCGGTCAGTCCCAACGCCAACGCCCACGCCGTTCTCATGGGGTGAGTTTATGAGGGGGTAAGCTATTCTCGCGCAGCCGTCCTAGTTCTCGTGCAGGGAGCCATTGTCGTGCCAAGCCCCTCTCTGGGGCCCTTTTGAAATAAAAACGGGAGGCCGAGGCCTCCCGTTTGGTGCTGCTTAAGTCTTAACTGGTGATGCGGTGGCTAGAACCAGGTGAGCGCGGCGATCTCGCCGGTGATCGCCTCGGACTTCCCGTTCGCGCCGCCGCCCTCCAGGATGTGTGCACCGTTGACCTCGCCGGCAAAGTCGCCGCGGACCTCCGGACGGAGCTCGAAGTTCTTGCCCACGTCGATGCCGAGCATGACCGTGCCTTCACCCTGCTTGGCGGTCGAGCCCGCCGCGTCGATGTGGCTGGCCAAGAACTCGCCACGAGCCGCGAAGTTCAGGTGGTCGCTGATCACGTAACGGCCCATGAGCGCGCCGCCGACCTGGTAGTCGCCCGAGACATCGTCGAACGCCTTGATGTAGTCGATGTTCAGGTTCAGGCCGAAGTTCGAGTTGACCGTGTAGGCCGCCACGATGTCGAGCAGGAACCGGAAGTCGCCCGGCGTGGGGCCCGTCGCGCCCTGCGGTTGACCTTCCTTGCCGAAGTAGGTCGTCGCGATGAGCGAGAGCGCCGGCGAGGCAGTGATCGACGCCGACAATCCGACCGTCTTCCAGGCGTTGAGGTCGGGGTCGTTGTTCCAGCCGTTCACGACGCTGGCCTGGACCGTCACCATGTCGTTGATCTTCAAGTTCGCGCGCACACCGGTGTGAAGCAGCGGGATGATGTTGAAGAGCAGCGAGCGCGAATAGAGCCAGTTCTTGTTGGCCTCGATGACCTCAGCGCCGGCCGTGGTGGTGAACTTACCGAAGTCGAGAGTCAGGTTGGCCGGGAGGCTGATCTCGCCGTGGGCCTGCTCGAGCAGGAACGACGGATTGACCGACCCCGAGGCGTTGACGCCCGGGAGAGGGCCAGCCGAACCGGCGGTGTTGTCGTTGGCGTTGTTGATGATCGTGCCGGTGCCACCGTAACCCATGTCGATCTGCAACGACACGACGTCCAGCGACGCGTTCATCGTCAACTTGGCGAGTGCCAGTGAAAGGCTATTCGCGTTGACGTCGAAGGCACGCCCCACGGCGGGCCCCTGCGGGAACTGCAGCGAGTTGTCGCCGTCCGGCCTCGTGAAGTTGTAGAGGTAGTACGTATCGACCAAGCCCCCGAACACGAACTTCGGCATCGGCGCGGCCGGCGCGGCAGCCGGAGCCGGCGGAACGGCCGGCGGCGGAGCCACGACAGCAGCAGCCGGAGGCGGCGGAGCAGCGGGCGCAGCCGCGGGCGGCGGCGTCGCTTCAGCCGGCGGCGGAGGCGCCGGCGGTGGCGTCTGCGCAAACGCGCGCACAGGCACAACGACCGCAATCGCAAGCAGACAGGCACGAAGTCGCATCAATGATCCCTCCAGTGGTTTCTTGGAACCTTTTTGTCGCTAACTTCGCGGACCGTATCTGTGGCTGGGGTTCGTGTAAAGACTTTCAGGATGTGTCGTACCAGATTTATCCCGTGGGAAACCGGTACGAAATAATCCGGAAACGTCGGGGCCGAGAACGCGCAAAATACCGCTAGATCCAGCGGTTTCCGTCACATCGCCGCAGGCAGCGACTGGCGCTCGAGGCCCGCCATCAGGCGCATCAGCGCGGCCTGCTCGGCCCCGCCAGGCAGCGCGCCGACCACGTCGCCTTGTCGTAAAACCAACAATCGGGTCGAGAGCGCCAGCAATTCGGGGAGCTCGCTGGAGATCAGGAGGATCCCCGTCCCCGCCTCGGCCAGATCGTGGATCAAGGCGTGAATCTCCGCTTTCGCGCCGACGTCCACGCCGCGGGTCGGCTCGTCGAGGATCAACAGGCGACAGCGCGCCGCCAGCCACTTCGCGAGGACGATCTTCTGTTGGTTCCCACCCGACAGGCCGACCATGACGGCGCCCAGGTGCGGCGGCGGCACCTTGAGGCGCCGGAAGGCGTCCACCCCCAGCGCGCGCTCGGCGCCGCGCCGCAGCCAGCCCCAGCGCGCCAGCTGCGGCAAGACCGGCAGGGTCAGATTGGCCAGCGCCGTGAGATCCGGGATGAACCCCTGGCGCTTGCGATCCTCGGGGACCAACCCGATCCCGGCGCGCATGGCCTCGGCAGGCGAACGGAACCGGCGCGGCTTTCCGTCCACCTCGATCTCGCCACCCGCGGCGGGATCCAGGCCGAAGATGGCCTGCGCGACCTCGGAGCGCCCGGCGCCGACCAGCCCCGCCAGGCCGACCACCTCACCCGCGCGGACCTCCAGGCTGACGTCGCGGAAGCGCCCCGGGCTGGTCAGCTTGTTGACCCGCAAGATAGGCTCCCCCACCGGCTGCGTCCGTTCGCGCGGCAGGTACTGATCCAGGCGCCGCCCGATCATCAGCTCGACAATCGCCGCCTCGTCCAGATCGCGCGCCGGCTGCGTCGCCACGTGGCGCCCGTCGCGCAGCACCGTCACGGTGTCGCACAGCCGGAAGATCTCCGGCATCCGGTGGGACACGTAGACACAGGTCGTGCCGCCTGCCTTCAGGCGATCGATGAGCGCGAACAAGCGCTCGCCGTCGGCCTCCGACACGCTGCTGGTCGGCTCGTCGAAGATGATGATCCGCGCGCCGCTGCCGACCGCGGCGGCGATCTGCACCAGCTGCTGGTCGGCGATGGTCAGCGCGCCGACCTGGCGCCGGACGTCGACCGGCGCGCCGATCGCCTCCAGCATCTCGCGCGCGCGGCGCTCCATCGCCGGGCGCGACAGGAACGGCCCGCGCCGCGGCAGCGCCCCCAGGCAGAGGTTTTCGGAGACCGACAGGTTGTCGCAGAAGGCCAGCTCCTGATGGACCATCCCCACGCCCGCGGCCAGCGCGTCGCGCGGGCTGCCCAGCCGCACCGGCTGCCCGTCGAGCTGGATGTCGCCCGCGTCGGGGACGTAGATGCCGGCCAGCAGCTTGCCCAGCGTGCTCTTGCCGGCGCCGTTCTCGCCGCACAGCGCGTGGCAGGTGCCGCGGGCGATGTCGAAGCTGACATCGTCCAGGGCGCGGACGCCCGGGAACCGCTTGCTGATGTGCCGGAAGGCGATCATCGGCTCCGACATCCGGGCGACTACTTCAGCTTCAGGTATTCCTCGGGGACGTCGGGGAAGCCCCACTGGCGGAGCTGCCGCGCCCACGAACCGAGCGAGTCGATGGTGACCGGGACGGGGTCCATGGAGACGATCTCGGGAACGTCCTTCTTGAAGTAGAGCTTGTCGATGATCTTGGTGACGCCGACGTTGCCCCACAGATACGACGACTGCGCCAGCAGTACCGGCGCCAGCCCCTTCTCGACGTAGGGCAGCGTGGGCGGCAGCGCGTCGACCGCCACGATGGTCTGCTTCTTGGGGTCCAGGTCGGTGAGCAGCGTCTTCGTGTACAGCGCCCACCCGCCGGCCATCGCCCACCCGCGGATCCCCGGGTAGGCGTTGTTCACCCGGATCACCTCGGCGGCCGCGTCCTGAGGCGTCTCGTTGTGGAAGAACGTGCCGACGATCTGGATCCCCTTGTACTTGGCCGCCTCGGCCTTGATCCCCTCGACGCGGCGGCGGAGGTTGGGCGCGTTCTGGTTGCCGGCCAGGATGGCGACCTTCCCCTTGCCGCCGATATGCTTGGCCAGCGCCTCCATGACCTCTTCACCGATGCGGCGGTCATCGACGCCGTAGTAGGCGAAGCGCTTCGACTTCGGCGCGTCGCTGTCGAACGTCATGACCGGGACGCCGCGCGCGACCGCGTCGTCGATGGCGCCGGTCACCTTGCCGGCGTCGGAGCAGGAGATGAGGATCGCGTTGGCGCCTTCATTGACGGCCTGCGCGATCCGCTGCGCCTGGATCTGGCCGTCCTCTTCCGGCGGCGTCAGCCAGACGATCTCGATCGGCCGGCCGATCTTCGTCGACAGATCGCGGGCCGCGGTCTCGGCGCCGCGGCGCGCCGAGAGGAAGACCGGGTTGGTCGAGCTCTTGGCGATCATGGCGATCTTGATCGGCTTGACGGCCGCTTGATCCGCCGCAGGCGCCGCCTGGCCGCTGGCCGGCGGCGTGGGTGGCGCCGACTTTGGACAGCCGGCGAGAAACATCGCCGCCAGGGCGGCCGCCGCCCGAACCGCGCGCCGGGCGTTCATCGTTCCCCAGCCGCCAGCCGCCGCGCCGCGAAGCGCGCGCTCGCCTGATCGAGGACGACCGCCACGACAATGGCACACCCGATGATGATCCATTCGTAGTTCTGATCCAGGTGCAAGGTCCGGATGGACTGCCGGATGAGGACGATGAGCAGCGCTCCCAGCATCGCGTTGATGGCACTGCCGCGGCCGCCGCTCAAACGCGCGCCACCAACGACCGCGGAAGCGATGACGTATAACTCATATCCGGTTGCGTCTCCACAGGAGACCGAACCGTAGAAGCTGCCGCCCAGGAAGGCCGACAGCCCGGCGCAGAGGCCGGCCAGCAGGTAGACGCCGATCTGGATCCGGCCCAGGCGCAGCCCCGAATAGCGGCTGGCCTCCGGGTTCCCGCCCACCGCGAAGACGTGACGCCCCATGACGGTGCGCTCCAGGTAGACGGCGCCCAGGACGCTGACCACCAGCATCGCCAGCATCGGGATGGGATACAGCGCCGCCCCCAGGCCCAGCGACGACTTGGCGAAGTGGGTCAGCGCCTCGGGCAGGATGATGCTCTCCGCCTTGCTGATGACGAAGGCGAACCCGCGCAGGATCCACATCGACCCCAGCGTGATGATGAAGGGGTGGACGCGCAGCCCGACCACCAGCACGCCGTTCAGCGCGCCGGCGATGGCGCCAACCCCCAGGCAGATCGAAAGCGCCAGCCAGACCGAGCCGGCGCCGCCGCCGCTCCCCTCGGGCGTCACCTGGCGCAGCACCAGCGCCATCACGACGCCGGCCAGCGCGTACACCGACCCGACCGACAGGTCGATCCCGCCCGAGATGATCACCACCGTCGCCCCCACCGCCATGATCGCGATGAAGCTGGCGTCCGTGGCGGTCTGGATCAGCGTGTACGAATTGAAGAAGTTGTTGACCGTCCGTCCGGTCGACTCATCCACATGCGACCCGGCCGCCACCGCCAACACGACCGTCACCGCGACGATGATCAGCAACAAACCTGCCTGCTGCGACCGCAGCAGCCGTCTCAACACAGCCATTCCGCGCGGCACTATACATCAACCTCCGGAAACGATGCCACGCCGCGTGGCCTTGTCGCGACCTGCTCCCTCCAGACGCCGTCGTCCCTGGGGAAGATGAACGCGCGCGTCGACCGGAGCAGGGAAGGACCGCGCGAAGCAGGCCCGACCCGGCCTCGCTCAACCGAGAGCCGTAACCGCCCCAGCGCCACT
>CAZTZM010000373.1:0-8034 GCA_964618005.1 uncultured Myxococcales bacterium
GGCGCGGGGCTGGCGGCGCTGTCGCTGGGGACCGCCGGGCGCGGCGGGGTCCTGGAGGCCGACCCCACGGCGGCGGCCGGGGGCGGCGAACCGCTGCGCGCCGAGGAGCTGCGCCGGCTGGGCGAGGCGCTCCCCTGCTGCGAGGCCCTGCTGGCCGGGGGCGTCGACGAACGGCGCGCCATCATCGCCACGCTCACGCGGCGGGCCGACGTCGACGCGGTGGCGCTGCTGCGCTGGGCGCTGGGCGCGGCCGACCCCGACCTGGCGGTCGAGGCGGCGCTGGCGATCGAGGAGATGACCGCCTCCTGCGAGGCGCGGCTGGCCGCCTACCGGAAGCAATTGACCGAGGGGGCGCCGAAGGGGACGGCGCTGGCGGCCGCCGAGCTGGCCACCGACGCGATCGAGACCGGCCTGGCCGAGCCGACGCTGGTCTGCGAGCTGGCCGAGGAGGCGCGCCGCTGTTACACGACCGCGCGCGCCGAACAGCCCGAGCGCGCCGGTTCGATCGCGATGGGGCTCGCGCGGCTGGAGCTGGCGGTGCTGCACCCCGACGCTGCCCTGGGCGCCATCGATGAGACGCTGGACACCGTCGACGGTGAGCTGCGGCTGCAACTTCTGGCGCTGCGCGACGAGGCGGTGCTGGCGACCCACGCGCTCCCCTGGGAGAGCCCGTCGGTGCTGGCCAGCTATCACCCCGCGGCGCCGCCACCCCTCATCCACCGTCGGCTCTCGGCGGCGCGCCGGCTCTCCGGTATCCACCGGCGCGGCGTCACCGGCGGCGTCAGCACCACGGTGGGTGTCGTTCAAGTGCCGGCGCCGGCCTCGACCCGTGAGGTTCCCGTTGACAAGCATTAATGCGGACGTGTGTTTGCTGGTGGAGGGGACGTACCCGTTCGTGGCGGGGGGCGTCTCGTCGTGGGTGCACGACATCATCAAAGGCCATCCGGAGCTGACCTTCGCCGTGCTGAACGTCGGGTCGCACCCCGGCGCCTACGGCGAGCCGCGGTTCGAGCTCCCCGAGAACGTGGTCGGCCTGCACCGGGTCTTTTGCCAGGAGTCGGCCCGCCCGCCGCTCGACGGCGCCGGGCGCGCCAAGCTGCGGGAGGAGATCCGGGAGATGCGCGCGGCGGTCGATTCGCGCGAGAACCGCTCGCGCGTGCTCGAGGGGCTGAAGCGCCTGCACCTGGAAAACGACTCCGGCAGCCAGGCGCAGCTGGCCATCCTGGCCGATCTCGCCACCAACGATCTCGGGCTGCAGGAGCTGCTCTACGGCCGCGCCAGCTTCGACGTCCTGACCGCCATCGCCGATCGGCTGGCGCAGGACGCGCCGTTTCTCGATCTGTTCTGGCACTTCCGCGCCATCCACGTGCCGCTCTTGCGCCTGCTGGCGGCGCCGATCGTGCCGGCGGCCTGCTACCACGCGATCGCCACCGGATACGCCGGCCTGCTGGCCGCCGTCTGGAGTCACCGCACGGGGAAGCCGCTGGCGCTGACCGAGCACGGCATCTACGCGCGCGAGCGCGAGATGGAGCTGGCCCGCGCCGACTGGATCCGCGACGCCGCCGACACCGACGATGGCGGCTTCGGGCTGCGCACGGCCACCTGGGCGCCGCGCGTCTCGCCGCTGCGGCGAATCTGGTCGCGCTTCTTCCGCGGGCTGTCGCGGCTGGCGTATGCGCAGGCGGGACGGATCGTCACGCTGTCGGATATCAACCGCGTCCGGCAGATCGCCGACGGCGCCCCCCACGACAAGATCGACATCGTCCCCAACGGCGTCGACCTACCACCGGCCGAGTCGAGCGATCGCGTGGACGGAGCTGGGCTTGGCCCGGCGGCGTCGATCGCGGGAGTAGGCGGGAACCCTCCCAGGGTCCCCGATGTGATCGATCTTTACCCGCCGCCGATGCGGGTGGGGTTCGTCGGGCGCGTCGTCCCGATCAAGGACCTCATCACCTTCATCCGGGCCTGCGACCTGGCGCTGCGGTCGGTGCAGCTGGACGTGCGGATCATCGGCCCGATGGACGAAGACGCCGGCTACGCCACGCGCTGCCGCGATCTGGTCGCGCGCCTCGGGCGCGGCGAGCAGATCCGCTTCGTGGGCCCGATGCGCCCGCCCGAGATCTACCCGAACCTGGACGTGGTCGTGCTGACCAGCTTCAGCGAGGGCCAGCCGCTGGTCATCCTGGAGGCGTACGCCTGCGGGGTGCCGGTGGTGAGCACCGACGTGGGCGCCTGCCGCGAGATGGTCGAGGGGCGAATCAAGGCCGATCGCGCGCTGGGGCCCAGCGGCTTCGTCACCCGCGTCGCGACGCCGGCCGAGACCGCCGTCGCGCTGGTCAAGCTGGCCAAGGATCCCAAGCTGCGTCGGGCGATGGGGGCCGCCGGCCGCAAGCGTGTGACGACCTACTATCAGCGGCGCGACATGCTGGCGTCGTACCGCGCGCTCTATCGGTCGATGGGCGCCGGCGCCGGCACGACCGCCCCGGTGGAGGCCTAGCGGACATGGCGGGGATCGGGTGGAAGCTGCAGCGGATGATCGACCGCGGGTCGCTGGCCGGGACGATCGGCGCCTATCTGACCGGCGTGGCCGTCACCAGCGCGCCCTGGTTGCTGACCACGGCCGTGCTGACCAGCCTGCGCCTGGTGGCGCGGCACAGCGGCGCTGACTTCACGATCATCGAGCGGTTCCTGACGGTGGTCTACGCGGTGACGGTCGTGCTCTCGGCCCCCGTGCACGTGGTGGTGTCGCGCTACACGGCCGACCGCCTCTACGATCACCACGTCGAGAAGATCGCCGCGCCGCTGCGGCGGGCCACCGCGCTCACGCTGACCGGCTTCGCGCTGAGCGGCCTGATCGTGGTCCTGGTGATGCACCTGCCGCTCGCGCTGGCGGTGGTGGGCGCGCCGCTGGTGGCGATCATCGGCGCGCAGTGGCTGATGCTCTCGGTCGGCGGCGGAATGACGTCACCGGTGGTGGTGCTGCGCGCGTTCGGGATCGGCGCGCCGCTGAGCCTGCTCGGCGCGTGGGCGCTCGACAGCTCGTTCCACTTCGGCATCGCGGGGTACCTCTACGGGTTTGCTGCCGGTCAGCTGGCCACGCTGGCGATGCTGGTGCAGGGCGTGTCGCGCGCGGTGCCCGGCCGCGCCGACGAGAAGGCCAGCCTGCTGCCGGCGTTCCGCGAGTACCGGCTGCTGGCGTTCTCGGCGCTCGCCTACTACATCTCGATCTGGGCCGACAAGGTGGTCGTCTACCTGGTGATGGGCGGCGACGCGGCCGCGTTCTACGCCGCCATCGCCGCGGTGGCCTGGTTCTCCGTCATCCCGGCGTTCGCCTGGATCTACGTCCAGATCGAGACCACGTTCTACCAGCGCTTCCGCGCCTTCTACGCGGACATCGAGATCGGCGCGCCGCTGCGGCAGCTCAAGGACGGCGCCGAGCGCATCTCGGTGGAGGCGCGGCGGATCCTGCGCGGCGCGGGCGTGGTGCAGGCCTCGGCCAGCGGGATCGCCATCGCTGCGGCGCCGTTCCTGGTCCACGCCGTCGGCCTGTCGCCCGACGCCACGCCGCTGTTCCGATTGGCCGCCATCGGCGCCGCCATGCAGATGATCACGCTGCTCGAGGTGCTGCTGCTCTACTACTTCGACCTGCGGCGCGACGCGCTCCTGATCTCGACCGGGCTCCTGGCCGGCGAGGCCGGCCTCACCTGGCTCTCCTGGGCGGTCGGCTGGTATCCGGTCGTCGGCTACGTGCTCGCCTGCACGGCGGTGTCGATGGTCGGCGCGGTGCTGGTCAGGCGGCGCCTGAGCACGCTGGTGCTCGACACCTTCCAGTCGCAGCCGTTCGGCGTCGCGTAGCGGCGCCGGTCAGCGCGTCTCGGCGGCCAGCGCGTGCGGCGTCAGGCCGCCGCGCATGCCCGAACCCAGGTCGGCGCCCGGGTGCTTGTGGCTGAAGTCGAACGGGGCGTGGTGCAGATAGAGGCCGAGCAGGGTCGCCGCCACCAGCCAGCCGCAGATCTGATAGAAGCCCCGCCGGCGCGCCGCCTCCTCCAGCGGCGTGCCCGGCACCAGCGCCGTCACCCGGTCGTCGCCCGGGTGATCGCCCTCGTCGAGGCGGGCGCGGATCGACCGCCACAGGTGCGATGGCGGCAGCTGCGGCGCCAGCGCGCCGCCCAACCGCGCCGCCACCAGCTCGGCCTGCGCCAGCACCTGCGGACAGCCCTGGTGCGGGGCCATCACGGCCAGGTGGCGCGCGCAGGCCCGCCGCTCGACATCCTCCAGCGCGAGCAAGACATACGCCGGCGCGAGCTGCTTGAACTCGTCGCAGGTCAATTCCTCGGGAACGTTCACGAAAGATCTTCCTTCAATAGAGTTGCCAATTTTCCGATCGCCAACTTAACCCGCATCTTCACCGTTCCAAGGGGGCAGCCCGTCTTGGTGGCGATTTCGGTCTGCGACAGCCCGTCGAAGTAGGCGAGCTGGATCGTCCGCCGCTGTTCGGACGGCAGCGCGGCCAGGGCGTCCGCCACGCGCGCCTCCGTCAGCCGAGCTTCGGTGTGCTCGGCCGGCGTGGGCGGGACGACCGGGTGCACGTCGGGCGTGTTCGACGCCCCCTCGACCGCGCGGCCTGCGGTGGCCGACGCGCGCAGGCGATCGATGGCGCGGCTGCGCGCGATCGTGACCACCCAGGCCACGGCGCCGCCGCGCTTGCCGTCGAACTGATGCGCGCGGCGCCACAGCTCGAGGAACGTCTCCTGCACGATGTCCTCGGCTTCCTCGGCGTTGCGCAGGATCCGCCGCGCGATGGCCAGCGCGCGGGGCGCGTGCTCGTCGTAGAGGACACGCAGCGCGGTGACGTCGCCTTTCGCAACCCGGCCGAGCAGCTCTCGGTCGCGGGACCTTTCTGGCGCGCCCGCAAGAGCCGGGACCAACGCCTCCGCAATTGACTTGCTCAACGGACGAGAAGTATTCGCGACGGTTTCGGAGGGCGCACGCCAAAACCCGATCATTGGCAACGCTCGAGCGATCATTTCTATGGATGAACTACGTGCACGCGGCTCCGTTGGACGTACGTCCAAACGAGCTCGGCGCCCGTCTTGGGCCGATTTGTCGCCGGGTTCGAAGCCCGTCCGTGGTCGTCGCGGCGTGCCCCGTCCGTTGGCCGTCGGGCACCTCGTCCGTGTAAATAGTTGACATACGGCACATCCGTTCCGTACGCTACGCATGTTCAGTGGAAGTTCTGGCGTAAATCGGGAGGGACGACATATGGCCTCGCTGACCTTGGTTCGCGACGATGCGCGCGGCGTGCTGACGGACCGGCAGCGCGAGATCCTGGAATTCATCAGCCAGTCGATCCGCGAGCGTGGCTATCCGCCCACGCTGCGCGAGATCGGCCTGCACTTCGGCATCCGGTCGACGAACGGGGTGAACGATCACCTGCGGGCGCTGGAGAAGAAGGGGCACCTGCTGCGCGAGGACCTGAAGTCGCGTGCGCTGCGGCCGGTCGGGCCGCGCGGGACGCCCGCCCGTCCAGTGACCCGCGACGAGGACATGGTCGAGATCCCGCTGGTGGGGCGGGTGGCGGCCGGCGTGCCGCTGCTGGCGGTCGAGAACGTCGAGGACACGGTCAAGGTCGATCGCTTCTTCATCGGGCAGACGCGCGAGGTGTTCGCGCTGCGCGTGAAGGGCGAGTCGATGATCGAGGACGGGATCTTCGACGGCGACTACATCTTCGTGCGCAAGCAGCTTCAGGCCAGCCGGGGCGACATCGTGGTGGCGATGATCAACGACGAGGCGACGGTGAAGCGCTATTACCCCGAGGGAGACAGCATTCGCTTTCAGCCGGCCAACGCCGCGATGCAACCGATCATCGTGCGCAAGCGCGACTTCAAGACCGTGAACCTCATCGGCGTCGTCGTCGGCGTTTACCGCAAAATGCGGGTATGAAATTCGGGGCGCGTCGGCCCCTCATTATTTTTGTGAAAACGTGAGCTGAAGCACGGGCTCCAGCGGGCCGAGCCCGGAGGCACGTGTTACGCTGACCGCCTCGAATGCGGCAGCGGTTGTCCACCCGCGCGCGCGGGACTCTCTCGCGCGGCGCGCTGATCTCGTTGCTGCTCCACTTCAACGTGGTGGCGCCGATCGTGGTGGCCGCGTGGATCTATGGTGGGCGCGAGGAGGCGCAGCGGGCCGAGGAGGTCGACGTCGCGTTCCAGGAAGCCGACCAGACCGCGCTGCCCCCCGACCTGCCGCCGATCGAGCCGACGCCGGAGCCGCTGGAGCCGCCCGACAAGACCAAGCCCGAAAAAGATAAGGACAAGAAGAAGCAGCCCCAGATCAAACCGGTCGCTCAGAAAAAGCCGGAGCCGCCCAAGCCCGAGAAGAAAGAGAAGCCTGAGCCCGAGGTGGTCGTCCCGCCGCCGGAGCAGATGCCGCCGCCCCCACCACCCCCGCCGCCGCCCAAGGCGCACGAGAAGATGGTGGATCTCGACAACGACAAGAACATCCCGCCGCCGCCCGACGCGAAGTACCTGGCGCAGAAGAACAACCGCGCCGAGGTGGAGACCCGCGCCACCGACACCAACCTGCTGAAGGCGCAGAAGGGCGATCAGGCCGCCTCCGACAAATCGGACCGCACCGACGACAAGGTCGGCGCCAAGAAAGAGCAGATCGCGCAGCTGGAAGAGCAGCGGTCGGAGCTGGGGCACAGCGCCCCCGAGGTCACGCCGCACGTGAACCCGGAGGTGTCGGAGGACAACCCGAACAAGCCGGAGAAGTCGCTGCTGACGCTGCGCGATCCGTCGCCGCGCCAGCATGAGCTGACGCCCGAGACGGCAGATCTCTCGCTGCCGCACGCGGCGGACGGCGAGGTCCCGCTGCCGTCGCACGCGGCGCGCGGCAACAAGAGCGACGCCTCGCACCTGACCAAGGACAAGCGGGTCAAGCTGGCGCTGGCCGCCAAGGACTACGAGTACCTGTTCGGCGCCACCGCCGCCGCCGACCGCAAGCTGGCCGAGCAGAAGAAGTCCGAGCACGTCGGCAAGTTCCAGCAACGCACGGCGCGCGTGAAGGCCGCGCTGGAGAACTTCATCCCCGAGGTGAAGCCCGGCAACCAGACCGCGCTCAACACGCGGGCGGCGCCGTTCGCCGCCTACATCGCGCGCATGCACCGGAGCATCCACGAGCTGTGGGGCTTCGGGCAGCTGGAGGAGTGGGACGAGAAGTCGCTGTCGGCGCCGGTCAACGATCGCAACCGGATGACCGAGCTGGAGATCGTGCTCAACGGCGACGGGACGATCGACAAGGTGACCGTGGTCCGCGGGTCGGGGCTGCTGGAGTACGACGTGGCGGCGATCGATGTCGCCTACAGCGCCGGCCCGTACCCGGACCCGCCGCGCGAGATCCGCTCGGCCAACGGCAAGATCTACGTCCACTGGCGCTTCTACCGGGACGAGCGGCAGTGCGCGACGTCGGGCGTCGACTACTTCATCCTCAACAATCCGCCCGCCAACGGCGACAGGCCCTCGCTGGCGGACGCGCCGCGCCCGCAGCAATTCACGGGCCTGGCGCCCACGTCGGCGTCGGCGGGGAGCTCGTCGACCGCCGGCGGCCCGCGCCGCCTGCAGCGACTGGACGACAACAACCCCGCCCACCGCACGAAGATCGCCGCGCTGGACCAGGAGATCTCCGCCGCCGAGGGGCAGTCGGAAGGCGCCGGCAGTCCGGCCGCGCCGCGCGCGCCCGCCCCGAACACGCAGGCCGTCGCGCCGCCCAACGCCAGCGATCCGGCCGCGCGCGCGGTGGCGCTGCGCTGGTTCGCCGGGCTGGCGGCCGGCGACACGAACCAGCTCCTGGACATGGCCGCGCTGCCGTTCAAGACCAACAACAAGGACGTCGCGCGCCGCGCCGATCTGGCCGCCATGCTGGCCGATCTGATGGGGGAGGGCGTGCCGCGGGTGCGCGCGGTCCAGCTGTCGACCGCCGCCGCCCTGCGCGCCGGCATCGGCAAGCTGCCCCCGAGCCTGGACGACGCCGGCG
>CAZTZM010000374.1:0-38818 GCA_964618005.1 uncultured Myxococcales bacterium
GTAGCTGGTGTCGATGTGGACCAGCGGGAACGGGATGTGCCCGAAGAAGGCCTTCCGCGCCAGCCACAGCAGGACCGTCGAGTCCTTCCCGATCGACCACAGCATGCACAGCCGCTCGAAGTGCCGGAAGGCTTCCCGAAAAATGTAGACGCTCTGCTGCTCGAGTTGTTCCAGGTGATCCATCGGATGCACGAATCCTTATCTACAGTGACGATCGCCCTCCCAATCGGCTCAGCGCGCGCGAATAAAACCGTCCAACGATGCGCTTTTTTCGAACCCCGCCGGTGTCGTCGGGTAATTGCGGTCGCCGACGGAAAACTTCATTGGGGGTGAAGTTATTTTTCACAATCCTCCATTGCTTTGTCGAACCCTCGATCGCTAGATTCAGATTGCGTTTGGTCGGGCTCTTCAATGAACGCCTCCCGTCTCGAGCAGCTCGAAGCCGACAGCATCCGCTTCCTGCGCGACGTCATCGCAGAGGCCGCCCGACCCGCGCTGCTGCTCGGGTCCGACGCCCGCAGCGCCGCGCTGCTCCGGCTCGCCCGCCGGGCGTTCTTCCCCGCCCAGCCGCCCGTCGCGCACCTGGTCGCGGGCGACGCCGACGCGCTCGGCCGGGCCGTGGCCGAACACCGCTTCGACGTCATCCTCGACGCCGGGCTCCCACCCGATCGTGAGAAGGAGAGCTCGCGCGCGCGGATCTGGCACCTCGTGAACCCGGGGACCCGCAAGGGCGAGGTGCTGCAGCTCTACCCGCTGGCCGACTGGACGGACCTGGACATCCGGCGCGACGCCGACGGGGGCGGCCCCGGTCAGGCGCCTCGCCCCGCGCCGGTTCGACTGGCGATCTGCGGCGACACCGGCGTTGGCAAGAGCACCCTGGCCCGCGGCCTGACGAGCGATCGGTTCGCGGTCGTCGATCTCCACGGCGACGATCGCGACGTCTTCGCGACCCTGGTCGCCGGTTCGACCGCCGACGTCGTGCTGCTGGTCCTCGACGCGCGCGCCGGCCTCACCACCGCGGTGCGGCGCCGCCTGGTCCTGCTGTCGCGACTGGGCGTCCAGCGCCTGGTCCTGGCCATCAACAAGATCGATCTGCTCGCCGACGCCGCGGCCGCCACTCTGCGCCTCGACGACGAGCTGGTGCGTGTCACCGCCGAGCTGAAGCTCTCCTGTCCCCCTTGCATCCCGATCTCCGCCACCCGCGGCGACAACGTCAGCGCGCTCTCGTCCGCCGCCTGGTACAGCGGTCCCCCGCTGACCGCCGTCCTGGGCGACGCCGCCACGCCCGCAGGTGAGCCCGACGCCGGGCAGCCGCTGCGGGTTTTGGTCCAGTGGGTCCCGCCCGAAGGCGCCTTCCAGGGCTTCGCCGGCGTCGTCGCCTCGGGGCGGCTGGCGGCCGGCGCCGCGATCCGGCTCCAGCCGTCGGGCCGGCTGACCCGAGTGACGCGCCTCGTGACCGAGGCCGGCGACCGCGCCTCCGCCGGCCGGGGCGAGCCGGTGATGGCGATGCTGGCCGACGCCGTCGGCGTGGCGCGCGGCGACCTGGTCGTCCCGGCGGACCAGCCGGCCGAGGTGGCCGATCAGTTCGAGGCCACCATCGTCTGGACGAACCGCGCGCCGCTGCTCCGCGGCCGCAGCTACCGGCTGGCGATCGGCACCCGAACCGTCACGGCGACGATCGCGCCGCTCAAGTACAAGATCAACGTGACCACCCTCGAGCGGATGGCCGGCACGACGCTGAAGCAGAACGAGATCGGCGTCTGCAACGTCCAGCTCGATCGCGACATCCCGTTCGACCCTTACCAGTCCCTCGCCGACACCGGCGGCTTCATCGTGATCGATCGGCTGTCGAACGAGACGGTGGGCGCCGGCATGCTGCACTTCGCGCTGCGACGGGCGCAGAACGTCCACTGGCAAGCGCTCGACGTCAACAAGGCGGCCCGGGCGACCCTCAAACGCCAGAAGGCCTGCGTCCTCTGGTACACCGGCCTGTCGGGCGCGGGGAAATCGACCATCGCCAACCTGGTCGACAAGAAGCTGCACAGCCTCAGCCGGCACACCTACCTGCTGGACGGCGACAACGTCCGTCACGGCCTGAACCGGGATCTGGGATTCACCGACGTCGACCGCGTCGAGAACATCCGCCGCATCGGCGAGGTGGCCAAGCTGATGGTCGACGCCGGGCTGATCGTCAGCACCGCCTTCATCTCGCCGTTCCGCGCCGAGCGCCTGATGGCGCGCGGCCTGCTGGCCGACGGCGAGTTCTTCGAGATCTTCGTCGACACGCCGCTGCGCGTGGCGGAGCTGCGCGACCCCAAGGGCCTCTACAAGAAGGCCCGCCGCGGCGACCTCAAGAACTTCACCGGCATCGATTCCCCCTACGAACCGCCCGAGACCCCGGAGCTGCGGATCGACACCACCGAGGCCTCGCCCGAGCAAGCCGCGGAGGCGATCGTGGCGTTTCTGGAGGCGCGAGGAGTCTTGGCATGAACCACCACTACGCGTTCAACGGCGACGCCGACGGGCTCTGTGCGCTGCAGCAGCTGCGGCTGGACGGCGCCCCCGAGGGGTCGCTGCTCACCGGCGTCAAGCGGGACATCGCGCTGCTGGCGCGGGTCCAGGCCGCCGCCGGCGATCGCTGCACGGTGCTCGACATCTCGCTGGACGTGAACCGTGCGCCGCTGCTGGCCCTGATGGAGGCGGGCGTCGCGGTCCGCTACTTCGATCACCACTTCACCGGCGAGGTCCCCCGGCATCCGCTGCTGGAGGCGCACCTCGATCTGAGCCCGACCGTCTGCACCAGCCTGCTGGTCGACCGAGCGCTGAGCGGGCGCTTCCGCCCGTGGGCCATCGTCGGCCTGTTCGGCGACAGCCTGACCGAGGAGGCCCGGGCGCTGGCGGCGACCGCCGGCATGGACGCGGGAGCATCCGAGACGCTGCGCGCGCTGGGCGTGGCGATCAACTACAACGCCTACGGCGAGAGCCTGGCCGATCTGCACGTCCCGCCGGCTGAGCTGGCGCTCGAGCTGGCGCGCTACGCCGATCCGCTGGCGTTCGCGGCCGAGTCGCCCACCTGCCGCCGGCTCTCGGAGGGATTCCGCACCGACATGGAGCTGGCCGGCCGGCTGGAGCCGGCGCGCCGCGCGTCGGGGACGGTCCTGTTCGTGCTTCCCGACGCGGCCTGGGCGCGGCGCGCCAGCGGAACGCTGGCCAACGACCTGGCGAAGGCGTATTCCGGAAACGCGGTCGCCATCGTATCGCCCAAGGCCGGCGGCGATTACCTGGTCTCGGTGCGCGTTCCCCGCGATTCGTTGCTGTCGGCCGAGACGTTCTGCCGGCAATTTCCCACTGGCGGCGGACGCCGGACGGCCGCGGGCATCAATCACCTGCCCAGCGGCGACCTCGAGCGGTTCACCTCGATCTTCGAGGATCAGTTTCGCGCCCGGTGAGTGAAGGAACGGGGCCCGTCCGCCTATTTCTGGGTTGGGGCTCGCGCCGCGGCCCCGACCGCGTGAGCACGACTGAGCCACTCTGCCCCCAGCCTGCTACTGCAAGAAACCGGCGGTTCGTTCGCCGCGCCTCCCCCCATGAAGAGCATCTTTTCGCGAATGGGACGCGTGTATCGCGTCCTGCGGGTGACCTTTGGCGTGAAGGTCGTTCCGCTGTTCATCGCCCTGCTGTTTGGCTGGGTTCGCACGCTGGTCGGCATCGCCATGGCGCTGGACCATGTCTTCTTCCCGCGGCTGCGGCGGACGCGCGCCGACCGGCCGATCGTCCTGGTCGGCAACCCGCGCACCGGAACGACGTTCCTGCAGCGCTTTCTCGCCGACGAAGGCTTCGGCTCGGGGATGGAGCTGTTCCTGATGCTGTACCCGTCGCTGCTGCTGCAGAAGATGCTGCGTCCCATCCTGCCGCTGCTTGAGAAGATCAGCCCGGCCAAGTACCACTCGACCGACGCGCACCAGACCAGCCTCAGCTCGGTCGAGACCGACGACGTCGGCGTGCTGTTCCGCTACCTCGACGGGTTCTTTCTCTATGGGTTCTTCCTGTCGTTCGACGACGAGGACCTGCTCCGCTGGTTCGATCCCAGCGTGCGCGACACGTCGGCGCGCGACACCGCCTGGCTGGACGCGCTCTGGCGGCGCAGCCTGGTGTTGCACGGCGCCCAGCGGAACATTGCCAAGCTGTTCTCGCTGGCGGTGCGGCTGCCGCAGTTCCTCGAGCGGGTCCCGGAGGCGCAGATCCTTTACATGGCGCGCGATCCGCTGTCGGTCATCCCCAGCTCGATGAGCCTGGTGATCGGCGTCCTCGATCGCGCCGTCGGCTTCTGGTCGCTGCCCGACGCCGTCCGCCAGCGCTGGCTGGATCGGATGTACAAGGCCTGGATCCTCCTGTTGAAGAAGTTCCACGAGGACTGGACCGGCGGGCTCATCGACAAGCAGCGCGTCTTCATCGTCCGCTACGACCGCATGATGGCCGACTTCGAAGGGATGATGGACGAGATGTGCCGCTTCCTGGGGCACGAGATGACCCCGGCGCTGCGCGCGACGATCGCCACGCGCGGCGAGAAGCAGCGCAAGTACGAGTCCGAGCACAAGTACGACCTGGCCAAGTTCGGCCTCACCGAAGAGCAGATTCGCCGCGACTGCGCGTTCTTCTACGACACGTTCCTGCCGCCGCTGGAGCAGCACCCGTCGAGATCGACCGCCCGCTCCGCTTGACCTGAACCGAAGGGACCCCTGGATGACCCGTCTGCGCCTGCTTCCGCTGTTGCCGCTTGTGACGATCGGGCTGCTTCCAACCGGCTGCAGCTCGATGGGCTCGCCGTCGGGCAGCGGGGGGAGTCAGGGCACCGGAACGGGTGGCGCCAGCAGCGGCACCGGCGGCACGCTTCACACCGGCGGCACGAGCGGCGGCAATACCGGCGGCGCGACGGGCGCCGGCGGGGCTTCTCATACCGGCGGCGCGACGGGCACCGGCGGCGCGACGGGCACCGGCGGCAACGGCAGCGCGATCGCCGCGTTCACGATCAACACCGCCCTCAGCACGTCGGTCGCGACGGTCGCCATCGTCACCTGGTCGGTCAACGTCTCGATCGACAGCGCCGTCATCGACTTCGGCCGCGACCAGAGCAACTTCGAGTTCCAGGCGCCGGTCGACCTGACACAGGCCGGCTACCGAACGCTGCTGCTCGGAATGAAGCAGTCCACGACCTACTACCTGCGCATCACGGCCAAGGGCGGCGGCAACACCTACGTCAGCAACGTCTCGTCGATCAAGACCGGCTACCTGCCGAACGGTCTCCCCGTCTTCACGGTCACCGACAGCAACGCCTCGGCCCTCTACGCCGGGGGCGGGTTCACGGTCAACTGCATCGGCCTGGCCGGCTCGCCCGGGGTGCCGGGCACCTCGGGCAAGTCGGTGGCGTTCATCCTGGACAAGGACGGCGCGATGGTCTGGGCGCTCGACATCTCCAGCACCTCGGCCACCAACTGCTCGCGCGCCCGCATGTCGTACGACGGGCAGTACCTGTTCGCGGCCAACTTCGCCAACGGCGCCACCAACGGCGCGGTCTACCGCGTCGGCATGGACGGCATGGGGACGGGGCAGACCTGGAACCTGCCGGGCCGCAGCCACGACTTCGCGATCCTGCCCAACGGCAACGTCCTCTACTTCGCGACCGACAGCGGCCAGCCCAACACCAGCCCCGGTCCGGAGGAGGTGATGGAGCTCGACACGGGCACCGGCAAGTCGACGAAGATCTACGACGAGGAGACCGACTTTGCCTCGCTGATCTCGGCCAACGGCGAGGCGCACACCAACCACATCACCTACTCGCCCGACTTGAAGGCGGTCACGTTCTCGATGCTGTTCTCGAGCACGATCGGCGTCGCCAGCTACCCGGATGGCAAGCTGCTGGCCACGTTCGGCGGGACGCAGTCGGACTACAGCGCCATGAACTGGAACTGGCAGCACGGGCACGACGTCCACAGCGACCACATCTGGGTGTTCAACAACAACCAGAGCGGCAACGCGCACGTGCTCGGGTTCAGCTACAGCACGTCGAACAAGACGGCGACCCAGACGCTCGACTACAACCCGGGCATCTCCTGTACCACCTTCGGCGACGTGAAGGAGCTGCCGAACGGCAACCTCTACGTCACCTTCTCGGACACCGGCGTTCTCCACGAGATCACGAACACCGGGACGCTGCTCCGCAAGATCACGACCACCACGGCTATCGGGTACTCGGAGCACCGGGGCACGATGTACGGGCCGCCCCCGCCCTTCGCGACGAACTGAGCCGGACGCATGACTGACCGAAGCACCTGTCTTTCGATGGGCCTCGCGCTTTTGCTGGGTGGGCTCGGCTGCCGCTCGGACGACACCGGGACGCAGACCGCGCCGCCCGCCCCCATCGTCTCGGCGACCTGCGGCGATCCGACCGCGTCGGTGGTGATCACCGATCCCACGAACTACTCGCTCTCGGACCAGTTCACCATCCAGGTCGCGACGCTCAAGGACAACACGAACGTGCTGTTCGACTGGAGCAGGCTGACCACCGACTTCTTCGGCAAGGCGGTGAACCCGGCCAGCGACGTCAACATGATCCTGCTGGCGCTCTGGTCGCTGACGCCCGATCAGATCGAGGCGGCGCTGAAGGCCGACGACATTCCCCTGAGCGCCAACGCGGGCATCATAACCGCCTACCCCGACGGGACGTACACGTCGCAGACTCTCTACAACTTCAACTTGCTGGGCCAGCCGCTGCCGATGGACCAGCTGTCGATGTTCTTCGACACCAGCACGCCCAACTACGCCTACCCGCAGGATCAGTACACGTTCATGATGATGGCCAGCACCGGGACGACGCCCGGCAAGGGCGCCCGCGGCATCGCGCTGTTCCACATCGATCCGAGCTCCACCCAGACCGAGCTCGACCTGACGAACGATTCGACCAAGCTGCAGTACACCGTCGACCTGCTGCAGGCCGCCCCCGTCGAGGTCCCGGGCACCACGCCGGCGCTGACGCTCGACTGGAGCCAGATGACCACGAACATGCTGGGGAACGCCTACATCTCCAGCCAGATCACCGAAGCCGCCGTGGCGCACTACAAGAGCGCCACGCTCGCCGATCTGCAGAAGCAGTTCCTCGACCTGGAGGACATCGCGGACGAGTGGTACTCGGTCCCGATCCCGGCGGGCGCCAGCGTCGACTTGAGCACGATGGTCGACGCGGCCGGGAACGCCTTCCCCGGCATCGACGACACCGGCGTCTGGATGGCCGCCCTCTTCTGCGGCAACTGCAACAACCCCGCCCCCTGGTCGATCACGGTCCTGCAGCCGTGTAAGTGACCGGGGGCGACGGTCTCCTAGGCCGCCGACCGGGCGGCACGTCGTCGGGCATGGTTCGCTTCGCTCACCGTTGCCTTTAGGGCAACGCCCTCCTAGCTGTCTCCTAGCTGCGCTCCAGATAGGCGGTCGTGAAGTAGTCGTCCTTCGTGTTGGGCGAGAAGGTGACCTTCTTCGTTTCGAACACCGACTTGCGGCCGTTCTGCTTGTTGGTCATCTCCATGCGCATCGCGCGGTACCGCTTGTTCTTGGGGTCGAGCAGCCTGATGTCCTGGGCGACCAGCTCCTTCAGCAGCTTGCCGTCCTTGTCGTAGTAGAGGCCACGCACGACGGCCATCTTCTCTTTGCTGACCCAGTAGGTCTTCTTCGAGTAGCCCTCTGAGTCGGCGATCTCTTTCGACTTCGGGACCAGATCGATCACGTAACAGGGCTCGCCGCCGGCGGCCTCTTCCTTGACCAGCGTGTAGGTGAAGTCGTCCAGCGCCGGGATGTTCAGGTCGCCGTAGGAAAACTCGCTCCCCATGAAGCTCTGCGCGCGCTGCGAGCTGACCACCCGCCGGGTCTTCCGGAGCGCCGGTAGAAAGATCCAGACGTCGTCGGGCTTGGACTCGTAGTCGTAGACCAGGATGCCGGTCCCCTGTACGTCGGCCGGCGACAGGAAGCGGTAGATGCGCTTCTCTGTCTTGCCGCCGTCGTACAGCTTCGTCGCCATCGAGATCTCGCGTTCGCGCGCCTGCCCCCCGTCGCCGGTCACGGTCATCTTGATGACCGCCTCCGAGCCGTCGAGCTTCCGGGTGACGGTGACCTTGTCCATGATGTCGCGCGCCGACATCCCCGGACTGGCGGCGACGGCGGGCGCGAACAGCGCGGTGAGCGCGAACGATGCAGTGACGAAGCGATCCTTTTTCATGACGTGACCTCGTGCGTTTGTCAGAAGGTGTAGCGAAGCTCGACGTACCCCGCGGAGAGCTCGGCGTCGACCAGGCCGAACAGCGTCCCCGGGGGGCCGTGGAAGACCTGCGCGCCCAGGTAGCCGGTCAGCTCGTCGGAGATCCGGTAGCCGATCCGCGGCGTCACCAGCCACTCGTGGGTCGTCACGTTGAGCATGCACAGCGACGAGATCGACAGCGTCTCGTGCAGCCCCAGCCACTCGAACCGCAGCGTCCCCAGGTGCTGCAGCCGCGCGGTCTGCGAGAACAGGATCTGGTTGTCGCGCGCCAGCGTGGCGTTCACGATGTCGGTCACGAACGTCGCGTTCGTCATCGGCTCCATCGGCAGCACCGAGGGGTCGAGCTGCATCGCCGGCCCGTTCTGCTTCTCCCAGTCCAGCACGTAGCGCCCCATGTACTGCACGATGACGCTCAGCGAACCGAAGGTGTGGTCCGCCCCCAGGACGTACTGCAGATCCGGGTAGGCGATGTGATGGTCCTGGACTGCCGGCGACCCGTCGTCGTAAGGCCGCCGGTAGGCCACCTCTCCGCGCAGCGTGGCCGCCTCACCCAGCGCGGTCGAGAAGTCGAACCCGAACACCTGCTGCACGTACGACGTGCGAGACACCAGGATCGACGGCGGCGTGGTCCCCGGGTTCCCGTTCGCGTCGGCCGTCAGGTTCAGCCCGGTCATGGTGAGCCCGGGCAGCGGCGCGTTGCCGTGCACATATGAGAACGACAGCTCGAACGCCGGCAACTCCAGGTGCAGCCGCGCCCCTTCGGTGCCGTCCCTCAAGTTCAGCGAGGGGAACACGGGCTGGCCGTAAGACACGTACTGCGGCAGCGCGACCGCCGGCAGCTCGGTCGGCAGGTAGAGCGGCATCCAGACGCCCTCCAGCCGGAACGGCGCGAACCGCAGGAAGGCGCGCGCCCCGGCGTTGGCCAGGCGGATGTCGTCCTCGATCGGCGAGCGGATCCGGAAGTCGACCGGCGTCAGGTTGTTCGTCGGGTTCAGCGCGTCGGCGCGCCCCCAGACGACGATCTGCTGGCCGAGGCGCAGGTCGAACGGGCCCAGGTAGGCGTTGACGTACGCCTCGCGCAGCTCGACGACCGTTCCCTGCGTCTGGTCACCCTGAAGGCCATAGCGGACGCGGGCCTCGGCGAACCCGTCGCCGTACGGTTCCTTCTTCGTGCGGACCGTCAGATCCAGCTCGCCGTAGCCCGACTTCAGGTCGGCGACGTTGGCGCCCGTCGCCTTGCCGCCGAACATATCGCCGCGCACATAGCCGGAGAGCGTAAACGGCGGCGTGGCCGCCGGGGTCTCGGGCGCGGCGATGGCCGCCGCGGCCGCGTTGCTCTGCTCGAACAGACCGGGCCCCGACTCGGCGCCGGCGTCCGGCGACCCGCCGGCCGCGGGCGGCGCCACGCCCGCCGGCTGCGCGTCCGGCGCCGCGCCCCCGTCGGCCTGAGCATGGGCAACCCGGGCCACGCCGCCGCCGACCAGCAGCGTCGTCAGCAGCGCGAACGATCTCATCCGGCCACCCTCACGCCGCGGCGCCGGTCCACTCGCCGGTCGCCATGACCATGGAGTAGCCGGCGGCGGCGCTGCCCAGGACCAGGCGATCCCCCCGCTTCGGCGTCCCCTGCTCCAGCAGGTGCCGGTAGGTGACGGCGATGCTGGCGCTGGCCGTGTTGCCGTAGAGCGCGTGCGTGTAGACGCCCCGCTCGGGGTCGACCCCGATGTCCTCGAAGATCTTCCGCACCATGATCTCGCTCGGCTGGTGAAAGATGTAATGGGCGATGTCGTCGGGCTTCAGGCCCAGCGCCCCCAGGCGCTCGGCCACCCACGGCGGGATGTACTTGCCCAGCCGCATCAGCTCGACCGACGACGAGATCAACGTGCCGCCGATGGGGACCTGGCACAGGTGCCAGTGATCGGGCGCCGTGAAGGTGTTGATCGCCATCAGGCGAATTCCGCCTTCCGGAAATGGCGCCCGCCGCAACAGGAAGCAGGCCGCGGCGTTGCCGATCGTCAGTCCGGCGGTCTTCATGTGAAGGTCGCGGACGTTCTGAATGTCGTAGCTGAGGAATGGCCCCGATAACTCGGCGGTGCAAATCAACGCCGTCCGGTAATTGGAGTGCAGCGCCAAATAGCCAGCCGCGGTTTGAACCGCCTCTAAATGGCCGACGCAGGCCGCCGTCACGTCGAAGGCGTGCGTCTTCTTGAGGCCGAGCTTCGCGGCGACCTCCATCGCGGTGGCCGGCTCGAAGTACTGGCGGGCGATCCCGCCACAGATCACCAGGTCGACCTCGTCGAGGGAGACGCCGTTCGTCTCCAGGCAGTTCCGCGCCGCAGCGACGGCGTAGTCGGCCACGATCCCCGGCCGTTCGTCCGGTTCGAGATACCGGATGCTGGTCTTGCACAGACCGAACACGTGCTCGATCGCGGAGGCGATCGGCGCGAACGCGTCCGCGGTCCCTTTGAAGCACGCGCGGACACGGCGAATGATCTCCGCGTTGTCAACACGCACGGACGGGAGCGCGACGCCCGGCTTCGACAGATGCAATTCGGGCAGGCTCAAGTGCCGGGACGCACTCTAACACCGCAATTCACGAAACAACCCCTCAAACACGGGTCGCATGTCGATTATTACGCAAACCGTAGAATTCGGCAGACCGATTTCGACGGCAGTGAAGCTCTCGGCGGCGCGCCCCCATTACAGCGCTGGGCCGCACACCATCGGGTGAGCCGGTCTGACCTCGGACTGCTACTGCTAAGAACCGAGGATCCGCCGACTGCCGCCGTTCGCTGTGAATGGCGGTGGATCTCGACGGGAAACGTCTATCTACCCCCACCCGCCGCATGAAGAACACCACCGCTTCGTTGCCCCTCCGGCTCCTGCGCTTCGCGCGCGTCCTCCGCCTGGCCCCCGCGTTCCTGCTGCTGCCCGCCTGTAGCAGCTCGAACAACGCGAGCGACGCCGGCGGCAACGCGACCGGCAACGTCATCATTAAGGACGCCAACAACTATACGTCCACCAGCGCGCTCACGATTCCGGTAATTCAAACGGCGGCCGCCACGGATCTGACGATCGATTGGAGCGGCATCAAGAAGGATCTTCTCTGCCACACCGCCGAATCGATCGACAACGTGGCCTTCCTGAAGATCGGCAACATGACCCAGGCCGACGTGGAGGCGAAGCTGGCGCAGGGAAAGCTGACCTCGACGCAGGTCACGACCTACAAGGAGTTCCACACCGCGAACGCCGCGGGCGACGGGGGCGCGCTCCCCACCTCGACGATGCTGTCCAAGCTGTCGTTTGGCTCGGCGCTGGCCCCCGCCACCGACTACACGGAGTCGGCGACCACCCAGTACCTGCTGCTCTTCACCCACGGTACGACGCTGGGGGTCGGCGCGCAGTCGATGGTCTTCATTCAGCCCTCCTCGTCGTCGCAGAACGTCACGGTCACCGCGCCCGACGCCTGCGCCAGCGACGTGCTGTCGTTCATGCCCACGCTCAGCAGCATGCCGGTCTCGATCCCCACCGCCGGCCCGTGGAAGGTCGACTGGAGCGAGATCACCAAGGACAACTTCGGCAACCCGCTCGACTTTTCGCAGACCAAGCTGGACGAGGTCGAGCTCGGCTTCTTCATGGGGAAGCAGCCGTCCGACGTCCAGGCTGACTTCCTGAACGTCGAGCTCGACGCGACGGACCTCTACACGTATTCGGTCCCGCTGGGCCAGAAGTACATCGACCTGGCCGGCGCCGAAGCCGACGGCGGAACCTTCCCCGGCTTCACCAGCACAAACGGGACCTGGGCGGTGGCCGTCCTCTGCAGCACCTGCTCCGTCCCCGCGCCGATCGTGTTCGCCACGCTCGCGCCCCAGTAGTTCCCCAGCTGTATCGGGCCTTGAAGCGCAAGCGCCTCTTCATCCTCTCGCTCTCGACGGTCCTGCCTTTGACGGCGGGCGCCGCGCCGGCGTTCGCCGACGGAGGCTACTACCAAGGGGCGGTCGGTCCCCGCGCCGCCGGCCGCGGCGGCGCGTTCGTCGCCCGCGCCGACGACGTCAGCGCGGTGGCGATCAACCCGGCCGGCCTGGCCACGCTGGGCGGGACGGTGGTCGAGATCGGCAACCAGGTCGGCTACAACCGCTACGACTACACGCGCGCGCCGACACTCGACACCGGCAACCCGCAGAACGGCACGGCGCCGCTGGTCTCCTTCGACAAGGTATCGAACGGCGCCCCCTGGCAGCCGGCCCTCCCCTTCATCGGGGTGGCCTCGAACCTGGGGCTGAAGGACTTCGGCTTCGCGCTGGCGGCCTTCGCGCCGCCCGGGATCAGCAAGCTGCAGTTCCCGATCGACGGCGGGCAGCGCTACATGATGGTCAGCCGCGAGGCGGTCATCCTGGACTACGCGGCCAGCATCGCCTGGAAGCTGCGCGACGTGTTCGGCGTCGGCCTCACGGCGGAATGGATCTCCGTCCCGCGGCTCGATTACTCGCTGGTCATCAACGCCAACCCGGCGCCGGGCGCGGCCAACCCGGTGTCGAGCATGTACGACATCCTGGCCACCACCACCGGCTCCGATCCGTTCGTCTTCAACGCCATCCTGGGGACCTGGTTCCGCCCCGTCCCGTCGTTCCAGTTCGGCCTGGCCGGCCAGGTCGTGCCGGCCAGCATCGTCACCCACAGCAAGCTGGCGGCGACCGCCATCGACCAGGCGCAGCTCGGGACGGTGACGCTGCTCCGGAACGGCGTGCCGGCCAGCGACGTGACCGTGACGCTGCCGCTGCCGCTGATGGTGCGCGCGGGGGGCCGCTACCGGAATCTGGTGAACGGGCGCGAGCGCTTCGATCTGGAGGTCGACGTCGAGTACGAGACGTGGTCGCGCGCGAACGCCTTCACCGTCGCCACGAACGGCCTGGAGGCGACCGCCGCCGGCAACCAGACCATCAAGCTGGGGACGATCGAGATCCCCAAGCAGTGGAACGACGTGCTCAGCGTGAAGGTGGGCGGCGACGTGAACGTCATCCCCGACCGCCTGACGCTGCGGGCGGGCGTCTACTACGAGACGGCCGCCGCGCCGGCCGCCACGCTGAACGTCGACTTTCCTGCCGGCCAGCAGCTGGGCGCGGCGCTGGGTGGCTCGCTGCTGCTGGGTCGCTGGGAGGTCGCCCTCACCTACCAGCTGCGCTATCAGCCGGCGACGGCCGTCAGCGAGGCGAACGCCCGCGTCTACCAGCAGGTCCCGGCCAGCCCCTGCGCCGCGCCTTACACCGACGCGAACACCTGCAACCCGAACTATCCCGGGCAGCCGTCGCCCGCCGTCAACGCGGGCACCTACGCCGCCACCTCCCACCTCGTCGCCCTGGGCCTCATCTATCGCTATGGCCGCTAAGGAGAAGTCATGCCTGGCAGACACCCGAAGTCCCTGGTCATCGTCGCTCTCGGCCTGTTCCTGATGCTGGGCGGCGCTCCGTCCAGCGCCAGCGGCGTACCGTCCCTGGAGGCGCCCGAGCTGGCGCAGGGGCCGTACTCCGCCATGCACATGCTGCTGCAGAAGACGGTCCTGAAGATCAACGTGGCGACGATCGACGTGCGGGTGGACCGCCCGACGCAGACGCGCTTCGCCGAGGTGGCGCGTGGCCAGTCGTATTCGTACGCCCTGGACGCGCAGCTGGCGGCGGTGGCCATCGGCGCCGCCAACGCGGTGGTGCAGATGCAGTTCGTGCGCGACATCCCGCTCAGCCGCTGGATGGGCGTGGCGCGCGACAACATCGACCTCGCGCGCGAGGCCGGCCTCATCACCCGCGATCTGGAACAGCGGGTCAGCGAGGGGATCCCGCGCTGGTTCGCGCCGCTGGCCGACCGCGGCTACCAGAAGGGCGATCGCCTCATCTACGCCGTCACGCCGGACGCGCTGCGCACGGTGGTGGTCTCGGCCTCGGGCCAGCTGCTGCTCGATCTGACCGAGCGCGAGGCCGGGTCGCGCCGGGTGATCATGTCCAGCTACTTCGCGCCCCGCAGCGACACCCGCGAATCGCTGATCCGCTCGCTGCTGGAGAAGCGCTAGTCATGCTGCGCCGCTATGTCAGCCTGGTCGTCGGCCGGCCCCGGCTGGTGATCGCCCTGGTCACGCTGGTCACCCTGGTGCTGGGCTTCTTCCTGACCCGCCTGCACGTCCTGCTGGACGTCGACGCGCAGATCCCGCCCGGTCACCCGCTGGTGATCGTCGGCCACCGGATCGAGAAGCTGTTCGGCGGCAAGTACATGACCGTGGTCGGCTTCTACCCGGCGTCGGGCACCGTCTACACGCCCGAGATCCTGGGCAAGGTCAAACGGGTCACCGAGAAGCTGGAGAAGCTGCCGGGCGTCAAACCGGGCAGCGTGCTGTCGCTGATGTCGGCGCGCGTGAAGGACGTCCACAGCTCGGCCGACGCCCTGGAGATCACGCCGCTGGCGGCGTCGGTGCCCGCCAACGACGCGGAGATCGCGGCGTTTCGCGCCCGCGTCCAGGCCAACGCCTTCCTGACCAGCCTGTTCGTCAGCGACGACGGCCGCGCCACGTCGGTGCTGGTCGACTTCAACGACTTCGAGAAGGCCGGCGGCTCTCGCTTCCTCTACGATCGCCTGGAGGCGATCCTGGCGCCCGAGCGCGCGCCCGGGCTGGAGATCGTGGCCGCCGGCGCGCCGACGATCCTGCACTGGCTGCTCATCTACACCCGACGGGTGGCGGTGCTGTTCGTGCTGGCGCTGGCCATGATCGGCTACCTGCACTACCGCGCGTTCCGGACCTTGCAGGGGATGATCGTCCCGCTGGTCACCGCCATCATGGGGGTGGTCTGGGCGCTTGGGCTGATGGGGCTCATCCACGCGCCGATGGACCCCTGGAACATCATGACGCCGATCCTGCTGCTGGCGATCGGCGCCGGCCACTCGGTGCAGATCCTCAAACGCTACTACGAGGAGTACAACCGGCTGCGCGCCGCCCACCTGGATCTGCCGCCGGCCGAGCACAACCGGCTGGCGGTCATCGAGGCGACGGTCAAGGTCGGCATCGTGATGCTGGCAGCCGGGACCATCGCGGCGCTCAGCTTCGGCTCGCTGGCGACGTTCGGGCTGCCGACCATCAAGAACTTCGGGCTCTGCACGGCGTTCGGGATCGTGGCGGCGCTGACCGTCGAGATGACGTTCATCCCCGCCGTCCGCATCCTGATGTCGCCGCCGTCGGAGCGGCAGACCGAGCGTGAGAAGCGCGAGGAGTACTTCGACCCGGTCCTCGAGAAGCTGGCGGCGACGGTGCGCGCCGGCAAGGAGCGGCCGATCGTGTGGGCCTTCTGCGGCCTGCTGGTGGTGGCGCTGATCGGCCTTTCGCGCCTGCAGGCGGGAAACAGCCTGAACGCGCAGTTCTTCGAGCGGAACGCCCCTGTCCACGGGTTCCGGATGGCCGACTCACGGCTGGCCGGAACGCGCGTCATCCAGGTGCTGGTGTCGGGCAACGCGCCCGACGCCATCAAGGGCCCGGACGTCTTGAAGAAGATGGACCAGCTGGGGGCGTTCATCGCCCACCAGCCGCTGCCCGTCGGCAAGGTCGTCTCGATCGTCGATCTGCTCAAGCAGATCAGCCTGGGCGTCGACGCGACCGGCGGCGGGAAGCTGCCCGACACCACGCAGGGGGTGGCGCAGTACCTGCTGCTCTACGGGATGGGCGGCGACGAGGACGACCTGAGCCACATGGTCGATCGCCCATTCCAGAACGCGGTCATCACCGCCTACCTGCGCACCGACGACTTCCGCGCCATGAAGGCAATGACGGTGGCGACGCAAGCGGAGGCCGACCGCCTGTTCGCCGGCACGCCGGTCACCGCCCGCGTCGGCGGCGGCGTGACCAACGCGATCGCGCTGAACGAGACCATGGTCCACGGCAAGACCGTGAACCTGATCCAGATCTCGATCCTGGTCGTCGTCATCACGTCGATTCTCTTGCGCTCGGTGGCGGGCGGGTTTCTGGTGTTGCTGCCGCTGGCCACCGCGGCGCTGGTGAACCTGGGGCTGATGGGCTGGCTGGGGATTTACCTGTCGATGGGGACGGCGGCCATCTCCGCGATGGCGGTCGGCATCGGCGCCGACTACGCCGTGTATTTCATCTACCGCGTACGCGAGGAGTTCCAGCACACCGGCAACCTGCGCGAAGCGACCGCCACCGCGCTCACCACCTCCGGCAAGGCGATCGCCTACGTCGCCAGCGCCGTCGCCGGCGGCTACCTCTGCCTGGCGCTCTCCTTCTTCAAGGTCCACGTCCTCTTGGGCGTGCTGGTGGCCCTGACGATGGTGGTCAGCAGCGCCGCGACGGTGGCCTTCTTGCCGTCGGTGATCCTGATGGTGACGCCCCGGTTCTTGCGGCGGAGGTGAGCCGCCGGCGCCTCAGTCGCCGCCACAGGGCTGCGCGGCGGGCTCGAGGAGAGTCAGGTACCAGGGGGCGGGGTTGCGGCAGTTGCCGCAGATGAGGCCGACCAGCCAGGTCCCGCTCGAGTCGATGCCGGGGAACGGCTTGCCGCTGCTGTCCATCAGCGTGGTGAAGTCGAGGACCGTTCCCGAGGGGATGGTGGTCGTGTAGAGATCGCTGGCCAGCGTGCGCAGGTCGAGGAAGTCGGTCTCGATCTGCGAGACGCTCTGCGTGTAGTGGCCGACGACGGCGCTGGTGATCTGGGTCGGGTCGAAGTCGATCCCCAGCGCGTTCTTCGACAGCTGGCCGAAATCCAGCGTCAGCGCCGCGGTCCCGGCCGGGACGCCCATGGGATTCAGGTCGTGCAGATTGGCCGTGTAGTTCAGGACGGCGGAGCTGTTCGTCAGGTTGACCTTGGTGTTGGTCGAAGAATTGTCGACCTCGAAGGCCTGCAGCATCCGGATCCCCTGCCCCAGGTTCGTCCCGGTCTGGGCCGCGACCAGGAACGTCGACGTGGCCGGCGGGTTGGCGGTGGGATCGAGCTGCATGTTGAACTCGTCGGCGCTCACGCCGTAGCCGTTCACCTTGAAGTCGTACAGCATCGCCGAGGTCGCGCCTCCGGCCGGCGCGATGCTGGGTGGCGGCGAGGTCACCAGCGCGCTGGTGTTGAGCGTGTCCGTCACCAGTTGCGCCTCGAACTCCGACGGGGGCAGCGACCAGAGCATGACCAGGACGGTGTTCAGGTCGGCGGTGGCGCTCACCGGCTGGCCCAGGAAGTCCTTGGTCACCTGGCTCCAGTCGAAGGCCAGGTTGGACATCGACTTCACCGTGACCGACGGCAGCGTCATCGTGCTCGCGAACGCGTAGTTGCTCGCGTCGCTGGCGGTCATCGTTCCGTTGGTGCAGGTGACCGTCGGGGTCTTCCCGGCGTCGTGGCCGCCGTCGGTCCCGGTTTCATGGCTCTTGCTGCTGCAGGCCCCGGCAAGCAGGAGACAACCAACCGTGGCAACGGCCTTGTGTTTGATCATTTGGGTGACGCTCCGTACAGGGTCTTTCGTTTCACGATGTAGCCAAAGCTGGCGCCGCCGCTCGACGACCACTTGATGTCCTGGAGCACCGTGCCGCCGGAGTTGACCTCCTGCAGCTCGCCCTTGGTCGAGTAGCCGACGACCGTGTTTCCGTTGTCGAGGCGCTGAACGTCGCCCATCACATCGACCTGGATGCCCGGGCTCGCCTTGTAAGACCAGGTCTGGCTGGCCGACATGGCCGTCAGGTTGAGCTTCACCTCGATCGCCAGCGAGCCGCTTCCATCTCCGCCCAGCGCCGCGCCGCCCAGGATGTTCGTCGAGCTGTTGTTGTTGAAGATGACGAAGTCGTCGACACCGAGCACGTGGATGCCGTGCTGCCCGCCCTTCCACAGCGTTCCGCTGAACGAGCTGGTGATGCCGCCGATGCCGCCGTCGAGCACCCAGACCTTCGACCCGTCCGATTTGTTGATCTTCGTGATGCAGTTGTTGTCCAGGTCCGAGAACACCAGCGTGTCGTCCGACGACGAGTACTCGATGTTGTTGACGTGGCAGGCGCCGCTTCCGCCGTGGGCGGTCCGGGCATTGGTCAGCGTCTTGGCGCTGCTCGACGTCGTGCCGCCCGCCGGGAACAGCTTGATGTCCTCGCAACCGTTCGACCCATACGCGTAGAACGCGACGCTGCCGTCGGGCAACGGTGTCAGCTGGTGATTGAGGCCGGCGAAGGGGGTTGAAAAGTCGGTGTCCGTGAGCCCGTCCATCGTCACCCGATGAACGTGGACTGTCCCGCTTGGCACGTTGGCGCTGTTGATCCACATGTACTGGCCGTCGTAGCTCATGCGGACGCCGGTCGCGTCATAGGTCCCGGGCGAGTACCACCAGACGAAATCACCGTCGCCGTCGATGATGTAGGCGGGGACGGAGGCCGAGCTGGCGACCTGGACGTACTGCCCCGTCATCAGGAAGCCGCCGTAGAGCGCCGACTTGTTGTTGGTGGTGATCGTCAGCTTGGGGAGCAGGCCGTTCGGCACGGCGCCCGTCGCGACCGTGTAGTCGTTGCTGGTACAGGAGCCGCTGGCGTTCGAAGCGACGACCTGGAAGTGATAGGTCTTCGAGGCCTTCATCCCGAGGAGCAGCGTCCGGTAGTTGGACTGCGTCAGATCGACCGGCGCCGTCATCCCGTAGGTCGTGTCGAGGCCGAAGTTGATCTGCGCCGACGTGGGGCTCGAGAGGGTGGTCGACCAGGTGACGATGCCGACGGTCGGGATCTTCGAGCTGGTCGACGACGTCACCGTGAAGCTGCAGCTGGCGGTCGTCGTGCTGCCGCCGGTGCCGGTCGTGCTGCCGCCCGTGCCGGTGCTGCCGCCGGTCCCCGACTTCCCGCCGGTGCTGGTCGTGCCGCCACCCGTGCCCGTCCCGCCGGTGCCCGACTTCCCGCCGGCGCTGGTCGTGCCGCCGCCGGTTCCGCTGCCGCCGGTGCCGGCCGTCGTGCCGCCGGTCCCCGCCGAGGTTCCACCCGAGCCTGTCTTGCCGCCCGTGCCTGAGCTGGAGCCCCCCGTCCCGTTCGTGCTGCCGCCCGTGCCCTGAGATCCGCCCTCGCCCCCCGTGCCGCCGTCAGGGGTCGCGCACCCCAGGCCCGCGAGCGACGCGACGAGAGAACAAGCGAAGACCAACGGAATCGCAGTGCGCCGCATAGAGTCGTCCCCTTCCCAACTTTCGTTGGCTGTTCAGATGCAGTGACGGGTTGGTCCCAAACCGGCTCGGCTCGCCGGCAGATTTCGCGCGGTCAGGCGCACCTGGCCCGGCATTTTCCGGAAGGGCTCAGCCCGCTGGAACGACGCCATTGACTTGACGGGACATCTGTCTCATATACTAGACAACATGTACACGGCCCTGATTGCCCTGTTGTCGCTGGCGGTGGCGCTGCTCTTCAGCGTCGCGCTGCTGGTGGTGCCGGTCGTCGCGCTCTCGGCGCTGCTGCGCCGGGTCCGGCGCCCGGTCCGCCGTCAGCTGCCCGAGAGGGCGGAGACGATCGCGCCGGTCATCGGCTTGGCGCGGTAGGCGGCGTCGAACGGAAGCGGGCGGTGCGGCCGCCGGCCGTGCAACCCGCAGCGCCCACGAACAACGCCGGCGCCGCCGGCGCGACCCTTCGCATCAAAGCGAGTCGATGCGGTGGCCGCGGCTCTCCTTCAGGAACAGCAGCCCGATGACGAAGGTCACCGCCGCGACGATGACCGGGTAGTAGAGCCCGGCGAAGATGTCCCCTTTGGCGGCCACCAGCGCGGCCGCGGTCAGCGGCAGCATGCCGCCGAACCAGCCGTTGCCGATGTGGTACGGCAGCGACATCGACGTGTAGCGGATGCGGGCGGGGAAGAGCTCGACCAAGAACGCGGCGATCGGCCCGTAGACCATCGTCACGTAGACGATCTGGATGAACACCAGCAGGATCAGCATCCCGACGTTGATCTCGTCGCGGTTGATCTTGGCCGGGTAGCCCGCCGCGGCCAGCGCCGCGGTCAGCTTGGGCTCGTCCCACCCGGTCACCGCCGCGTCGTTGACGTGCGTGACCGGCTTGGCGCCCGCCTCGCCCGGCGTCGTCTCGAAGGTCAGGCTGCGCTTGGACAGGAAGTCCTGCACGCGATCGCAGTCGCTGAACGTCGTCTTCGGGTTGGGGAAGAGGTGCATCCGGCAGTCGGTCGCCGACAGCGAGATCTTCGTCCGCGCCGCGAAGCTCTCCAGCGCCGGGTTCGCGTAGTGGGTCATCGCCTTGTAGATCGGGATGTACGTCAGCGCCCCCAGCAGGCAGCCCGCCAGCATGATCTTCTTGCGGCCGATCCGATCGGAGAGCCAGCCGAAGAAGACGAACAGCCCGGTCCCCAGCGCCAGCGCGATCGCCATGACCTTGTACGAGACCTGCCACGGCACCTTCAGCGTGCCGAGGAAGAACAGCGCGTAGAACTGCCCCGTGTACCAGACGACGCCCTGCCCCGCGGCGGCGCCGAACAGCGCCACCAGGACGACCTTCAGGTTCGACCACTGCGCGAAGCTCTCCTTCAGCGGCGCCTTGCTGCCCTTTCCCTGCTCTTTCATCTGCAGGAAGACCGGCGACTCGTTCAGCTTCAGCCGGATGTAGACGGAGATCGCCAGCAGGACGAGCGAGATCAGGAACGGGATCCGCCAGCCCCAGTGCTTGAAGCTCTCCTCGGCCATGTTCGCGCGGCAGGCGCCGATCACGATCAGGGACAGGAAGAAGCCCAGCGTCGCGGTGGTCTGGATCCAGCTGGTCGCCAGCCCCCGCCGGCTGTCGGGCGCGTGCTCGGCGACGTAGGTCGCCGCGCCGCCGTACTCACCGCCCAGCGCCAACCCCTGGGCCAGACGCAGCAGCACCAGGATCGTCGGCGACAGCATGCCGACGCTGGCGTAGGTCGGCAGCAGACCGACCGCCGCCGTCGCCAGGCCCATCACCATGATGGTGACCAGGAAGGTGTACTTGCGCCCGACCAGATCGCCGATGCGCCCGAACACCAGCGCGCCGAACGGCCGGACGAGAAACCCGGCCGCGTAGGTGGCGAAGCTGGCCAGCAGCGCCGCCGTCGCGTTCTTGGGCGGGAAGAACAACGTCGCGAAGAACGGCGCCAGCGTGGCGTAGATGTAGAAGTCGTACCACTCGAACACCGTCCCCAGAGACGACGCGAAGATCACGCCCCGGAGGCTGGTGGCCAGCAACCCGGTCGCCCCTTTGGGGTCGGTCTCGGCGGTTACAGGAAGTAGATTTGCCATTGGATGTTGAACTGGTTGTCGGAGTGTGGCGTCCCGGCCTCGTCGTTGCGCGTGTAGAACGCTTTCAGGTTCGAGCTGTGCCCGTACGGCCACCAGGCCAAGCCGCCGCCCGCGCGGCTCTGGTTGGCAACGGTCGAGTGCAGGTATTCATAGTGCAGAATCGGGCTGACGTGAATGCCCCCCACGTTGTAGCCGGCCTCGCCCATGACCGCCGTCTCGCTGGGGAGGGTGGTGATGAACGATCCGCCCTGCCAGTGCGCCACGTTGACCTGCGCGGTGAACACGCCGCCACCGGCCGGTAAGTCAGCAAACACGTCGCCGGCGTAGTAGTGATAGCTGTCCTGCGTGTCGATCGAGCCGCCGATCGACAGGATCTTCTTCGCACCGAGATAGGTGCCCGCGTAGAAGAAGCCCGGCTCAGGATCGAGCAGGTTGATCTGCACGCGCGCGGTGGCGCGGAAGAAGTTGTTCGAGCCGACGGTGGTGGCCGTCTCCGGCTGCCGCAGGCCCTGGAACAGGCCGGCCCGATACTCCAGGTGACCGTCCAGCAGCAACCCCCGCAGCTGAACGCCCAGGTCGCGCCCGACCGGGTTGCCCGAGCTGCCGAACGACTCGCTGCTGAGGAACGAGAACGCGAAGTAGTCCCACCCGTACAGCGTCCCAGCGCCCTGGACCGCGTTGTGGGCCAGCGGCGGCAGCATGTAGCCCGCGTCGATCTTCACCAGATCGCCCATCGGGTGATAGGTGATGAACGCGTCCTGGATGTTCATCCCGGGGGTGTTCTTGCTGGTCATGGCCGGTGCGGTGGCCGTGGCGGCTGTGTTCGTCGCCAGGAACAGGTTCGGGTAGTCGGTGTCGAGAAAGTAATCGAAGACGCCGAACAGGCTGCCGCCGACCAGGATGCGGGCCCGACGCAAGAACAGGTTGTCGGCGTAGCCGTCGAGCGTGTGGTCGCCCAGGGCCTGGAACTGCGGCTGCAGCAGCAGGCCGACCTTCAGCGTGTTGCCCTTGGTCGGCTCCATCTTGAACGTCGCTGACGGTGGCGGCGGGGCAGCCACCACCTCGGGCGGGGGCGCCTCGACGGGCGGCGCGGCGGCGGCCTCCGGCGCCGGGGCCGCCTCGGACGGCGGCGGCGTCTGCGACCATGCGTTTCTTCCCAAAGCGACCAACCCAAGAACGCCTACGGCAACGGATCTGCGCGAGATCATCATTCGCCTCCCGAAAAAACGACGGTGGATACGACGGGGATGCTGCGGACGCGCGCGCAATGGTGGAGCGCGCTGCGGGCGGCAACGTCGCAGAGAGGGCTTTGGGACGTCTTCGCAGATTGCTCGGTTCACCTCTCATTTCTTGCGCGCCGGTCGCGCGATCGGTTCGAAACTCGGCGATGATGCGCGCCGATGCGCGCGTGCTTCCTGGCTCTGGCCTTGTTTGCGGCCGTCGCGGCGCCGGCCCGGGCGGGCGAGCCCGCGCCAGCCGGCATCCCCAGGCTGGTGACGGTGGACGGACGGACCCGCCTGGAGGTGGACGGCCGGCCTTTCCTGATGCTCGGCGGCGAACTGGCCAACTCCAGCGCCGGCAGCGCCGAGACCGCTCGCGCCGCGCTCCAGCGCCTGCGCGGCCTGGGATTGAACACCGTGCTCGTCCCCGTCTCCTGGGAGCTGATCGAGCCGCAGCAAGGAAAGTTCGACTTTGGTCTGGCGGGCGACGTCATTCGCACCGCCCGCCGCGAGCACCTGCACGTCGTGCTGCTCTGGTTCGGGAGCTGGAAAAACGGCATGTCCAGTTACATCCCCGGCTGGATGAAACGCGACGTGAGCCAGTTCCCGCGGGCCCAGACAGCCGACGGCCGCGGGGTCGAGTCGCTCTCGGCCTTCTCCCAGACGAACCGCGACATCGACGCGCGCGCGTTCGCGGCGTTGATGCGCTACGTGCGATCGATGGACGCGCGCGACCGGACGGTCCTCATGGTGCAGGTGGAGAACGAGGTCGGGTTCATTGGCCAGCCCGTCGACCGCAGCCCGGCGGCCCTGGCGGCCTTCCACGGGCCGATCCCGCCCGAACTCGCGCCCGTCGCGCCGTCGAAGCCCGCCCGCGCCGGCGCCACGTGGGAAGAGGTGTTCGGCAAGGGGGTCGCGACCGAGGAGCGATTTCAGGCCTGGCACTTCGCCCGTTACGTCGACGCCGTCGCGCGCGCCGGCAAGGCCGAGTATCCGCTGCCGATGTACGTGAACGCGGCCCTCAACGCGCCCGGGGCGCCACCCGGCAAGTACCCCAGCGCGGGCCCGTTGCCGCATCTGTACGACGTCTGGAAGCTGGGCGCGCCGGAGATCGATCTGCTGGCGCCCGACATCTACTTCGCCGACTTCGCCGTGTGGTGCGAGCGCTTCCGCCGCCCCGGCAATCCGCTGTTCGTTCCCGAGGCGCGCAACGGCGAAGAAGTGGCCGTGAACGCGCTCTACGCGCTCGGCCAGCAGGCGCTCGGCGTGTCGCCGTTCGCGATCGACGCCATCCCACCCACGGCGGGCGCGGCGCTCGGCCAGGTCTACAAGCTGGCCGCCGATCTGACGCCCGCGCTGCTGGCGGCCGCGCCCGGCCACACGGCCGGCGTCCTGGTCGAGAAGGACGCGCCGACCACCGCGCTGGCGCTGGGCGCCTACAAGCTGACCGTCAGCCACGACTACACGTTCCCCTGGGCCGCGCCGGCGCGGAACGGTCCGGTCTGGCCGCGCGGCGGCGGCCTCATCATCGCGCTCGCCGATGACGAGTTTCTGATCGCCGGCGACGGCATCATCGTCACCTTCGCGCCTGCCGGCCCCGGCGATCTGATGGCCGGGCTCGAGCGCGTCGACGAGGGCCGCTACGACCGCGGGCGGTTCGTCGTGACGCGGCGACTGAACGGCGACGAGACCCACCAGGGCCGCCAGGTCCGGTTGCCGATGGGGAGCCTGGGGTTACAGCGCGTGAAGCTGTATCGATACCGCTGAGCACAGACGGATGCGCTGGATGTCAGCAACTCACATCCAACCGCGGCGCTTGAAGAACCAGAGCGGCAACAGCGTGCTCACCACGATCAGCCCCAGCGCCATCGGATAGCCGAGGCGCCACTGCAGCTCGGGCATGATCCGGAAGTTCATGCCGTAAATGCCCGCCACCAGCACCGGCGGGACGCCGACGACGGAGACGATGGTCAGCGTCTTCACGATCTCGTTCTGCTCGACGTTGATGAAGCCGAGGGTGGCGTCGAGCAGGAACTGCACCTTGCCGGACAGGTGTCCCTCGTACTCGGTCAGCGACGCGACATCGGCGCGGAGCGCCTTGATCCGCGCCGGCGCCACCTGCGGCGCCCCCTCGATCTTGCTCTCGGTGACGTAGGCGCCGATGCGCCCCAGCCCCAGCAGCTCGTCGCGGATGCGCGAGATCCCATCTGCCACCGAGCCAATCCGACGCAGCGTCGCGTTCAACCGGTCGGACGCCTTGGCCCGCGGGCGGTCGCCCCGGAAGATCACCCGCGACAGGTCGTCACACTCGGCCTCCGCCCGCTCCAGGTTGTCGGCGGCGCGATCGACGATCAGCTCGAAGATGTGCAACACCGCCTCCTCGGCGGTCTTGGGCTGTAAAGCGGCCGCCTGCTGGTGCGCGGCGTCCATCGCGGCCAGCGGCGCGAAGCGGACCGTGACCAGCACGCGCGACGAATACACGAACCCGACCGGCGTCAGGGCGTGCGTCCCGTCCTTCTCGACCGCCACCAGCGGCGTCGACAAGTAGAAGGCGCCCTCCTCGAAGGCCAGCCGGCTGCTCGACTCGATCTCGCTGATCTGCCCCTCGGTCGGGACGCGCAGCCCCGTGGCCGCCCGCACCTGCTCGATCTCGGCCGGCGTCGGCTGCAGCAGATCGATCCAGATCGCGCGCGCGATGTCGTTGGGTGGGCAGGTCAGGATCATGGGCCGCGGCCACTTTACCCCGTCGCCGTACCCGACGGGTCGGGCCTGCGCCGGCGTCGCATTCGCGCCGGCGGCCGTCGTCGGGCGACTCTGCAAACCAGCGGGCGGCCTCTTGCGAAGCCAGGGGGCGACGGCAACGTCTGTGAACGCGTGGACGGCTCGGCCGTACGAGCCCGGAGGAGACATGGCCCTTCACAGTCGCGACGAGACCCACGATCAGCTGAACGAGGACATCTACGCCTCCAACGAGCTGTCCGCGCCGGTGCACAAGTACGAGCTGCCCCGCAACGAGCACAGTCCGTCCTACGCCTACGCGATCGTCCACGACGAGCTGCTGCTGGACGGGAACTCCCGCATGAACCTGGCGACGTTCTGCCAGACCTGGGTCGAGCCGGAGGTCCATCGGCTGATGGACGAGGCGATCGACAAGAACATGATCGACAAGGACGAATACCCGCAGACGGCGGAGATCGAGAACCGCTGCGTGCAGATGCTGGCCGATCTCTGGAACGCGCCGGACGCCGCCGCGACGATCGGCTGCTCGACCACCGGCTCCAGCGAGGCGGCCATGCTGGGCGGCCTGGCCATGAAGTGGCGCTGGCGCCAGCGGCAGCAGGCGCAGGGGAAACCGGCCGACCGTCCCAACCTGATCTGCGGGCCGGTGCAGATCTGCTGGCACAAGTTCGCGCGCTACTTCGACGTCGAGCTGCGCCAAATCCCGATGGACGGCGGCCGGCTGGCCATGTCGCCCGAAGAGGTGGTCAAGCGCTGCGACGAGAACACCATCGGCGTGGTCCCGACCCTGGGCCTGACCTTCACGCTGCAATACGAGCCGGTGCGATCGATCGCGCAGGCCCTCGACGATCTGCAGGCGCGCACCGGCCTCGACGTGCCGATCCACGTCGACGCGGCCAGCGGCGGCTTCGTCGCGCCGTTCTTGCAGCCAGACCTGACGTGGGACTTCCGCCTGCCGCGCGTGAAATCCATCAACAGCTCCGGGCACAAGTTCGGCCTGACGCCCCTCGGCTGCGGGTGGGCGATCTGGCGCGAGAAGAGCGACCTGCCCGACGACCTCATCTTCAGCGTCAACTACCTGGGCGGCAGCATGCCGACCTTCGCGCTCAACTTCTCGCGCCCCGGCGGCCAGATCGCCGTGCAGTACTACAACTTCCTGCGCCTCGGGCGCGACGGGTATCGGCGGGTGCAGCAGGCCTGCGCCGACACCGCCGCCTTCATCGCCGAGCACGTCGATCAGATGGGGCCGTTCCGCGTCATCTACGACGGGCGCGGCGGGCTACCGGGCGTGGTCTGGACGCTGAGGCACAACGGGCACGACCCGGGGTTCACGCTCTACGACTTCGCCGATCGCCTGCGATCGCGCGGCTGGCAGGTGCCCGCCTATCCGCTGCCCGCCAACCGGCACGATCTGGTCGTGCAGCGCGTCCTGGTCCGCCACGGTGTCAGCCGCGATCTCGGCGCGCTGCTGGTGGCCGACATGCGCGAGGCGCTGGGACACTTTCAGCGTCACCGCGTCCTGCAGCCGCTCACCGAACAGGAGGCGAGCGGCTTTCACCACTAGGTTGCCGTAAGGCAACGGTGAGCGAAGCGAACCACGCCCGACGACGTGCCGCCGATAGGCGGCCTAGGAGTCCACTCGAACAGGCGGCCTAGGGGCGGCGGGTTAACACCGCGACCCGCGGCGCCTTCGGTGAGGCGGGCTGTCGGGGGGGGGCGGCGAGCTTTGGTGCGCTGGCCACGGGCGCCGGCGGTCGTGGCGGCGCGGCGGCGATCTTCGGCGCGCTCGCGGGCGGTGGCGGCACCGGCACGGGAGCTTTGGCGGCGCTCGCCACCACCGGCCGACGCGAGGGGGCGGCGGCCTTCGCCGCGGCGACCGCGTGCCGCTTGGTCAGGGCGACCTTCTTCACCTTCGCGACCTTCGGGCGCGGCGCCGAGGCGATCGGCGCGGGGGTCGAGAGGGCGGCGACCGGTGGCTCGACCGGTTTCGCGACGACGGCGGGCGCGGGCGGGGGCGGCGGCACCACGGCGACGACCGAACGGACGATGCTCGGCGCGGAACGCGCGACCACCTGCGGCGGTGCGGGCGGCGGTGTCCGATGCGTCACCAGAAACAGCGTCATCGGGATCAGCCCCACGACCGCCAGCACCAGCACGCGATGACGATCCACGATCTCCCGCAGGCGCTCGAACCGAGGCGCGCGACCGGCGGGCGCGTTCGGGTCGGACCGCTCGGTGCCCCGATCGAGCCGATCGCCCTCATCCAGCCAACGGCTGATCAGATCCGAGAACACGGGCTCGGGCGCCGGTTCGATGACGACCGGTGAATCGTCGGGCTGGGGGCTCGGACGCGCTTCGGAATCCATGGGACGACGACCTAGACTACGGACGCTGAAGGGGAGTGGTTTGGTCTGTGCCCCCACAATCACGATCTCGTCATCGAAAAACCGGACGCCCGTCTCGTCCTGTCGATAGACAGGTAGGCTCAGGTAGGGAAATCGGCCGAAGAACCGCTGGAGCCCGCGCGACAGGCCCACAGCTGGCGGCGAATGGCGCCCGCGTCCAGCCCTTCGCCGATGAGCACGATCTCCGTCACGGGCGGCGCGTCGCCCCACGGCTCGGCGAAGCGCAGCTCGGTGTGAAGTCCCGCACGTTCGAGAAACCCGCGCCGCCCCTCACCGGCCAGGTGGACGAACCCCTTGGCCCGCACCAGCGCCGGACCGAGGCGCTCAATCACGCCCAGCAGCGGCTCCGCCAGCAGCGGCGCCGGGTCGCGGTACGCGATCGCGGCGAGCTGGCCGTGGTGGTGCGGCGCGTGGGCTGGCCGGGCGCGTCCCACCGAACGCCCGTCGAGCAGCCACGGGCAGAGCTCGGCCGTGGCCTCGTCGGTCATCGGGAAGCTGGCGCGCTCCGCGGCCGGATTGCGGCGCGCCAGCTCGCGGTGCAGCGCGACAACCGCTTCGGGCCGCGCCAGATCCAGCTTGGTCAGCAGGATCCGGTCGGCGGCCTCGATCTGCGCCCGCGCCTCCTCGTGCCGCTCGAGCTGACCGCCGCCCGCCTCGGCGTCGATGACGCAGACGACGCCCGACGCGATGGCGGGCGCCGCTGCCCCCAGCCCGTCGAGCCCGTCGAGGATCGACCACGGCTCGGCGATGCCGGTCGTCTCCAGCACGACCACCTCCGGCTGCGCGCGCCGCGCGACCTCGTCGATGGCCGCCCACAGCTCGGACTGCACGCGCACCTCGTGACAGACGCAACCGCCCGCCAGCTCGAGCACGTCGCCCGAGCGGCTCTTGATGAGGCGGGTATCGATGTCGATGCGGCCGAGCTCGTTGATGATCACGCCCACGCGACGGTGGTGCTGCGCCCCCAGGACACGGTTCAGGATGGTCGTCTTGCCGGCGCCCAGGAACCCGGTGAGGAGGACCAGCGGCGGCTTGGCAGCTTCGGTGGACACGGCGCGCGATTGTAGCGCGCGCCGGTCAATCCTCGTCGACGACGTCGTGCCCCGTGGCGGGTGGACTGGCCACCGGCGCGCCGTCGGGGAAGGCCGCCGGCAGGCAGGCGCGGACCGCCGCCACGATCTCGGCGGTCGGGCGATCGAGGTCGACGGCGCACCCCGCCCCGCCCGGCAACATGCCCAGCGCCCGCCGCGCGTAGTAGCGAACCAGCGGGAACGGGTTCACCAGCTGGCGCGCCACCGCCGGCGCCGCGCCCGGGACGTGCGCCGCCCCCAGCGTCGCCAGCGCCACCGCCTGCTCGTGCGCCTTGCCGCGCGTCAGCGTCGCCTCCAGCGGCCGCGCCTCCAGGCTGCCGTAGAGGGTCTCCAGCGCGGCGCGATCGTACTTGCGCCCCCACCACCGCTCCATCGTCGCGGCCAGATCGCCGACCGACTTGTCGACGTGGCACAGCGCGCACTCGATCGGCCGGTCGCGCTCGACCCGCACCGGATCGTCGGGCAGCCCGATCCGGTGGTAGCGCGTGAGCGCGTACCCGAGCCCCATGTTCTTTCGCGGCATGTGACAGCCGACGCAGCTGGCCCCGGCGCCGGACGGATCGTGGTGGGCGTGCGCCGCCAGCGCGGCCGGCGCCGCATACGGCGTGTGGCAGCGGACGCAGATCCCGTTGCCCGCCGGCGTCGCCAGGCGGTCGAGATCCGCGCGCCGATCTTCGGCGTGCGGATCGTGGCAGGTCACGCACGACATCTGGCGCGCGCAGCCGCCCATCAGGAAGTCCCGCCCCTCGCCCGAGGTGATCGAGCTACCGCCCGGATCGTCGCCGCGCCGGTGGCCGCCCTCCCAGGTGAACGGATAGCGCGAAAACAGGACCTGGTGGCAGCGGGCGCAGGCGCGATTGATGCGCTCCGCGCGCGTCACCTCGCCGCCAGCCTCCGGGACCGACGCCAGGAACGGACTGTGGGGGGCAAAGTCGGGCAGCACCCGCGGATCGTCGGCGTGCTCGCGGCTGCCGCCGTGGCACGCCTCGCAGCCGATCCCCAGCTCGACGAAGTGGCGCGCCGCGAACCGTCCCCGCAGCTCGTGGATCCCGTGCGCCAGCGCCGCCTGTCCGCCGCCGCCGAACGGCGTGCCGCCCACCGCCACGACCTCGGCGGCGACGGCGGCCGTCAGCGCCGGCTCGCCACCGCCGGCCACCTGGAAGCGGAACCGCCGTGCCGCAGGCAGCAGCGTGTCGACGACCTCCCCCTGATAGCCCGGTGCGCCGTGGGCGCGTTGGCGAAGCTCGGCTTCGCCGAGCGGCGCCTCCGCGGGAGGGATGGGGAACCCTCCCGGGGTTCCCATCTGATCGTACAGCGCCCCCCAGGTGTCGTCGAAATACGGAACCGTGTTGTGGCAGAACACGCAGGTCTGATTCCAGACGCCGCCCGCCCGCAACCCCGGGCGCTCCGTCACCAGCACCGAGTACCCCTTCAACCGAAAGCTTCGGGTTTCGAAGACGTACGAGATCGGAAGGATCAGCTCGCGATCGCCCGCATGAATCGGCGCGCCAGCGGCCGGGTCGACCTCGATCCCGGCGAAGTCCTCTCGGTAACGACCCCCGATCACGCGGGTGACCCGGTAAAGATGGTCGCCACCCGCCGGCGAGGTCAGCTCGACGAAGCGCTGCCCGTCCTTCTCGGTCAGCCGCGCGGCGTCGTCCTTGAAATGGAACGTCGTCCCGTCGAACGGCGCCTGAATGCGCGCGGTCGCCGGGTCGCGCGTCATGAGGTGCATCGGCGAGCCCGTCCACGCCGCCACCACATCGGCGTGGCAGCCGGCACACCGCGCGGAGCCGGCGTAGTCGCCGCGCAGGATGTTGCTGCGAACCCGCGCCGGCCCCATCCCGACCGCCGGCGTGTCGGGCGCGCCACCGACGGAGCGCGCCGCACCGCAGCCAGCCGCCACCGCGAACGCCACCGCGATCGAAATAACCCCGGAGGCGCGCGCCGGCACGAGCGTCAGATTATCGCAAAGGTGAGCATTGCAGGGACGAGAGCGGAGCCGTACGCTTTCACCATGGTTGCGCAGGAACGATCGGCGCGGACCGGGGGGTCGGGGGAGGCGTTGAGCTTCGAGTACCGGTCGCGGCTGCGAATCGGCCGCCTGCCGCTCTTGCACGTGGTGCGCGGCATCGATCCCTCGACCGGACGGCGCCCGCCGGCCGTCGGGGTGATCGCGGTCGGGCAGATCGCGATCGGCCTCGTCTCCATCGGGCAGGTCGCGCTGGGTGTCATCAGCATCGGGCAGGCGGCGATCGGGCTCGGCTGGGGGATCGGCCAGGCGGCCTGCGGCTTGCTGGCGGCCGGTCAGGTCGCCGCGGGCCTGCTGGGCTCGGTCGGACAGGTCGCGCTCGGGCCGCATGGGATCGGCATGGTCCACTTCGACGGCGCCTGGGTTACGCTCGGGTGGCTGTTCGCGGGTACTTGTCTGCTGGCGGCGATCGCCCGCCGGCGCCGGCGGCTGGGGACGTTGCTGGCCTGGCCCGCGCCGTCGTCGATCCGATCCGTGCAGAACTCCGCCGGTGACGACACCGCCCACGTCGCCGCCAAGGTGGTCTCCAGCGATCAGCTGCGCGCGCCGCTCTCGGGCGCGCCCTGCGTTTACTGGCACACCGTCGAGGTCGGCCCGGCCGTCCGCCGGCACGAGCACGCCGGCGGCGAGGTGACGATCGCCGATGCGACCGGTGTGGCCCGCCTCGATCTCTCGGGCCCGGTCATCTTCATCCGCAGCGACAACTATCGCGAGATCGCCGGGCCGGACTGGGCGCTGCACATCGAGACCTCGCTGGCGCGCGGCGACGAGATCCACGTCGCCGGCCCCGTCACGCTGGCGCCCGACCGCCAGGCCGGCGGGGCCTACCGCGGCGGCCTGTCGCCCATCTTCGTCGGCCAACCCAGGGAGCCGCTGGTGATCACGACGCGCAATCCGCTCGGCCTGCGGGCCGAGCTGCGCTTCGCGGCGGCGCTGGGCTGGACCTCGCTGGCCGGCGGGCTGCTGACACTGGCCGGCTGGCTATTTTACTGAGCCGCTCGGCGCCGCGAGCCCGCGCTAGGGCGTGGCGTCGGTCGGGCGGGTGACGGCGCGCAGGCGCGCGCGCGTGACGGTCGTGAACTTCTGCCCGTCCTGCACCTGCATCTCCAGCAGCACCGGACCGAGATCGGGCGCGAAGGTGGTGCGCGCGACGCGAACCGGATCGGTGCGCGTCACCTCGACGACCACGCAGCCGAGGTAATGCTCGCCCGAATCCATCTTGAAGTCGGCGTCGACGGAGGTGACGTGCGCGCGCCCGCCCGACACGGCCCACTCGGCCCCGACCTGGAGCGGGTTCTTGATGATGTAGTCGCCCAGCATGCCCGCCTCTTTTTGCGCGATCCCCTCCGGCGTGACGGCGTAGGTCAGCCGCTCGTCGCCCGCCTGAACCACGGCGGTGTCCCCCACCCGCTCCGTGACCACGTAAGTCGCCAGGATGTCGACGCCGTCCTTCTCGACGTCGTAGGCCCACTTCCAGCCGGGCATCAGCGGATAGAAGTCGGCGGCCGCCAGGTTGGCGCGCGGCTTGATGTCGTTGTTGCCGCCTCCCCCACCCGTGGCACATCCGACCAGCGACAGAGCCATCCCGACCACGACGAGGTGCGCGCGCATGACGCCGGATCATCAACGATTTTTGGTGCTCTCTCAACAATCTGAGGGGGGAACCAGGCGCGCGCGCTCAGAAACGCCCTCCGGGAAACGGGACCGGTGGTATGCCGGTTGCTATCCTACGGGGCCCAGGGGGCATCCCTGGCGATGCCACATCCGATGTCGATGAGCACCTCCGCCGCCCGCGCCTGCCTCCTCGCGGCGTTGGTCTGCTCGGCGCCCCGCGCGGCGACCGCCGTGCCCGCCTCACCGTCGCCGACACAGACCGACACGACGGCGCTGTCGGCCGAGCGCGCGCGCCTGCGGGGGGAGCTCGATCGGATCAACGCCGAGATCGACGCCCTCAAGCAGGCGCATCCGGGCGTGGGCGACGACGGCCGCCTGCGCGGCCGGATGGCCGACGCCGAGGCGCTGGCGCGGCGGCTGATGGACATCGAGTCCCGCCTGGGGGTGCGCGCGCCGGCCGCCAAGGCCGCGCCGCTTCCGGTGGCCGCGCCGACCGATGGTCCGACGGACCTCGACGCGAAGGCCGACATCCTGTCCGATCAATCGCGGCGGGTCCGCCTGGAGGCCGACCGGCTCGGCCGCCGCGTCGCCGAGCTGAAGGCGCGGCAGGACTTGCGACGGCGCGCCGCCGATCTGGATCGCGATCCGTTCGCGCCGCTCGAGGGCTCGAAGCGGCGGGGGGCGACCGCGGCCACACCCGACAGCGGATCGCACGCTCAGGCGTCGACACCGTTCCCCGGCCTCTCGACCGACCCGACGGGCACCAAGACCGCGACCACCGGCGCCTCGGCCGGCGGCGGGCCGGTGCCGATTGGCCCGGCTATCCCGATCATCGTCAACTCCGGCACGACGGGCGCCAACTCTCCCGCAACGACCACCAGCACGACCACCCTCTCGATCGAGGTGCGTGACATGCTCGATCCAGCGACGGTCGCGGACATCCGGCGCCTGGAAGGGACGCGCACGTCAGCCGCCTCGCTGTCCGCGCTGGAGCGGGCCGTGGCGGCGCTGCACGCGCGCGCCGACGCGCTGGACGCGCAGGCCCGCGCCTTCCGCGCCTCCTCCGCCGCTCAGAAATAGACCAGGACCTCGCCGGTCGCCTGGGCGTAGGCGTTGGCGGTCTCGACGGCGGCGCGCAGCGCGAGGTGGCGCGAGAGCATGACCGCCTCCGCGAACCGCGCCCGCAGGTTCGGCGTGCGCTCGCCCAGGAAGTACAGGATCAACCGACCGCCGGCCTCGAAGCGCCAGCGATCGCCGGCGCCGCCGGCCAGCATCAGCTCGCCCCCGGCGCCCAGCCGGAAGTCGTGCCCGGCCGAGAACGCGGGCCCGGCGCCGAAGTCCGTCTCGGCCAGCGCCAGCAGCAGCAAGCGGCGGCGCGGGCCGAAGCGCGTGGCCAGCCCACCGCCCGTGGTGAGGCCGGCGTAGAGGCAGCGCCATCCGTTCTCAGGCGAGTCGGGGCGCATGCACCCCAGCTCACGCGCGTTGTCGACGCCGATCCAGACCTTCCACGACACCCCGCGGACCCAGCGATCGAGCGGCGCCGACGACACGATGTCGATGAGATCCAGCCGATCGAGCTGGAGCGCGCGCTGCCTGTCTTGAAACCGCAGCCGCAGGTCGCCCATCTCCAGCCGCGCGTCGACCGGATAGCCGCCCGGCGGATCCAGCGTGTCGTGGATGGCGCCGCGGATCGACAGCGTCTGGAACGGGCCGGCCTGATCCGACGTGCCGCCGCCCAGGCTGACCCGCGCGGTGGCGTGTCCGCGCTCGGGCGCGCCGACGTCGGGGACCACCACCGGATCCTGCGGCGGCACGCCCAACCGGCCGCGCGCCAGCAGCAGCCGGCGCTCGCGTTTCTTGAACCCCTCCGACGGCTCGGCCTTCAGCCCTTCGCGGTACCGGAGGTAGTCGTAGGCGGCGTCGAGGATCTGCGCCTGATGCGCTTTCGACCCCGGCGGGAACGGCGGCAGGGTCGCGCCGTCGGGCGCGGTCGCCCAGGCCTCCGCGATGCGCAGCTCGCGCGACGACAGACCGACCCGTCGCCGGCGCAGCACGCTGAGCAGCGACGGGCGCGGCCGCTCCGCGCGCACCAGGCCCGGATGGGCCAGGATCGCGCGCACCGTGTCCGACGGGATGACCGCCGGCCCGAAGCCGTCGACCAGGTGCAGCTCGGGCGCCGCCGCCTCGATCAGCGACAGCAGCTGGTAGGAGCAGTTGCGCGAGAAGAAGTAGTAGTTGAAGTGGGTGGTGCGCGTCTCCCAGGCGTGCAGCACCAGCCGGCGGACCTGCTCGGGTGACAGCGACAGCTCGTACTCCCACAGGTCCCGGCTCTCCATGTTGGAGTACTCCTGGACCTTGACGTAGTACGGCATCACGTAGAACCGCCCGGGGAAGAGACCGAAGACCCCCTTCACCGCGTAGAGGAGCCCGTTCTCCGTGTCGACGTCGGCGGCGAAGTTGATCGCGTAGTCGAGCAGCGGGTTCCCCTCGCCGGTCGAGCGCGACACGCGCAGGAAGGTGTGACCGTAGATCGACGCCGGGCTGTTGATGTACGCGGTCGCGTAGATCAGCGTGGCCGCCTGCGGTGAGATCCCGGTGAACCACTGGTGCAGCGCGGGGCAGCTCACGTCGGGGGCGCGGGCCGGATCGATCCGCAGCGCCTGCTTCAACCACTCCCAGCGGGCGGGGAAGCGGCACTGCGCGTGCTCGTCGCCGGCGGGCCCGGGCGCCAGAAAGGCGGCCAGCGAAGCCTCCAGCTCGGCGGCCGGGTCGCGGCGTCCGCGCGGGCCTGCCAGGAAGAATCCGGCGCCGTCGGCCTCGCTCTGCCAGCCGCCGAAGGCGCGCCGGCGATAGTGGACCAGCGTCTGCCACGGGCGCGACTCCGCCAGCCCCGCGGTCCGCGCCTGGGCGATCACCGTCGGCAGGTAGTCGGACGGCGGTGACAGCGCCGCCGCGGCGAGCAGGATCTGCACCGCCGCGGCGAACGCCATCCGGCGCTACTTGAGCGTCTTCGCCGGAACGAGCGCGACCTTGGCCGGGGCCGGGGTCGGCGACTTGGCGGCCACCGCCGGGGTCAGCCGACCTTCGGCGCGCGCCACGGCGCGTTCATCGCTGCACGAATTGGCCAGCCGCACGTCGCCCTTGATCTGCGTCTTGACGCCCGAGAGCATCTCCATCGGCGTCGTCTTCTCCGTCGGGAGGATCGACTCGTACTTGGCCTGCGTCATCTGCGCCAGCGCCGGCTTGGCGGCGTCCTCGCAGCCGAGCAGCGTGGCGAACGAGGTCAGGAACTCACCGCCGCCGGCGGCCATGTTGCGCTTCAGGTCCTGAAAGTTGACCTCGGCGAAGGCGGCCTGCTCGCGCTGCGCCTTGATGACGCCGCCGGAGGAGCAGTTCGAGGTGCCCGAGGTGATGGCGAAGGTCTGGTTCGCGAACGTCCCGTTCGTGGTCGCCGCGAGGATCTGCGGCCCCATGCCGTTGTTCGTGCCGAAAGCCAGCGAGCCGAGACCACAACCGGCCGAGCCGTAGCCCTGAGCGTGCGCCGCCGAAGCCCCCACCATGACGAACCCGATCACTGCCCCACATAATGCCAACTTCCTCATCTCGATCCTCCTCGCTGTGTGAACGACTCGCGTCCCGGTCCAGAACGGCCGGGACGTGGCATCGTAAGCTCAAGCGGGCGTCCGTCACAACAGGTTCGGCTGTCTTGGAAACGTCACGGAACCTGTATGCTCGACGGCGGATGGCAAAGCGGGCTCCGCGCGCGCTGCTGGCCCTGGCGTGCCTGATGGCCGCCGGCCCGGCGCGCGCAGAGGGAGCCGGGGCGCCCGACACCGAGCACTACACGCTGCGCGCCGAGCTGGGCCTGGAATACGACACGAACGCGCACCGGACCGAGATCGTCGCCGGCGCCGACAACCCGCCGATCGTCGCCTCGACCGTCCAGCGGCTGGTGGTGGCGGGGACGCTGTCCGACGTCATCGCCGACGGTCAGGCCGTCGCGATGAGCGCGACGGCGGCGGGCAAGCTGTTCGACGCCCCTGCGGCCCGGGACGAGGACGTCGCCATCGCGCAGTCCTCGCTGGCCTGGCAGGTGGCGCTGGGCGGGACGAGGACGCTGGCCGTCTCGGGCGCCTACTACGAGGCGTTTCAGGCCCAGACGACGAGCTTCCTCGACGCCAGCGAGCGGCGGGACTTCCGTTCGCTGGCGCCGTCGGCGCAGCTGGCGTTCTCGCCGACCGACCGATTGGACGTGGCGCTCGGCGCTGGCTACCGAGCGTTCGAGTTCAAGCCCGATCGCGACGAAGACTTCACGGCACCGACCGCCGCGCTGGAGCTGCGCTGGACGCCCCCCTCCGACGGGACAGCCGATTGGGAGAGCGCGGCCGGTGCCGCCTTCGAAGACCGGACCTTCGGCGGCCCCGCCCTGACCAACGACTGCCCGGACACGCAGGGGCAGTTCGCCTGCTCGGGTCCCGACACCCGCCATGATCGATTCCTGATGACCCACCTGGACCTGACGCGCGTCGGGCGGGTGCTGACCGGCGTCGGGTACGCGTTTCACGACAACTGGTCGAACAGCTACGGCGAGACCGTGCAGCGTCACTTCTTCACCGCGCGCTTCGCGACGCCGTTGCCCGCCGGCCTGACACTGGCCGCGCGGGCCGAGCTCCTGCTGGCGTACTACAGCCAGCCGGTGGTGATCGGGCAGATCACGGCCAACAGCTTCTCCAGCGTCGAGAGCATCGACGACGAGAACCGCTCCAGCGTCCGGGTCGATCTCTCGCGTCCGCTGGGCGACGGCCTGCGGCTGACGGCGCGCTACACGTTTTATGCGAACGAGCTCGCGAACGCGGCGCCCATCAGCTATCGGCGTCAGACCCTCTTGCTGTCGCTGACCGGCGCGCTGGAAAAGTGACGCGCCCCGCCTCGTGCGTCCTGTCACGCGGCGCCGCCCGCCCATGGGCGGCGCGCCGGCATTATGTATGATAGGTGCCTCGTGCGTGAAATGGGGGGATCGATGGACCTGAGCGCGTCTGCCGAACGCCCGTCGCCGGAGGGAACCGCCGCGGCGGCCTTGCGGGACATGGTGGCCAGGCTGGTGCTGGACACGACCAACGAGGGGATCTGGCTCATCGACGCCCAGGCACGCACCACCTTCGTGAACCGCGCCGCGGCCGACCTGCTCGGTTACGCCGAGAAGGAGATGCTCGGCCTGCACATCTTCGAGCTGATGGACGAAGGGCGCCGGCCCGTCGCGCGCGAGAACCTGCTGCGCCGCCAGCGCGGAATCGAGGAGCGCCACGAGCTCACGCTGCGACGAAAGGACGGGACGCTGGTCTGGGTCATCGCGTCCGTGAACCCGATCTACGACCGCAGCGGCCAGTACGCCGGCGCCCTGGCCCTGTTCGGGGATCTCACCGCGCAGAAGGGGCGCGAGACGGCGCTGCACGCGCAGGTCGACAACCTGCAGCGGCGTCTCGAAGAGAAGGCGACCTATCGCGAGCCCTTCCGGACCGCGATCGTCCTGGGCGTGCTCGCCTGCGTCGCGACGATCGCCACCACGACCGCGGCGATGGCGCTGCTCGGCTCGCTTCGACGTCGCGTCGGCGCGATCGATCCAACGATAGCGTAACAGCGCCCTCAAATGAAAACGGCGAGCCGGTCACCCGGCTCGCCGTTTCATCTCGACAGGGGCCCTAAGAGGGTCCCCGTGCGCGCGGCTTACATCATGCCGCCCATTCCGCCCATGCCACCCATTCCGCCCATGCCGCCGCCACCCGGAGCCGGCGCAGGCGCCTCCTCCTTCGGGCGCTCCACGATCAGCGCCTCGGTGGTGACCAGCAGCGACGCGACCGAGGCCGCGTTCTGCAGCGCCGAGCGCACGACCTTGGTCGGGTCGATGACGCCCGCCTCGACCAGGTCCTCGAACTCGTCGGTGGCCGCGTTGTAGCCGAAGGCGCCCTTGCCGTTGCGAACCTTGTCGACGACGATCGACCCTTCCTTGCCGGCGTTGGTGGCGATCTGACGGCAAGGCGCCTCGCAGGCGCGGCGCACGATGGCGACGCCGATCGACTGCTCCTCCGAGAGGCCTTCCAGCTTCTCGGTCGCGCCGAGCGCGCGGACCAGCGCGACGCCGCCGCCGGGGACGATCCCCTCTTCGACGGCCGCGCGCGTGG
>CAZTZM010000375.1:0-2521 GCA_964618005.1 uncultured Myxococcales bacterium
CCCGTCCCGCCCGTCCCCGCGCCCGCCTGGCCGCCTGTGCCGCCGTCCGTCCCCGCCACGCCGCCCGTGCCGCCGCCGTCCTGCCCGCCCCCGGCATCGACGGTGGCGCCCGCCTGGCCGCCGGTCCCCATGCCGCCGTCCGTCCCGGCGGCACCACCGCCGTCGCTGCCCGCCGTTCCCGTGCTGCCCGAGCCGCCCATGCCGCCACCGCCGCTCAGGGCGTCGGATTTCGACGGGAGATTGTCACCGCAGGAGGCGGCCCCCAGGGTCAGGAGGGAGACAGCGCAAAGCCAGGTGAACGTCTGCCGGGTGGCACGGATAAACATTGCGGCGCTGTCGTTCGACAGAATTCTGTCGGAACTTGACCCCCGGCGTCAGCTCCGACGGGGGAAGGGTCGGAGCGGGACCGCCCGCGCGCCGTCGCGCCTACGACTCGAGCTTCTTGCGCTTCCAGCCGCGGGGCGGGCGCTTCTCGGACGCGTTCGAGTTCGGCGGCGAGTAATCGATCCAGCGGTAGCTGGGGGGCGAGCGCACGTCGATGTGGACGAACTGGCTGCGCGGGTAGATGCCGATGCCCATCCCGCCGCGGTCCAGCGTCTCGGCGAACGCCTCGATCTTCTTCGAGCTGACCCCGGCGATCCGGATGTCGCTGGCCCGCCCCTTGAAGTGGTTGCTGGTCTGCTTGCGCTGGTTGCGGTAGCCCGAGACGATCTGCAGCGGCTTGCTGCCGAAGTGGTCGTAGACGTGCGACAGCAACGTCAGGAGCTGCGGGTCCATCTCCATCTCGGTGTCGGTGCGCCGGCAGCGCAGGACGTGGTTCAACTGATCGAGCGCGTCGAGGTTGTACGACCCGTCCGGGTTGTAGATGTTGACCTTCACCTTCTCGTCCGGATTGGCCAGGCTGACCATCTCCAGGTTCCCGGATGGACGAGGAAGCGGGTCGATGCGCAGCTTGTCTTCCGGGACGACTCGACCAATGAATCGGCCGCCCTTGTGGCTCTTCCGTCGCTTGTGGCGCGCCGGGCGAGCCGGCGCTTCGTCGCCCGAGTCAGCCGCGGCTTCTGCCGCCGCGGGGCCGACGGCCTCGTCACCCGCCTCTTCGGCGTGCGCGCGGGCCGCGAAACCGAGGAGCAGCGCGAGGGTCGCGGCGAAGGCCGTCCGACGGAGCATGGACGTATAACGTCATCCAGCTGTCACCAACCCGTCAACCAAAAAAGCTCCGTGAGGTGGGCCACAAGCCCACCTGCTCAAATCTTCAGCTGGGGTGGTGAATCAAGCGCGCTGGGGCGCCGGGACCTGGCTGGGTACGTGCAACAGATCTATCGCCAGACGCTCGGCAACACTGAAGATCCGTTCGTCCCGGTAGAACTCGCCGTAAACGATGCGGCGGATCCCGGCGTTGGCGATCTGCTTGAAGCAGTTCCAGCACGGGCTGGCCGTCACATAGATCGCGCCGCCGTCGATGTTCACGCCGTTCTTGGCGGCCTGGATGATGGCGTTGGCCTCGGCGTGGATGGTGGCCACGCAGTGATCGTTCTCCATCATGTGGCCGGCGTCGGTGCAGTGGGGCATCCCGCGGATCGACCCGTTGTAGCCGGTCGAGAGGATGGTCCGGTCACGCACGATGACCGCGCCGACGAACTTGCGCGGGCAGGTCGACCGCGACGCCACCACCTGCGCGATGTTCATGAAGTACTGGTCCCATGGCACCCGCTCGTCCATCTGTCCTTTGTACCACGCGGGACTTATGGGCTTCGTCTGGGCTTCGTCCGGTCGCGTGAACGCCGACGGGCTCACGTCGGCGTTCATCCGCGGGGGACGTAAAGGACCCGGCTTCGCGTCCTTTTGTTTAGTAGTATCCCGGCGCCCGTGGACTGGAAATCGACGCTCAATCTCCCCAAGACTGAATTCCCGATGCGCGCCGACCTGGCGCGCCGCGAACCCGAGTGGCTCGAGCGCTGGCGGCGCGACGGCCAGTACGACCGGATCCTCGCGGCGCGGCGGCAGGAGAACGCCACCTCGTTCGTGCTGCACGACGGCCCGCCCTACCCAACCGGTGGCATTCACTACGGCACCGTCCTCAACAAGGTGCTGAAGGACATCGTCGTCCGCTCGCAGCTGCTGATGGGGCGCCTGGCCGAGTTCCGCCCCGGGTGGGATTGCCATGGTCTGCCGATCGAGCAACAGGTCGAGAAGGAGCTGGGCCCCAAGGCCAAGGAGATGCACGCGGCCGAGTTCCGGGCGCACTGCGAGAAGCACGCGTTGCGCTTCGTCGACGTCATGCGGGCGGAGTTCAAGCGGCTGGGGTGCCTGGGCCACTGGGAAGACCCCTACCTGACGCTGTCGAAGGACTACGAGGCGACGATCGCCCGCCAGCTGGCCGGGTTCGTGCGCGCCGGGCTGGTCTACCGCGACAAGAAGCCGGTGCACTGGTGCCTGACCCACCGGACGGCGCTGGCCGAGGCCGAGGTCGAGTACGAGGACCACGCCTCGCCATCCATCTATGTGCGCTTCCCGGTGG
>CAZTZM010000376.1:0-17219 GCA_964618005.1 uncultured Myxococcales bacterium
GATGGGCGCGGCGCTGGCGGCATCGGCGGCGGCCCGCGGCGCGGCGGTGACCCTGCTGGCCGGGCCGGGCACCCCCGCGGTGGCGCCGGGGGCGGGCGGCCTCTCGCGCGTGGAGATCGAGACCGCCGCCGAGCTGGAACAGGCGCTGGCGGCGGCCGCGCCGGGCGCTGACGCGGTTGTGATGGCGGCGGCGGTGGCCGACTTCCGCCCGCGCGCGCGCGCCGAGGGGAAGCTGTCGCGGCGGACCGCCGGCGAGGGGCTGACGCTGGAGCTGGCGCCGGTCCCCGATCTGCTGGCGGGCGTCGCCCGCGCGCGGCGCAACGGCCGCCCGTTCCTGATCGGCTTCTCGGCCGAGGTGGCGGGCGGGGCGGCGCTGGAGGCGCGGGCCGCCGGCAAGCTGCGCGAGAAGGGGTGCGACGCCATCGTCGCCAACGACGTGAGCGCCCCCGGGATCGGCTTCGACGCCGACGACAACGCGGTGACGGTGCTGTTCGCCGACGGCGCGCGCGTCGAGATCCCGCGCGCCGCCAAGCCGGTGATCGCCGAGCGGCTGTGGACCCTGTTCGCGCCGCGGCTCCGGCCGGAAGGATCCGAGCCGGATGCCTGATCCGCGTCTCAGGACCTACGCGCCTCAGGCGGTGCGCCACCTGGCCACCGCGGGGAGCGTCCTGGTCGCGCACCAGACCACCGCCGGGGTGTCGAGCGGCTACGTCCCGCCCTGGCCAGGCGCCGGCGACCCTGACTTTCACGGGACGCTGGCGGCGGTCTGGATCTGGGCGCGGCATCAGCTGTTGACCGGGGTGGAGCGGTTCGCGATCGCGCGCCGCGCGGCCTGGGGGTATTTGATCGACGCGGCGCCGCGGTTCATCCCCGACGCCATCGACAGCCGGGCCGACGACGAGGCGGCCTACTGCTGCGCGATGGCGCTGTGGGCCGGGGCGGCCGAGCTGGCGCTGGGGCGCTTCGAGCCACGGCGGCAGGCGGTGGCCGATCGCGCGGCGCGGGTCCTGGCGACGCACCTCGGGACGCTGGACGATCTGTCGGGGCGCGAGTTTCGCGACCCGGGGTTCCTGGCCCTGACGCTGCTGATCTACGCGCGCGTGAGCGACGACCGCGGGCTGCTCGCCAGCGGGCGGAAGTTCGTCGAGCGGGCGTTCGGGATGAGGGCGGCGGCGCCGTTCGTGAAGGAGCCGGCGGCGGCCGGCGGGTTGTTCGATTTCTCGTCGACGACGGCGACGCGGATCCTGGCGGTCATCGCCGCCGAGGGGAACACGCCGTTCGTGGGCGCCTGGCTGCGCGAGCGGATCGCAGCGGGCGTGCCGCGCAGCTTCGTCCCCCGGCGCTTCGACGAGAACAGCTGGAACGCCTGCGTGGCCTGGGCGCTGGGGGCCGCCTACATCATCTCGACCGATCCCCTCTTTCTCGAGAGCTACACGGTGATCGTCGACGAGCTGGAGCGGCGCGACGGCGACCGCGACGGTGCGCTGGGGCGCGACGGCACCGTGCGGGTAGCCGAGGTGCGGCCCACGTTCTACTATGCGCTGGCCGTGGACGCGCTGGTCACCCAGGAGAGCATGAGCGCGGCCCGCGCCGAGGCCGGAGGCGCCCGTGGCCGCTGATGTGGACGACCGCGAGGAGCTGCGATCCGTGGTGGCGCAGATCCGCACCAACCTGGCGTCGCGCGGCCGCTCGGGGCTGCTCGGCGTGCCGGTGCGCCCGACGGCCAAGTCGGGTCCCCCGGTCGCGGCGTCCCCGGAATTGCCGGCTGTGATCGAAGCCGACGACGCGACGTCGCCGCGCGGGCAGGGTGCGCTGCAGGTCGTGCGGGCCGACCTGGGCGACTGCCAGCGCTGCAAGCTGGCCCCCGGCCGCCACAACCTGGTGTTCGGCGTCGGGAACCCGCAGGCCGACCTGGTGTTCGTGGGCGAGGCGCCTGGCGCCGACGAAGACGCGCAGGGGGAGCCGTTCGTCGGCAAGGCCGGCCAGCTGCTCACCAAGATGATCGAGGCGATGGGCTACGCGCGGGGCGACGTGTACATCTGCAACGTCCTCAAGTGCCGCCCGCCCGGGAACCGCAACCCGGAGCCCGACGAGGTGGCGGCCTGCGAGCCGTTCCTGAAGAAGCAGCTCGGCGCGATCCGCCCGCGCATGATCGTGGCGCTGGGCAAGTTCGCGGTGCAGTGCCTCCTGCGCGACGATTCGCCCATCAGCCGGCTGCGCGGCAATCTGCGCACCTACGAAGGCATCCCGCTGATGCCGACGTTCCACCCGGCGTACCTGCTGCGCGATCCCAGCAAGAAGAAGCTGGCCTGGGACGACCTGAAGCAGGTCAACGCCGCGCTGGCCCGCGTGGGGATCTCCCCCCCGAACCCGTCCGCCGGTTGACCGCGGTCACAGTCGTGTAGCATCGTCGCGCCATGCGGATGCCCCCCAGCGTGGCCCGTCCTTTCAGGTTGCTCGGTCTGGCGGCGGTGTTGGGGTGGGTCGGTTGCGGCGCGTCGCCCGACGAGCTGTACAAGAGAGGCGTCGCCTCCTTCAAACAAGGCCGGCTGGAGCCGGCCGTCGCGGACCTGGAAGGGTTCGTGGCCAAGAGCTGCTGGCCGGCCGGCGCGCCCGAGCACTGCCGCCAGGCCTATCTGACGCTGGGGCACGCCTATGAGAAGCGCAACGCGCCCGGCAAGGCCTGGGCGGCCTACGACAACGCGCTGACGTTTCCCCCGCACGGCGCCGACGGGCCGATCCGGACCGACCGTGATCGGATGAAGGAGATGCTCTCCGGCAAGCAGCAGCAGGAGACGGCGCGCGCCCCGGTCGTCGTCCGCTACCGCGACGAGGTGACCGAGGAGTACACGGGGCGGTCGCTGACGATCTCGCTGGACTTCGACCCGCCGATCTACAGCAAGGACAAGGACGTCGGCGAGCTTCACACGCCCGAGTTCCACCGGATCTTCAGCGGCTCCGTGGCGGCCGGCGAGCACGTGCTGGTCGTCGACATGGCCCACGACTGCAACCCGAACGGCGGCGCCAAGTGCGCCCGCTCGCGCGTCCACAAGGCGTTCGCGTTCGAGAGCGTCGAGCGCACCCCGGCGACCCTGGAGCTCCGCGCCTACGCCGAGCCCGCCGACGGCGACGGCCCCGCCCGCCCCGGCGTCGAGCTGGTCTCGCGGTAACGTCCGCCCGACCCCTCTCCCGCCGAGCCTTCGGCGCGTCGGCCTCTCCCGCTGGCGCGGGGCGAGGCGAAAAGATCAGATCTGCGCCTCGTCCACGAAGTGGGAGAGGCCGGCGCCGCGGGCGCCGGGGGAGGGTCTGGTCTGCTACCGCTTCGTCTCGACGACCTGGACCGGGCTGCCCTCGGCGGCGCCGCCGCCGAGGTCGAGCGCGACGCGCTCGCCGGGCCCGAGGCCGCTGACCAGGCGCACGGTCTGGCCGTCGTCGTCGGCGACCACCACCGGCTTGTAGTGAACGTGCTGGTCGCCGTCGAGCACGGCGGCCTGCGTCTTCTCGCCGCGCGTCACCAGCGCCTCGGCCGGGATCTCCAGCAGCGGCGGGATCTTCACCTCCAGCGACACCTGCACGTAGCTGCCCGGGAGAATGGCGTGGTCGTCGTTCTGGATGTCGAGCTCGGTCAGCATGGTGCGCGTCTTGGGCGACAGCTCGCCGCTGGTGCGTGTGACCGTGGCCTTGCGCGCCCAGCCGGGGCGCTCGGGGACCCGGATGGTGGCGGTGTCCCCCTCGTGGACGAACGGCGCGCTCGACTGGTCGACGTAGACGTAGACGCGCAGCTGGTCCCCCTTGGAGACCGACACGATGGGGACGGCGCCGCTCTCGGCGTTGGCGGCGCTCTGGATCAGCGTGCCGGGGTCGGCGAAGCGCGCCGTCACCACGCCGTCGAACGGCGCGCGGATCACGCGGTAGCCGCGCTGGGTGGCCAGCGCCACCTCGGTCGCGTCGGCCACGTCGGCGGTGGCCTGCCCCTGCTCCAGCTCCTGCGCCGAGATCACCCCCGCCGGCGCCAGGGCCGAGAGGCGCTTGGCGTTCACGCGCTTGTTCTTGGCGTCGGCCACCGCCGCGGTGTACTGCGCGTCCAGCTCGGGCGCCGTGACGGTCGCGATGAGCTGGTTCTTCTTCACCCGGTCGCCCTTGTCGACCCGCAGGTCGCTCAGGTAGCCGGCCACCTTGGCGTACAGCGTGACCTCGAAGAACGGCCGCGCCTCGCCCTGCAGGGTCAGCGTGCGGACACCGGGCGCCTGCTTGACGGTGGCGACGCGGACCCGCGGGCCGCGCCGCACGTCGGTCTCGCGCGTCTGCGCCTCGTCACGCACCCCGTGGCGGCGGTGCATCCCCAGGCCGACCACGCTGAGCGCGACGACCAGCAGGACGGCGATCCCGGCGACGTAAATCAGAACGGAACGGCTGCGCGATGACATCAGGCGTGGCTCCCGGTGGGGGACGGTTGGTCCAGTCCTTCTTGCTCTTCGGCCAGAAACTCCTGCTCCATCACGTGCTTGCTCGGCAGCTTCACGCGCAGCGAGGCGTAGACCACCGGGACGATGAACAGCGTCGTGACGGTGGCCAGTCCCAGGCCCCCGATCACCGCCCGCCCGAGCGGCGCGTTCTGCTCGCCGGCCTCACCCAGGCCCAGCGCCATCGGGATCATGCCGATGATCATCGCCATGGCGGTCATGATCACCGGCCGCAGGCGCGTCCGGCCCGCCTCCAGCGCCGCCGCGGGCGGCGAGATCCCGTCCTTCTCGACCCGCAGGTCGTTGGCGAAGCTGACCAGCAGGATCGAGTTCGACACCGCGATGCCGACCGCCATGATGGCCCCCATCAGCGACTCGACGTTGATGGTGGTGTGGGTGAGCACCAGCATCCAGAGGATGCCGACCAGCGCGCCCGGCACCGCGATCATGATGATGAAGGGGTCCAGCCAGGACTGGAACAGGATCACCATCAGGCAATAGACCAGCAGCGCCGCCAGGATCAGCCCCAACCCCAGGCTGCGGAAGGAGTCGTTCATGACCTGGTTCTGCCCGCGCAGCGTGATGCGCATGCCGGCCGGCAGCTTGCCGAGGGCGTCGATCTTCTTCTGGATGTCGGCGGCCACCGCGCCGAGATCGCGCCCCTCGACGTTGGCGCCCACGTCGACCACGCGCTGGACGGTGTAGTGGTTGATCTGCTCGGGGCTACCGCCGGGCGTGACCTGGGCGATGCCGCTCAGCATCTGCGCCGGCGCCTCGGGGACGGCGCTGGGCGTCGGCCCGCCGCTGGCGGAGGCGATCGGGGTCCCGGCGGTCAGCGGCGTCGACATCACCCCCTCGACCGACGCCAGCTGCGGCAGCGGGGTCTTCACCACCACCGTGTAGTTCACGTTATTGTGCGGGTTCAGGAAGTACGAGGGCGCCACCAGGCCGCTCGACGACAGCGACACCAGCAGGTTGTTGGCCACGTCCTTCTCGGCGATCCCGGCCTGGGCGGCGCGCAGCCGGTCGACCTCGACCTTCAGCGCCGGGTAGTCGACCGCCTGCACGACGTGCGCGTCGGCGGTCCCGGGCACGGAGGCGACGTCGTCGCGCAGCCGGCGCGCGTACTCGTAGGCCTTCTGGTAGTCGGCGTACTCGACCTGCAGGTCGATGGGCGACGACAGCCCGAAGTTCAGGACCTGGCTGACGATGTCGGCCGGCTGAAAGTAAGCGCTGGACCCCGGGAACTGCTCGGCCAGCAGCTTGCGGATCCGCTTCATGTAGCCGGCGGTGGGGGCGTGCGCCGGCGTGAGCGCGATCAGGATCTCCGCGTCCATCGCGCTGACGTTGTCGGTCTGGACGAAGGCCAGGTTGTAGGAGACCGGCACGCCGATCATCGAGTTGATGGTCGAGATCTCGCGCCCCGGGACGATGTCGCGGATGCCGGTCTCGACCTGGGCCACCAGCTCCTCGGTCCGCTCGATCCGCGAGCCGACCGGGGCGCGGAAGTGCAGCTTCATCAGGCCGGCGTCGACCGAGGGGAAGAAGTCGGTCCCCACCACGAACACCAGCCCCAGGCTGGCCACCGCGATGGCCGCCGCGATCGACAGCGTGAACCGCCGGTGGTGCAGGGCGGCCTCCAGCAGGGCGGCGTAGCGGTCCTGGAAGCGGTCGAACTTGGCGTCGCGCCAGCGGTTGAACCGCGTGGCCAGGCCCTGCCAGCCCTCGCCGGGGTCGCCGTGGCCGTCGTCGTGCTTCTCGCTGCGCATCAGCAGGCGCGCCAGGGCCGGCACCAGCGTCCGCGACAGCACGTAGGACGCCAGCATCGCCAGCACGACGGCGATGGCCAGCGGCGTGAACAGGAAGCGCGCCGGCCCGACCAGCAGGACGACCGGGAAGAAGACGATGCAGATCGACAGCGTGGCCACGATGGCCGGCACGGCGATCTGCTGCGCGCCGTCGAGAATGGCGCGCGTCAGCGGCTTTCCCAGGAGCCGGTTGCGGTGGATGTTCTCCACCTCGACGGTGGCGTCGTCGACCAGCATGCCGATGGCCAGCGCCAGCCCCCCCAGCGTCATGATGTTCATCGTGTGGCCGGTCAGCTTCAGCCCCACGATGGCCGAGAAGATCGCCAGCGGGATCGAGGTGCAGACGATCACCATGCTGCGCCAGCTGCCCAGGAACAGGCCGACCATCAGCGACACCAGCGCCGAGGAGATGATCGCCTCCCGCACGACGCCGCTGATGGCGCCGCGCACGAACACCGACTGGTCGAAGTCCAGCTTCAGGTCCAGGCCGTCGGGGGCGGCGGCCTTGATCTGGGGCATCACGTCCCGGACCGCGTCGACCACCGCCAGGGTGGAGGCGTCGGCGTGCTTCAGGATGGCCAGGTAGGTGGCGCGGCGGCCGTTGACCCGCACCAGGTTGGTCTGGTCGGCGAACGAGTCCGAGACCCGCGCCACGTCGCCCAGCAGGACGGGCGCGCCGTCGACGATCTTGACCGGGATGTTGCCGAACTCGGCCACCTCCTGGGGGCTCGAGTTCATGAGGACGTTGTACTCGCGGCTGCCGATGCGGGCGGTGCCCGCCGGCAGGATGACGTTCTCGTTGTTGAGGGCGTTGACCACGTCGTAGGGGGAGAGCCCCTTGGCGGCCAGCCGGCGCGGGTCGATGTCGATGTTGATCTGGCGCTGCTTGCCGCCGAACGGCGCCGGCGTCGACAGCCCCGGGATGGTGAACAGCTTCACCCGGATGAAGTTCAAGCCGTAGTCGAAGATCTTCTGCTCCGGCATCGTCTCGCTGGACAGCGTCAGCTGCGAGACCGGGACGTTGGAGGCGTTGAACTGGATGACGTTCGGCGGCGTCATCCCGGGCGGGGTGATGCGCAGGATGGTGCCGGATACCGACGAAATTTGTGCAATGGCGGCGCCTATTTCAGCGCCAGGCTGAAAGTAGATCTTCAGCATGCCGACGCCGGGGATCGACTGGGACTCGATGCGCTGGATCCCGTTCACCGTGGTGGAGAAGGCGCGCTCGCTGATCAGCACCACCCGGCGCTCCATGTCCTGCGCGGAGAGCCCAGGATAGTTCCAGACCACGGCCACCACCGGGATGTCGATGGCCGGGAAGATGTCGACCACCATGCGGGTGAGCGACAGGATCCCCATCACCAGGATCAGGACGCACATCACCGCGACGGTGTACGGGCGGCGAAGCGCGAGCCGGACGATCCACATCGGGGAAAACTCGTCCGGAATCTATTCGAGGAAACAGCAGAATCAAGGCGGAGGTGGGCCGCCCGTCACGATCCCGTCTACCCGCCGGAGGTCGCCGTGGTGAACAGCACAGGTGCGCCGGTCGACTTCTGGATGGTGTCGCGCGAGATCCCGTCGGCGCGGACGGCGCAGACGAAGCAGTCGCCCCCCACGTCGAACACCCCCAGCTCGGTGATCACCCGGTTCACGCAGCCGAGCGCAGTGGCCGGCAGCGACAGGCGGTTGACCAGCTTGGGGCTGCCGTCCTTGGCGGCGTGGCTCTGCAGCACCACCAGCCGCTTGGCGCCCGCCGCCAGGTCCATCGCGCCGCCCATGCCGGTGATCAGTTTTCCGGGGACGGTCCAGTTGGCCAGGTCGCCGTTGGCCGCCACCTCCAGCCCCCCGAGAATCGCCAGGTCGATGTGGCCGCCGCGGATCATGGCGAACGACTGCGCCGAGTCGAACAGGCTGGCGCCGGGGAGGGCGGTGACCGTCTCCTTGCCGGCGTTGATGAGGCGGGCGTCGACCTCGTCCTCGGTCGGGTAGGGGCCCATGCCGAGGAGGCCATTCTCCGACTGCAGCGTCACGCCGGCGTCGGGGTCGATGTAGTTCGCCACCTCGGTCGGCATGCCGATCCCCAGGTTCACGATCTGCCCCGGTTGGACCTCGGCGGCCGCCCGCCGGACCATCTCCTCGCGCGACCAGCTCATCTCAGGCGCGCCCCGGCCGCGTGCGCGTCGCCGCGCTCAGCTTCTGGCCCGAGCCGCGCGCCCGGGTGGTCCGGTTCTCGATGACGTCGCGGTGCTCGGCGACCTCCACCAGCCGCTTCACGTAGACCCCGGGCAGATGCACGTCGTCGGGATCGATGACGCCGCTCGGGACCAGGCGGTCGGCCTCGGCGACGGTCACGGTGGCGGCGGTGGCCATCAGCGGGTTGAAGTTGCGGGCCGTCCGGTAGAAGCGCAGGTTGCCGAAGCGATCCGCCAGAGCGGCGCGCACGATCGCCAGGTCGGCGCGCAGCGGCCGCTCGAGCAGGTAGCTGCGCCCGTCGATCTCACGCACCTCTTTCCCCTCCGCCACCACCGTCCCGACGCCGGTCGGCGTGTAGAACCCGGCGATCCCGGCGCCCCCGGCGCGGATCCGCTCGGCGAACGTCCCCTGCGGCACCAGCTCGACCTTCACGCGGCCGTTCAGGTACTGCTCGGCCAGGTCCGGGTTGCCGCCGACGAAGCTGCAGATCACGCGCGCGACCTGCCGGTTCTTCAGCAGCACCGCCAGGCCTTGCCCCTGGTTGCCGCAGTTGTTGCTGATGATGGTCAGATCCTTGACGCCGCTGGCGGCGATCGCCTCGATGCAGGCCTCGGCGTTGCCGCACAGCCCGAAGCCGCCGGACATGATCGACATCCCGTGGCGCAGGACGCCCTTCAGCGCGGCGGCGACGGTCGGGTAGACCTTGTCGCGGGGGTCGGCCGCGTTCACGCGAACGCCTCGTCGAAGGCGCGGCCCAGGTCGCCCAGCCCCGCCTGCAGCTCCGCTTCGCTGATGACCAGCGGCGGCGCCAGGTAGAGGAGGTTGTCGCGCTTGTGCGTGTGAAGGTGGTGGCGGCGCAAGCTGGCGCCCAACTTTGCCATCGCTTGCGGCGGGAGTGGAATTTTCGTCCGCTCGCCCCCGGGACCCGTGGCGCACAGCTCCAGCGCCCAGAGCAGCCCGAGGCCGCGCACGTCGGCGATCTGGGGCCGCGTCGCCGCGAAGCGGGCCAGCTCGGCGCCCAGGAGCTTCCCGGTCGTGGCGGCCCGCTCGATCAGCCTCTCGTCGCGCAGCGTCTCGATGGTGGCGACGATGGCCTCGCACACCAGCGGGTGGGCGTAGCTGGTCAGGCCGCAGACCAGCGTGTGGTCGTCGAAGTGGCGGGCGATCTTCTCGGTCACGACCACCGCGCCGCCCGGCATGTAGCCGCCGGTCAGGCCTTTGGCCATGGTGATGAGGTCGGGGGTCACGCCGTCATGGTCGACCGCGAACCAGCGGCCGGTGCGCCCGAACCCGGACAGCACCTCGTCGGCGATCAGCAGGACGCCGTGGCGGTCGCAGAGGGCGCGGATCTTCTTCCAGTAGCCGGGCGGCGGCACGAACACGCCGTTGGCGCCGACGATCCCCTCCAGGATCACCGCCGCCACGGTCTCCGGCCCCTCGCGCAGCAGCGCGGTCTCCAGATCCTCCGCGCACTCGTGCGAGCAGGTGGCCGGCTCCTTGCCGAACGGGCAGCGGAAGCAGTAGGGGTCGCCCATCCGGACCACGCCGGGCAGGCCGGGCTCGAACGGATCGCGGCGCGGGTCGCCCGAGAGCGAGAGCATGGCCAGCGTGGCGCCGTGGTAGCTGCGGCTGCGCGCGACGATCTTGCGCCGGCCGGTGTAGAGCCGGGCCATCTTGACCGCGTTCTCGTTGGCCTCGGCGCCCGACAGGCAGAAGAAGGTCTTCTCCAGGCCGCTGGGGGTCACCTCGGCCAGCAGCTGGCCCGCCCGCGCCTTGGCCGGGAAGACCGCCGAGGGGACGGTCAGCAGGCCGCGCGCCGCCGCGTCGGCCAGCGCCTGGCGCAGGCGCGGGTGCCCGTGCCCGAGGGGGGCGTTCCAGACCATGCTGCCGAAGTCCCACCAGCGGGCGCCGTCGGCGGTGACGAAGCGCGCCCCTTCGCCGCCGACGATCTCCATCGGCAGCGCGGACGCCTGGGCGGTCCAGGTGTAGAAGACGCGGTCGGATTGCCGGTCGGCGAGCTCGCTCATGCCCTTGCGTCGGCCTGCGCGTCGGCGCAGGCCTTGGCGAACACCGCGGCCGTGGTCTCGGCCTGCGCCTCGGTCAGGATCAGCGGCGGCGAGATCCGGATCGCCTTGCGCCCGCACTCGAGCACCACCAGGCCCCGGCGGAAGCAGAGCTGCGCCACGTTCTCGGCCAGCGTGTGCGATTCCAGCTCGATGCCGATCATCAGGCCGACGCCGCGCACCTCGGTCACGCCGGTCACGTGCGCCAGCCGCTCGGCCAGCTTGTCCTTCAGGCGCTGGCCGATCTTGGCCGCGTTCGCGACCAGGCTGTGCTCCAGCAGGTCGATCGTGGCCATCCCGGCGGCGATCGACACCGGGTTGCCGGCGATCGTCGAGCCGTGGCTGCCGGCCGGCCAGGTCATGATCTCCCGTGGCGCCATCATCGCCCCGAGCGGCATCCCCGAGGCGATCCCCTTGGCCACCAGCAGGATGTCGGGGATGACGCCGGTGTGCTCGGCGGCGAACATCTTGCCGGTGCGGCCCATGCCGGACTGCACCTCGTCGAACACCAGCATGATCCCGTGCAGGTCGCACAGCGCCCGCAGGCCCGACAAGAACTCCGCCGGCGGCACGATGTAGCCGCCTTCGCCCAGCACCGGCTCGACCACGATGGCGGCCACGTCGTCGGGCGCCACCAGCGTCGCGAACAGCTCGACGACGCTGTCCAGGTTGCCGTACTCGGCGTGATAGACGTTGGGGAGCAGCGGCCCGAACCCGCGCCGGTACTTGGACTTGCTGGCGGTCAGCGACAGCGCGCCCAGCGTCCGGCCGTGGAACCCGCCCCGAAACGCGACGGTGCCGGGGCGTCCGGTGTGGTTGCGCGCCAGCTTCAGCGCCGCCTCGACCGCCTCGGTCCCCGAGTTGGTCAGGAAGGTCTGCCAGTGGTGCGCGTTGGGCCCGATCCGCTGCGCCAGCGCGCCCAGCTTCTCGCAGATGGCGCCGTAGCCCGGGTAGTGAAAGTCGGTGCCGCAGATGTGGATCAGCACCTCGGCCTGCCGCGCGATCGCCTCGGCGACGGCCGGGTGGCAGTGGCCCGTCGACGCGGTCGCCACGCCGGCCTCCACGTCCAGGAACACGTTGCCGTCGACGTCCTCGACCATGCAGCCGGAGGCGCGGCGAACCATCAGCGGGTAGCAGTGGATCAGCGACGGCGACAGGTGCGGTTTGGCGGCCGCGATCATCTCGCGGGCGTGCGGGCCCGGCGGCTCGGTCACGATCGTGATGGGCTGCGCCGCCAGGGCCGCCAGGGCCTGGCGCGCGGCCGCGGCGGCGCTCATCGCACCACCGTGCGGCTCTGCTCGCGCAGGTAACAGGGGAGGGTGTAGAGCCCGCCGATGTTCTTCCCCGTCGAGCCGCTCCCCTTCCAGCCGCCGAACGGCTGCACGCCCGGCCAGGCGCCGGTGGTGGCGCCCGCCGCCCGGTTCACGTACGTGACGCCCGCCTCGATCCGATCGAAGAAGGTGTCGACCTCTTTTTGCTCGCGCGAAAATAGCCCGGCGGTGAGGCCGAACTTGGTGTCGTTGGCCTCGGCCAGCGCCTCGTCCAGGCTGTCGACCGCCTGCACGGCGACGATGGGGACGAACAGCTCCTCGCGCAGCAGCTCGTGGCCCCGGGGGAGGCCGGCCAGCACCGTCGGGCGGACGAAGTAGCCGTGGGCCTTGTCGCCGTCGGTGATCACCGCCGCGCCGGCGCGGACCGCGCCCGCCGCGCGCGCGACCCCGGCGTAGCGCTGGTAGTCCTCGTACGACTGCTTGGTCGCCACCGGCCCGACGAACACGCCCTTGTCCAGCGGGTCGGCCGGCGCGACGCCGTCCGCGGCCTTGACCAGGCCCGCCAGCAGCTGGTCCGCGACCGCGCGGTGGACGTAGACCCGCGAGCAGGCCGAGCACTTGTGCCCGTTCATCCCAAAGGCTGATCGGTAGATCCCTTGCACCGCCTGAGCGACATCGGCGCTGGCCATCACCAGCGCCGGGTTCTTGCCGCCCATCTCGATGATGGCCGGCTTGGGGAACGGCCTGGAAAAGCGCTGATACAGCTTGAACCCGACGTCGTACGAGCCGGTGAACGTCACGCCCGCGACATCCGGGTGGTCGCCGAGGCCGTCGCCGACCACGCGGCCGCTGCCGGGCAGGCAGGTCAGCGCCCCCTTCGGGACGCCGGCGGCGTGGAAGATCTCCGCCAGCTTGACCGCCGAGAGCGGCGTCTCCGACGACGGCTTGCAGACGACCGTGTTGCCGGTGACCAGCGCCGCCGCCACCGGCGCGCCCAGCAGCGCGTACGGGAAGTTCCAGGGGGCGATCACCGCCCAGACGCCGTAGGGGCGCAGGACGCTGGTGTTGTCGTCGGTGGGCGCCAGCCGATCCATCGGGCGGACGTAGCCGCCGTTGGCGCGCAGCTGCCCCGCGTAATAGTGCAGCAGGTCGGCGGTCTCTTCGATCTCGCCCAGGGCCTCGACCCGGTTCTTCCCCATCTCGAGGATCATCCAGACCGACAGCTCGAACCGCCGCGCCCGCACCAGCTCGGCGGCGCGCTCGATGATCGTGGCCCGCTCGGTGAACGGGCGCGCGCTCCAGGCGGGGAAGGCCGCCCGCGCGGCGGCCACGGCGTCGCGCACGTCGTCCGCGCCGGCCGCGGTCACGCGCGCCACCACCACGCGCATGTCGGTCGGACTGCGGCTTTCGATCACACCGGCGCCGGCGCGTCTCTCACCGGCGATCTCCAGCGGCGCGGTCGCGCCCAGCGCGCCACGCGCTTCGGCGATGGCCGTCCCAAAAGCGGCGTCGGTTGCCGGGTCGTCGGCAGAGAGGCTGACATAAGTGACCTTGGCGGGTGCTGTCATCGGAGCCTCACGATCAAGGCGGAACCCTGCGAGGGTTCCGAGCTTCCCGCGACGGACTTCGCTGGGACACGCCCAGCTCCGTCCACGCGCAGAGTCCCTGTCTAGAATAATCCAAGAAACGTCGCGCGGGCTCGTTGACACCTCGATTTTGAATCCGTAGTCTGGCCGCCCCCGTGAGCAGGGGACTGGGAGATTCGAAATGACGAAGGCGGAGCTCATCGAGCGCGTGTACGCCGGCAAGCACCTTCCGCGCGACCTGACCAAGAAGACCGTGGCGCAGATCGTCGATGCCGTGTTCACCGAGATGGGCGACTACTTCATCCGCACCCGGGTCAGCCGGAACCAGAACGCCCGGCTCACCTATCCAGGTTTCGGGACTTTTTCCAAACGGCGAAGACCGCCGCGCATGGTCAAGAACCCGCAGACCGGCGCGCCGATCGAGATCCCCCAGCAAGAGACGATCACCTTCTCGCCGGGCCAGGAGCTGCGGTCGTTGCTGAACCGCAACGGAAAACCGGTCTCTGTCGCGCCGGCCGCGCCGGTCAAGACCGCGTCGAACGGTCGATAGTCCGTCGGAGGCGTCGCGCCGAGGCGCGGCCTGCCTCATAATGGAGAGAACGATGCTCGATCCGAGGCTCGAGCTGTGCGATCTCCACATTCACGTGGGCGGCGCGGTCGCGCCCCACATCCTGTGGTCGATCGCGCACGAGCAGGGGTTCAAGCTCCCCGTCTCGACGTACTGGGAGTTCCGCGACCTGGTGACGGCCAAGCCGGAGAACGTCTCGTCACTGGACGAGTACCTGGCCATCCTCCACCACTGGACGGAGAAGATTCAGTCGTCGCCGGCCGCCATCGAGCGCTCGGTCTACGAGATCATCGGCAAGGAGTTCCGCTCCAGCAACGTGACCCTGATCGAGCTGCGCTTCAACCCGATGAAGCGCAACCTGGGCGGCGAGCGCGACCTCGACCACATCATCCACGCGGCGCTGCGCGGGATGGATCGCGCCTGCCTGGAGTACGGCGTTCGCGCGGGCCTGATCTTCTGCCTGGCGCGCGAGTTCTCGCTGGAGCTGAACGAGATCCTGGTCAAGAAGGCGGTCAAGTACCGGTCGCGCGGCGTGCTGGGGATCGATCTGGCGGGACCCGAGTCGCACACGTTGGAGCTGGGGGCCGAGGTGGCCGGCTACCGCGATCTGTTCGCGCGGGCGCGGGCCGCTGGCCTCGGAACCACGGTCCACACGGGCGAGACGCCGTACACCTCGGTGGCCGGCGTGCTGGCCGTGCTGAGAGAGCTGGCGCCCAACCGGATCGGTCACGGCATCGCGGCGGCCGCCGACGTCGAGGCGGTGCGCAAGCTGGCCGAGGCGAAGACGGTGCTGGAGATCTGCCCCAGCTCGAACCTGCGCACCCGCGCCGTCGACGGCGTCGACGAGCTGGGCGCCGCGCTGCGGACGTTCGAGAACGCCGGCGTCCGCTACACCATCAACACCGACGGGCCTTACCTGCTGAACACGCACCTGCGGCAGGAGTACGAGCTGTTGCTGCAGGCGAACATCCTGTCCGAGGCCGAGGTCGAGCGGAGCGTGGCGGTCGCGCGGGCCGCCACGTTCATTCGGGGCTGAGGCCGAGAGTGATAACTTAGGGGCGGTGCGCTCCTGCGGGCTGGCCGCTGTCCTCGTCGCGCTGGCGACGGCCTTCGCCGGCGGCCGGATCGCGCGCGCGGCGCCCAGCCCGTTCGCCTGGGCGCCCCTGCACACGCCCGCCGTGGCCAGCGGCCGGCAGAGCGGGGCGCGGTTCGGGCTGCTCGGCCTGACCGAGATCGAGGTGGAGGTCGACGACCTCTACGACGCCGCCAACCGGCAGGCGCTGGCGCTGGCCGAGCAGCGGCTGGCGGCCGTGCCCGGCGTGCGGGCGGTCTACGGCCCGTCGAGCCTGCTCGACATCACCGTCGACGCGAGCGGCAAGACCAGCGCCCGCCCGGTCCTGGCGCGCGGCAACAGCGAGAGCGAAGGTGAGGCGGCCCGCCAGCGCGTGGTCCGCCGGGCCGATGCGCTGGGCTGGTTCCTGACCGAGAACGGGCGCCGCGTGCGCTTCCTGGTCGACGCGCCCGACTGGGATCGCACGGAGCCGTTGCTGGCGGCGGCGCTGGCCGACTCGGGCCTGGGCCTGCTGCCCAGCGCCGGCGGCGGGCTCGAGGCCAAGCCGCTCTGGCCGGATCCCCGGCGCCACCGGGCGCGCCTCCTGCCGCTGGGCTATGCGGTGATCTGGACGTTCTTCCTGATGGTCGCCGCCTGGCGCGCGCACTTCCCGCTGGCGCGCCGGCGAATCGTGCGCGCGCTGGCCGCGGCTGTCGGCGCGGCGGCGCCGTTCGCGCTGATGCCGATCGGCGGCATCCGCCTGACCGGCGCGCTGGCGGCGCTGGGGGCGGGGGCGACGGTGTTCTTCTTCCCCTGGCTTCCCGGCACGGGGCCGCTCACGCGGCCGCGCTTCTTCCGGGTGGTGGTGCTGGTCTCGGCCGCGCTGACGCTGGAGGTGGCGGCGCTGTCGCCGCGCCTGCACGTCGGGACGCGCCAGTGGAACGCGGCGCCGATGTTCTTCGTCAGCGTGCACGGCGACCTGGACGAGCCTGTGGTGCTGCGCGAGGTCCGCCGCTTCGCCGACGACCTGCGGGCGCAGCCGGGCGTCGCCAACGCCTGGTCGGTGGCCGACCTTTTCCTGGGCGTCACGTTCGAGGGGGCCGAGGCGAGCGGCATCCCGGACGACCCCGAGGTGCTGCGGCGGATCCTGGTCCAGGGGCGCAGCGATCCGGCCGTCCGGCTGGAGCTCTCCGCCGACCACCGCGAGGCGCTGATCGGCGTCCGCTTCGACGACGATCCCACGGTCGACCGGCTGGCCGTGGTGGCGCGCGCCGATCGCTACATCGCGCGCGAGCTCCGCCGCTCGCAGGCGCGGATCGATCTGACGGCGGCGGCGACCACGCCGGGCGCTCGATTGGTGGGGGCGGGGATCCTGGCCGGCGACACGCGCGATCGGGTGCTGCGGATCTGCGCGCGTTCCGGGCGCACGCTCAGCCGCGCCGAGGCGCTGTCGGTCGAGCGGGTGGCGCGCGCGGCCACGCTGATCCCGGCCGCCGATCCGCCGCGGCTGGAGGCCGAGCTGGCCAACACGGTCCGGGACTTCACCGCGCGGCACCCGGTCCCGCTGGCGCCGCTGGAGGTCGAACGCCTCATCTCGGCGGCGGTGGGCGGCGCGACCGGGCCCGACCCCGAACAGCTCCGCATGGCCGTCGCGTCGGCCTACGGCGCGCGCTTGCAAGAACCCGTGCTGACCGCGACCGCCTCGTCGCTCGCCCGGCGGCTGGCGGCGGTCCGGCGCCGTCACACGGCGCGGCTCGACTTCAAAGAAATGTTGTACGGGGCCGATTTGCCGACCGAGGGCGTGCTGGCCGACGAGGTCCGCAGCGCGACGTTGGAGGCGAGCGGCCCGATCGTCGGCGTGCCGGTGGCGACCGGCACGGCCGACGCGTTCGTCGTCGACGCCCAGCCGATCGGCGGCGCCCCGAACGACCAGATGCTGTCGCAGCTGTGGAACCACGCGCTGCGGGCGGGGCTGGTGGCCGCCGGGGGGGTGATCGCCATCCTGCTGGTGCTGGTGGGCGGCGCGCGCGGGCTGGCCGCGCTGCCGATCGCCTTCGCGCCGCTGGCGGCGGCCGTCGCCCCGTCGGCGATCCTGCGCGAGCCGATCGGGCTGCCGACGATCTCGTTCCTGGCCGGCGCACTGGCCGGTGGGGCGCTGCTGGCGATGATCGTGACCCCCGGACGCCAGGAGCCGCCGCGGAGGGGCCCGTGAG
>CAZTZM010000377.1:0-16631 GCA_964618005.1 uncultured Myxococcales bacterium
GATCCAGCAGGTGGACCAGCAGCCGGGTCCGTTCCAGATGGCGCAGGAAGCGATCGCCGAGGCCGGCGCCCGCGTGTGCCCCTTCGATGAGGCCGGGGATGTCGGCGACCACGAAGCTCCGCTCGTCGGAGAGCCCGACGGTCCCCAGGTTCGGGACCAGCGTCGTGAACGGGTAGTCGGCGATCTTCGGCCGCGCCGCCGAGATCCGCGCGATGAGCGACGACTTCCCGACGTTCGGAAAGCCGAGCAAGCCCACGTCGGCGAGCAGCTTCAGCTCGAGCCGGATCTGGCGCTCCTGGGCGGGGGTCCCGGGCTCGGCCCGGCGCGGCGCCCGGTCGGTCGACGTCGCGAAGTGGATGTTCCCGCGCCCGCCCTTCCCGCCCTGGGCGGCGACGAAGCGCTGGCCGTGCTGCTGCAGGTCCGCCAGCAGCTCGCCCGAGGCCTGGTCGTAGACCTGCGTCCCGGGCGGCACGCGCAGGATCACGTCCTCGCCGGCGCGGCCATAGCGGTCCTTGTTGGCGCCCGGCTGGCCGGCCGGCGCGTCGAACTCGCTCTTGTAGCGGAAGTCGAGCAGCGTCGAGAGCCCCTCGTCGACGACCAGCACGATGCTGCCGCCGTCGCCCCCGTCGCCGCCCGACGGGCCGCCCTTGGGGACGAACTTCTCGCGCCGAAACGCGACCGCTCCCTTGCCGCCGTCGCCCGCGCGTACGCGGACGATGACCTCATCTATGAATTGCACGGGCGAACCTCGATCCTCGCCCGGGCGCGGGGTCGCGCTTAGGCGCTGACGACGGCGCCAGCGACGATGCTGACGATCGTGCGCGAGCCGCTGGTCTTGTAGGCGACCTGGCCGTCCTTGAGCGCGAACAGCGTGAAGTCGCGACCCATCCCGACGTTGACGCCCGGGTGGACGACCGTGCCGACCTGGCGGACCAGGATGTTGCCGGCCAGGACCACCTGACCGTCGTGTCGCTTGATCCCGCGCCGCTGCGATTGCGAGTCGCGACCGTTGCGTGAGCTTCCCTGACCTTTTTTGTGCGCCATGACTAAGCCTTGGCTCCTGCCCGGATGGCGGTGATCTTCAGCGCCGTGAACGGCTGGCGGTGACCACCCTTGCGGCGGTAGCTCTTGCGGCGCTTGTACTTGAAGAGGACGATCTTCTTGCCCAGGCCCTGCTCGACGATCTCGGCCTCGACCGTGATGCCCGAGACGGTCGGCTTGCCGACCTCGACGCCGCCGGCGTCGTCGGCGAACAGCAGCGGACCGAACGTGACCTTGGTGCCCGCCGGACCGGCGAGCTTCTCCACGCGCAGGGTCTCCCCTTCAGCGACGCGGTACTGTTTTCCACCTGATGCAATGACGGCGTACATGGGAACTCTTGGACCCTCCGGGAGCGGCGTAGTTTAGAGACCTGCGTCTCTCTGTCAAGCGGAGGTATACTGCCCAGGTGAACTATTTCCGGGCGATGCAAGCAGACCCTGACGGGCTGCCGCTCGTTTGCCGTTCTTCTAGGGCGCTTGGCGTACGGATCCCCGCCGACATGCCCTTCGAACGGGACGGTGCATCCAGAAACCGGTGGAATGTCCGTAGCGCCCGGAAGTATTTGGAATGTTCCGCATCACCGCCGACCGCGTGGACTGGGGCGTGGGTCGACAGGACCGATCGATGACCGTATTTTTTCCATCACAGGATCGGCCGTCGTGGAGTGCGACCTGACCGTCCGGCCGGATCCGGCAGCTTCCGACCGCCACGCGTTCGTCGAACCGGCCCGCACTACTTCACTGGAACGTTATGAGCTGGCGCTCGCGTCGACACGTCTCCTCTGGCAATGGGCGCGGTCGGAATGAAGCCTCTCGACGTATACCTCGCGTTAGAGCGCCTGATGATTGAGCTCGACGCGGACGCGAATCCGATCGCGGATCAGGTCCGCGATCTCATGGATCCGTTGTGGCGTAGACTCTCAGTCGACGAGATTGCCCGGCTCGACGCCAGGGGCCAGATCGAGGCTGGGACGCTATTTCCGGTCCAACTGCCTATCCCCGGTCGGCCTGAGTTGCCCCCGCCGACCGTCGTGAATCAGAAATTCGAAGGAGAGGCGTGGGAGGCTCCATTCGACTGGAGAATGGGGCACGCGGCATGATCGTGGTCTGGGGTGGAAACCGGCTTATCGATTGCGTCGCCCTTCTATCCTGGAACGATCGGACGGTGCTTCGCATCGCGACGTCGCCCATCCGCCTGGATTTCTTCGTTCCACCAGGAATCTCGAACGGTACACAGCCGCTCGAGATTGTCGAAAACCAGCTCGTCGCTCCGACCCCGCAGCCACGCGAAGTACGCGTCATTAGCTCGCCCGAAGCGGTAGCTGTCCTTTGGACTGAGTTGCCTATCGTCACGGCGCAAGCTATCGGCACGGACGGTCCCAGCGGACAACCAATGGTCCTGCTCCGGACGGACCTTCGTCCAATGGGAATGAACGTGTTCGACGACGCGGCGGGGATCCACGTCGGCGATGGCCTACTGGCGCGAACCGCCTTCTCTCGCTGTTCGACCGCGATCTTTCTGCGCTAATCCGCGCAGGAAGCGCTACGAGCCCAAAAGCCGGCGCAGGATCTCGTTGACGGCCTTGGGGTTACCCTTGCCGCCGGTCTCTTTCATGACCGCGCCCACGAAGAAGCCCATCAGCTTGGGGTTCTCCTTGAAGCGGCCAGCCTCGTCCGGGTGGGCGGCGACCACGCGCTTGCAGGCCTCTTCCAGCGCGCCGCCGTCGGAGACCTGGGCCAGACCCTCGGCCGCCACGATCGACCTGGCCGTCCGGCGCTCGGTCCACATCTTGGCGAACACGTCCTTGGCCAGCTTGCCGGACAGGGTGCCGTCCTCGACCAGCTGCACCAGCTCGGCCAGCGCGGCCGGCGGGATCGGCACGTCGGCCTCGCCCAGCAGGCGCGGATCGTCGACCCGGGCCAGCAGCTCGTTGATCAGCCAGTTGGCGGCGCGCTTGGCCGGCGCGCCCGCCGTCACCGTCGCGTCGTAGTAGGCGGCCGTCTCGCGATCGGCGACCAGCACGCCCGCGTCCTGCGGCGACAGGCCGCTCTGGGTGTAGCGCGCGAAGCGATCCTCGGGCAGCTCCGGCAGGCCGGCCTTCAGCGCCGCCAGCTCGGTCTCGCTCACCACCAGCGGCGGCAGATCCGGCTCGGGGAAGTAGCGGTAGTCGTGCGCCTGTTCCTTCGAGCGCATCGCCTGCGTCACGCCGCGCGACGCGTCCCAGAGGCGGGTCTCCTGGATGATCCGCTCGCCCCGGTCCAGCAGCGTCGCCTGCCGCTTGACCTCGTGCTCGATCGCGTCGCGCACGTTCTTGAACGAGTTCATGTTCTTGATCTCGGTCTTGGTGCCGAACTTCGTCGCCCCGTGCTTGCGCAGCGACACGTTGGCGTCGCAGCGCAGCGACCCCTCCTCCATGTTGCCGTCGCCGATGCCCAGGTAACGAACCAGCGTCCGCACCGCGCGCACGTACTCCGCGGCCTCTTCGGCCGAGCGGACATCCGGCTCGCTGACGATCTCGCACAGCGGGACGCCGGCGCGGTTGAGGTCGACGAAGCTGACGCCGGCCGCCGCGTGCAGGTTCTTCCCGGCGTCCTCTTCCATGTGGATGCGGGTCAGCCGGATCGACCGCGCCTCGCCCTTGAGGCGAAACTTGATCGCGCCCCCCTCGCAGATCGGCTCGTCGAACTGCGAGATCTGAAAGCCCTTGGGCAGGTCCGGATAGAAGTAGTGCTTGCGGGCGAACCGGCAGCGCGTGCGGATCGTGCAGCCGGCCGCCAGCCCCAGGCGCACCGCGGCCTCGACGGCCGCGCGGTTCAGGACCGGCAGCGTCCCGGGGAGCCCCAGGCAGACCGGATCGGTCTGCGTGTTCGGCTCGGCGCCGAACGCCGCCGACGACCAGGAGAAGATCTTCGACTTGGTGGCGAGCTGGACGTGGCACTCGAGCCCGATGACGACTTCGTAGTCCGAGAGGCTCACGACGTGGGCTCCGGCGGCAGGCGCTCATGCCATTGCGTGCGCGATTCGTACGCGCCCGCGACGCGGAAGCAGATCTCCTCGCCCAGCGCGGGGCCGATGATCTGCAGGCCGATCGGCAGGCCCGCCTTGCTGAAGCCGCAGGGCTGCGACAGCGCCGGGACGCCCGCCAGATCGGGCGCCACGGTGAACACGTCGGCCAGGTACATCTGCAGCGGGTCGGCCATGCGCTCACCCAGCTTGAACGCCGGCACCGGCGAGGTGGGCGTGACGATGGCGTCGCAGGCCGTGAACGCGGCCGCGAAGTCGTCCGCGATCTTGCGGCGCGCGCGCAGCGCCTTGCCGTAGTACGCCTCGTAGTAGCCCGAGCGCAGCACGTACGCGCCCAGCATGATGCGGCGCTTGGGCTCGGCGCCGAACCCTTCGCCGCGGGTCTTGGTGTACAGCTCCTCCAGCGACTTCGCCTCGGGCGTGCGGTAGCCGTACTTGACCCCGTCGTAGCGGGCCAGGTTGGACGACGCCTCCGCCGTGCAGATCAGGTAGTAGGTCGCGATGGCGTACTTCGTGTGCGGCAGCGAGACCGGGACCAGCTTGGCGCCGGCCCGCCCGAGCTCGTCGAGCGCCGCGCGCACCGACGCCTCGATCTCGGCGTCCATGCCGGGCTGAAAGTACTCCTCGGGGACGCCCAGCCGCAGCCCGGACAGTCCCTCTCGCCCGGCGCGCGCCGCCTGGCGGTAGGCGCCCACCGGCGCCGGGATCGACGTGGCGTCCAGCGGGTCGACACCGGCCATCACCTCCAGCAGCGCCGCCGTGTCCTCCACGGTGCGGCCGAACGGCCCCGGGTGATCCAGAGACGACGCGAAGGCGATCACGCCGTAGCGCGAGACGCGGCCGTAGGTCGGCTTCATCCCCACCACGCCGCACAGCGCGGCCGGCTGCCGGATCGAGCCGCCGGTGTCGGTGCCGGTCGCGCCGGCGCACAGCGAGGCGGCCACCGCCGCAGCCGAGCCGCCCGACGAGCCGCCGGGGACGTGCGCGGTCGACCAGGGGTTGCGGGTCGGCTTGAACGCGCTGTTCTCCGTCGAGGAGCCCATCGCGAACTCGTCCATGTTCAGCTTGCCCAGCGACACGCCGCCGGCCGCCGCCAGCCGCGTGGTGACCGTCGACTCGTAGGGCGGAACGAACCCGCGCAGGATCTTCGAGGCGCAGGTGGTCTCGATCCCGCGCGTGCAGAAGATGTCCTTGATCCCCAGCGGCACGCCGGCCAGCGGGCCCGGGTCGCGTCCGTCCTTGCGGGCGGCGTCGACCGCGTCGGCCTTCTTCCGGGCGCCCTCGGCGTCGACCAGCAGATAGCAGCCGAGCGGAGCGTCGAGCCGCGCCACCCGATCTAGAAATTGTTCGGTGACCTCGCGCGCGCGCAGCTTGCCGGCCCGCACGCCGTCGGCGATCGCCACCGCGGTCGCGCCCCGCGGCTCGATCACGGCTCGTCCTCCGTGCTCGTCGCGCCGCCCGGCCCCGGGACGATGCGCGGCACCTGGAAGAACCCGGCCTCGCGCCGGGGGGCGTTCCTCAGCGCGTCGTCGAGCGACAGCGAGGGCGCCGTCACGTCGGCGCGCAGCGGACAGTCGAACGGGACGGCGTGCGTCATCGGTTCCACGTCGGTGGTGTCGAGCGCGCGCATGGCGTCGACGTAGTCGAGGATCGCGTCCAGATCGCCGGTCATCCGCGCGATCTCCTGCTCGGAGAGCGCCAGACGAGCCAGAATCGCCAGCTCGCGGACTTCATCAGGTGTGATGCGGGACATCCGAAGCCCGGTGTCATACCACGTCACCCGCCGCCATGTACGCTGCCGGTACGGTCGCAGGAATTGGCCAGTTGCGACCGCTGACGTTATAGTGTTGAGTCCCCGGTCCGACGCTCCCCATGCCTGGTCTTCGCGCCGAAATCCGCGCCCGTGCCGCGGCCGTCATTTTGGCGGCGGGGTTCCTGGCGACCGCGTGCGACGCGGGAACGCGCCCCCCCGACGCGCAGGCCACGGTGACGTACAGCTCCGCCGAGCTCTCCGTCCGCTTCGACGTGGCCGAGGGGAAGTCGCCGGCCGTCTCCGTGCTCGGCTTCCGCGCCGAGACCGCCGGACCGGACGCCCCCGACGTCCTGGGGCTGGTCGACCCGCTGTCGGCCGCCGCCCCCGATCAAGGATGTGTGCTTCACGACGGCGACCAGGCGACCAGCGCCCTGGGGGCGCGCGGCGGGTCGATCGATCTGGAGGAGCTGTCGGGCGTCGGCGTCGGGTTCGGCCCCGGCGAGCCGCTGGTGCGGCCGTTCCCGCGGGTCTTCCCGGACATGGCCGGCGTGATCGGCGGCGTGGTCGCAGAGGCAGCGCCTCAGCCGCTGGATCTGATGCCCGAGCGCGTGAGCCTGTACGGCGCCGATGCCGAGCTGCCGGTCGCCGAGCTGGCGGTCCCCGCCTTGCCGCGCCTGCAGGCGGCGAACGGCGCCGCGCCGACGGCCGGCATGCGGATCGACGCCAGCGAGGGACTGTCGCTCTCACTCTCGGGCGCCGGCGGCGCGCTGGTCGAATTGCGACCGTTCGGGTCGACCGTCGCGGTGAGTTGCGCGGTTCCGGCCAACGCGTCGACGGAGTCAGTGGTGACGATCCCGCGGGCGCTGCTGGTCCATCTGCCCCGCGCCCGCGCCGGCACCTGGGGCGTTCCGGTTTCGATCGAGGTGGCGCGCCGGGTCCGCGCGCGCGCCGCGCTGTCGCCGGGCGGCGCGCGGGTCTCGATCGAGGTCCGCTCGGCGCTCGCCTCGGAGCTGCGCCCGTGAGCCCCAGCCCCGTCCGCCGCGACACCCGCCAGCACGCGCGCGTCGACCTCGAGGTGATGGTGTCGGTGTTCGATACGGCGCAGCGCTGGCGCAAGCCGATCCGGTTTCCGTCGACCGACCTGTCGAGCGGCGGCGCGTTCCTGCGCGCCGACGTGCTGTTCGAAGTGGGCGAGGTGCTGCTGGTCGAGTTCAAGCTGCCGAACGGGCGGCAGATTCGCGCCCAGGGGCGGGTGGTCCGCGTGACCCGCGGCGGGATCAAGGATCGGGTGGCCGGAATGGGGATCGAGTTCCTCGATCTTTCGGCGGACGATCGCGCCGCGATCGACACCCGATCGTCTTAGTCTTTCCGCAGGGCGAGGAAGAAAGCGAAGAGTCGACGATGGCCGAGACGCTGGAAGAGCTGACTTACGACTATGAGGACGAGGGAACGCTGGTCCGCAAGGAGCTGGATCGCGTCGTGCTCACCAAGGGGAGCTGGGCCACCATCATGTTCCTGTTTCAGGAGCTGGATCGCGCCAAGGGGAAGTTCCGGCCGCCCAAGATGGCGATCGTCCGCTTCAAGAAGTCGAAGGGGAGCTACCGGAAGCAGTCGTCGTTCAACATCTCCAACGAGAAGCAGGCCCGACAGATCGCCGAGGTCTTCGAGAGCTGGTATCCCAAGATCTCTGAGATCGCCAAGTCGACGGCGGAGGGCGGGGCCGAGGGCGAGGACGACGCCGATACCGACGACAGCCCGGACGGAAACGACTGACCCCCGTCGCCCTCTTCGTCAACCCGCGCTCGCGCGCGAACCGGCGCAACCCGAAGGTGGCAGCCGAGTTCGAGACCTTGCTCGGCAAGCACGGCCGCCTGTTCGCGCCGCAGACGCTGCAGGAGCTGGACGAGGTGGCGGCGTTGATGCGCGCGTCGCCGCCCGAGGTGATCGCCGTCCACGGCGGCGACGGGACCCTGCACCGGGTGATCACGGCCCTGGCGCGCACGTTCGGCGCCGCGCCGCTGCCACCGTTCGCCATCCTGGGCGGCGGGACCATGAACGTCGTCAGCGCCTCGCTGGGGATCCGGCAGGAGCCGAAGCTGTTCCTGATCTCGCTGCTGGCCGCGCTGCGGGCCGGTCGGCCGCTGGAGACCATCCGGCGCCGCGCGCTGCACATCGGCGACATGTTCGGGTTCATCTTCGGCAACGGCCTGATGGCGAACTTCCTGACCGAGTACTACGGAACGGGGAGCTACGGCCCGGCGCGCGCCGCCTGGCTGTTGACCCGGGCCGCCGGGTCGGCGGTGGTCAGCGGCCCCTTCATGCAGCGCCTGTTCAAGCGGTTCGAGGGGACCGTGGAGGTCGACGGCCAGCCCCTGGACCGGACCTCATTCGTCGGCATCGGCGCCGCCACGGTCCGGGAGGTCGGGATGGGGTTCAAGCTGAACCATCGAGCCGACGACGATCCAGAGCGGTTCGGCGTGCTGGCCATCCACGCGCGCCCCGTCGCGCTGATCCCGGACTTCTGGTCGGTCCACGTCGGGCGGGGCATCGCCCCCGGGCGCGCCTTCAGCGCGGTCGCCTCGACCCTGACGATCACGCCGAAAGAGGAGAGCATGGCCTACACCGTCGACGGCGACCTCTACAAAGCAGAGGGCGCGATCTCAATCGGGCTTGGCCCCCACGTCAGCTTCGTCAAGCCTGACGATGCGTTGATCGGCGCCGCGGCCGAGGATACGATGGTGACCACGCGATGAGCTCGTCGTTCCCAATGGACGGCATGCGGGTCCGCTTCGCGGGCGACTCGAACGTCGGCATGAAGCGCGCCCACAACGAGGACGCCTTCTATCTGCCGGAGAGCGAGCGCCTGGCGATCGTCGCCGACGGCATGGGCGGACACGCCTCGGGCGAGGTCGCGAGCCGGATGGCCGTCGACACCATCGTCGGGTTCTTCAAGGCCACCCAGGACGATCAGCAGCTGACCTGGCCGTTCAAGATGGATCACGGCAACCGGTACGACACCAACCGGATGGTCACCGCGATCAAGCTGGCCAATCTGAAGATCCACGAGCAGGCGCAGAAGGACCCGCGCTGCCACGGGATGGGGACCACCGTCGTGTCGACGCTGTTCGCCGACCGCGCGCTGGTCATCGGCCACGTGGGCGACAGCCGCCTCTACCGGCGGCGCGACGGCGTCCTGAAGCAGCTCACCGAGGATCACTCGCTGCTGAACGACTACATCAAGATGAAGAACCTCTCGCCCGACGAGATCGCCTCGTTCCCGCACAAGAACGTGATCGTGCGGGCGCTGGGGATGAAGGACACGGTGCAGGTCGACGTGCACGTCGAGCAGCCGCAAATGGGCGACCTCTACCTGCTCTGCTCCGACGGCCTCTCGGGCATGATCAAGGACGAGGAGCTGTCGGCGATCGCCGAGGCGGAGCCCGACCTGGACGCCATGTGCGAGAGGTTGATCGGCGAAGCCAACAAGAACGGCGGCGTCGACAACATCACCGTCGTCGCGGTTCGCGTCGAGCCGGCTTAGGGCGCTGGCTCGACCGCGACCACGCCGGTTGGCGTGACGACGGCGTCACTGACGTCGCCGGTGGCGGTGGCGCCGGACCAGACGACGGCGCGCGACAGGCGGGCGCCGGCGGCGACGCGGGCGCCGGGGTCGATCACGACGTCGGGACCGACCTCTGCGCCAGCTTGGATCTCGGCGCCGGCGGCGATGCGAACGGGGCCGATCACGCGCGCCTGGTTGGACACGCGGGCGGCGGGGTCGATGCCGCTCAATGGACCGGGCGGATCGCGCACGAGGCTGGGGGCGCGGAGCAGGGCCAGGTTGCCGGCCAGGTAGCGGGCCGGCGTGGAGTGTTCGGCGAAGTAGCCGGTCAGGCGGTCGGCGCGGATGATCTCGCCGTCCAGCAGGGCGGGGATGTAGGCGTCCCGGATGACGTCGCTGAAGACCGGCTGCAACCGGTCGAGCAGCGCGGGCGCGAGCACGTGCACGCCGGTGAACATCCGCAGCGTGACGGGTCCCTCAGGCGCGCGGGGCGAGCGCGCGTCCAGGATGCTGACCACGCGGCCGGCGGCGTCGACGCCGATGGCGCCCCACTTCTCGGGCGTGGGATCGTCACGCAGCAGCATCGTGGCGCTGGCGGGCGCGCGCGCGTGCGTCGCCAGCAGCGCCGGCAGATCGAGATCGGCGACCACCTTGGCGTTCATGACCAGCACCGGCCCCGGACCCAGCGCGGCGCGCGCCGCGGCGACCCCGCCGCCCGTGCCCAGCAGCTCGGCCTCGACCGAGTAGTCGAGGGCGATCCCCAGCGCGCGGCCGTCGCCCAGCGCGGCGCGGATGAGATCGCCGCGGTGAAAGACGTTCACGATCGCCCGCCGCGCGCCGGCCCGCGCCGCGGCGCGCAGCCCGAAGGCGATCGCCGGGTGACCGCAGATCGGAACCAGCGGCTTCGGCAGAGCCAGCCCGAGCGGACCGAGGCGCGTCGAGCGCCCGGCGGCCAGCAGCATGACGCTGGCGTTCACGGCGACACCATGGTGGGAAGTCATGGTATGCGATCCGCATGAAGATTTGCGTCATCGGCACCGGTTATGTCGGCCTCGTGGCAGGGGCCGGGTTCGCGGACATGGGGAACGACGTCGTGTGCTGCGACATCGACGCGCAGAAGGTCGAAGGGCTCAAGCGCGGCGTGATGCCCATCTACGAGCCGGGGCTGGACAAGCTGGTCATCCACAACGCCGCCGAGGGGCGGCTGACGTTCACCACCGACGTGCGCGGCGGCGTCGCCGGCGCCGACATCGTGCTCCTGGCCGTCGGAACGCCGCCCGGCCCCGACGGCTCGGCGAACCTGTCTTACATCCTGAAGGCGGCGGCCGACGTGGGCGACGCGCTGACCGGCTGGGCGGTCGTCGTCACGAAGTCGACCGTCCCCGTCGGCACCGGCGACAAGATCGAGGCGATCATCCGCGAGCGAACCAGGCACGAGTTCGCCGTGGCCTCGAACCCCGAGTTCCTGAAGGAAGGCGACGCGCTCAACGACTTCATGAAGCCCGATCGCGTGGTCGTCGGGACCGGCGACAAGCGCGCGATCGAGACACTGCGCGCGGTCTACGCGCCGTTCACGCGCACCACCGACCGCATGCTGGTGATGGACCGTCGCTCCGCGGAGCTGACCAAGTACGCCGCGAACTCGATGCTGGCGACGCGCATCTCGTTCATGAACGACCTGGCCAACCTGTGCGAGCTGCTGGGCGCCGACATCGAGCTGGTGCGCAAGGGGATGGGCTCGGACGCGCGCATCGGACCCAAGTTCCTGTACGCGGGCCCGGGCTTCGGCGGCAGCTGTTTCCCGAAGGACCTGCGCGCCGCGATCAGCACCGGCCGCGAGGTCGGCTACAAGCTGGACGTGCTGGACGCGGTGGTGGCGGTCAACGAGCGCCAGAAGCAGCGCCTGGGCGAGAAGGTGATCAAGCACTTCGGCGGCGGCCTGGCGGGCAAGCGGATCGCCGTGTGGGGGCTGGCGTTCAAGCCCGGCACCGACGACATCCGCGAGGCCCCGGCGCTGGTGCTGATCGATCAGCTGCTGGCGGCCGGCGCCACGGTCACCGGCACCGACCCGGTCGCGATCGAGGCGGTGCGCAAGCAGCTCGGCGATCGCATCACCTACGACGAGTCGCACTACGACTGCGCGCGCGACGCCGACGCGCTGGTGCTGGTCACCGAGTGGCACGAGTTCCGCCGCCCCTCGTTCGAGCGCCTCAAGTCGCTGATGCGCCAGGCTGTCGTGTTCGACGGCCGCAACGTCTGGAGCCCCGCCGAGCTTCGCGGCGCGGGATTCACCTACTACGGCATGGGCCGAAACTAGCGCCCGGAGTCCGGGAGGGGCCAAGGCCCCTCCCAGGATCTCCCGCCCAGGATCTGGTGCTACGCGCCGCGGGCGGCGAGGGGAATCGACGCCGGCGCAGCCCAGGCGGTCGAGGTGGCGGGGACGGCGGGCTCGATCAGGTGGACGCCCGGGTGGCGCGGGTGGGTCGACTCGTAGCGCCCCACGGTGATCGAGACGCGGTCCGGGTAGAGGTAGAGGGCGCCGGCCAGGCCGATGGACTCCTGGGGCATCGTGTACGACTGCCCCTCGTGAATCACGAGGCCGCGCGGGCCGACCAGCACGGGGAAGCGCAGCGCGAGATCCTTCGCCTCCAGCTTCAACGGGCGCAGGCGCTGGCGCTCCTCGGCCAGCAGGATCGCCGGGGTCTTGCCGTCGGCCTCCAGCTGGGGCGCGTCGTTGTAGGCGCGCATCCAGATCGCCAGCTGCCGGCCGGCGTCCGCCTCGTCGGTGAACGTCGCGTCCTTGAAGAACGACAGCTTCAGCCAGTTGCCCAGGTTGGTGCCGGGGCCGCGGTCGGCGCCGCGCCGCGCGCGCACCTCCACGCCCAGGCCGATCTGCAGGGCCGCGTACGCGAACGCCGGCTCCCACTCGCTGACCCGCCCATCCTTGTCGGAGCCCATGCCGATCGGCCGCGCGCGGTCGAAGGCCGCCAGCAGCGGAACGCCGCCCAGCAAACGGTAGTGCGCGACCAGCGTCCGGACGCAGGTCTCCAGGCTCTGGTCGGGGACAATCGAGGCCGCCGTGAAGCGCGAGTACTCCAGGCGCGACACGAACACGGTGACGGTCTGGGTTCGACCATCCCGGAAGGTCACGTCGACCTGGCCGAACCCGTGGCGGGAGATCTCGCCCGGCACCCGATCGTGCTCGCCCAGGGGGCGGCTGCGGCGCGGGCGAACGCTGGCGATGAGCGAATAGAGCGCGCTCTTGCCGCCCTCGTACCCGGCTTGCCGGGCCCGCCGGACGATCTCGAGAGATCGCATATTCGGCTGCCCGAGCAGGAGATCAACGACAAACCCGCGAAACGGTTGGGCTTTTGAAGGACGCCCGACGCTTCTCCTCGTTGCACCAATTTCTTGATCCACGTCCCTATGTACGACTTACCCCTATCTCCCGATACACGGAAAACACGAATTCAACGCGACGGCCCAGGGCCCACGCCTGTCCGCAGCGCGCGGCGCCCGTCCCGGCGCTCGATGGCCAGGTCGATCAGGCGTGAAAGCAAGGCGGTCTGGGACAGGCCCGAGGCCTCCCACATCTTGGGGTACATGGAGATGGCGGTGAACCCGGGGATGGTGTTCACCTCGTTGACGTAGAGCGCGCCGTCGCGGCGGCCGACGAAGAAGTCGACGCGCGCCATCCCGGCCAGCTCCAGCGCCCGGAACGTCGCCACCGCCAGCGATTGCACCTTGGCCGTGAGCTCGGGCGAGAGGTCGGCCGGGATCTTCCACGACGCGCCGTCGGGATCGACGTACTTCGCGTCGTACGAATAGAACCCGTCGGCGTGGTGCACCAGGATCTCGCCGGGGATCGACGCGATCGGGTCGTCGTTGCCCAGCACCGCGCACTCGATCTCGCGCGCGTCGACGGCGCGCTCGATCAGGACCTTGCGATCGAAGGCCAGCGCGGCGCGCACCGCCGGTGCCAGGCCGGCCGCGTCGCGGACCCGCGATACCCCGACCGACGAGCCGGCGTTCGACGGCTTGACGAACAGCGGGTAGCCGAACGCCGCGGCCGGCGCCAGCGCCGCCGCCGGATCGCGGGCAAACGCGGAGGCGGTGACGACCACGAAGTCGACCACCGGGATCCCGGCGTCGCGCAGCAGCCGCTTGGCGACCTCCTTGTCCATGCCGACCGCCGAGCCGAGCACGCCGGCGCCGACGTAGGCGACGTCGCCCAGCTCCAGGAGTCCCTGCACGGTGCCGTCCTCGCCGAACGTGCCGTGCAGGATCGGGAACACGACCACGTCCTCGGCCGGCGCCTCGCCGGGGGCGGCGGCGACCAGGCTGTCGATCCCCACCGCCGGCGCCGCCGGATCGAGCGCCAGCGCCCGCGGATCGCCGGTCGCGCCGGCCAGCGTCCGCTCGGACTCGCTGTGCCAGCGGCCGCCGCGATCGATGCCGATCAGCAGCGGGTCGAACCGCTCGCGGTCCAGCGCGGCGAGCACGTTGCGCGCCGACAGGATGGAGACCTCGTGCTCCGCCGACCGACCGCCGAACAACAGGATGACCCGCGTCTTCTTCTTCACTGCGGTTTGACCTCGTAGGAAATGCCGAGCTCGGCGAACAGAAAGCTCCACTCGTCGACCAGCTCGGCGACGATCTTGGCGAGCGGCTTCCCCGCGCCGTGACCGGCGCGGCTCTCCACCTGTAGCAGGATCGGGTGTGGCCCGATGTTGGCCGCCTGCAGGCGCGCGGCCATCTTGCGCGCGTGCATCGGATCGACGCGGCTGTCGGACTCGGCCGTGCGCAGGAACACCGCCGGGTACTTCACGCCGTCGCGCACGTGCTGGTACGGCGAGTAGGCGGCCAGCCAGCGGGCGGCCGCCGGGTCGTCGGGCGAGCCGTACTCCGGGATCCAGAGCGCGCCGATCCGGAACAGGTGGTAGCGGAGCATGTCGAGCAGCGGCACCTTGCAGATCACGGCGCGGAACAGCTCCGGCCGCTGCGTCAGCGCGGCCCCGACCAGCAGGCCGCCGTTCGACCCGCCCGAGAGCGCCAGGCGATCCGCGCGCGTCACCTTGTGGTCGATGAGCCAGGTCGCCGCGGCGATGAAGTCGTCGAACACGTTCTGCTTGTTGCCCAGCATGCCGGCGCGGTGCCAGCGCTCGCCGTACTCGCCGCCGCCGCGCAGGACCGCCAGCGCGTAGGTGCCACCTGCCTCCAGGAACGGGATCGCGGAGGCGGTCCAGACCGGCAGCATGTTGACGTCGAAGCCGCCGTAGCCGGTCAGCAGCGCCGGCCGACTGCCGTCGCGGGGCGCGCCCTTCCTGTGGGCCAGAAACAGCGGCAGGCGCGTGCCGTCGCGCGAGGCGACCATCACCCGCTCGACCTCGAACACGGAGGTGTCGACCGGCGCCGACAGCGCGCGCCAGACCACGCTGGCGGGCGGCGTACCGGGGCGCGCCTGGAAGATCGTGGTCGGCGCCAGGAACCCGGTGAAGCCGTAGAAGACCTCCGCCAGGTCGCGCGCGCCGGTGACGGCGGTGAGGGCGCCGAACCCGGGCAACGGCACGTCGCCGCGGGCCGCGCCCTGCTCGTCGACCAGCCGCAGGCGCGCGGCGGCGTCGTGCAGCGTCGCCAGCGCCAGGCCGCCTTGGAAGTAGACCGCCTGCTCCAGCACGTCCTCGCCTTCGGGGACGATCTCGCGCCAGTGGGCGCGCGCCGGCTGCGTGGGGTCGACCGTGACGACGCGACCGCGCGCGGCGCCGCTGGTGGTGAAGACGAACAGGCGGTCGTTCAGCGCCTGCACCACCTCGAACCGTGCCTCTTCGCCGGCGGCCACCGCCACGGGCTTCCCGTCGCCGTGCGTGTCGATCAGGTGGATCTCGCTCTTGGTCCACCCCTGCGAGACCGTCACCACCAGCCAGCGGCCGTCGGGCGACAGATCGACGTTCGGCCAGTCGGTGCGGTCGCGCCCGTCGCCGAACAGCTTGCGGTCGCGCGTGGGATCGTCGCCCAGGCGGTGGTGGAACACGCCGCGGTGATAGGCCTCCTCGCCGCGCGGGAAGTCGCCCGGCTTCGGGTAGCGCGTGTAGTAAAAGCTGTGCCCGTCGGGCGCCCAGGCCAGCGAGCAGGCGCGGGTGCGCGGGATCTGATCGCCGAGGTCGTGCCCGCTCTCCACGTCGCGCACGCGCAGCGTCGACTCCTCGCTGCCGTCGTCGGAGACGCCGTAGGCGACACGCGCGCCGTCGTCCGAGGGGAACCACCAGTCGAGCGCGCGCGTGCCGTCGGCCCGCTCCTGATTGACGTCGACCAGCGCGCGGTCGACGCCCGTCAGGCCGTCGCGCACGTAGAGGACCGGCTGGTTCTGCGCGCCGTCGCGGCGGGTGTAGAAATAGCGGCGCGCGCCCTTGGCATGCGGGCGCGAGACCGGCGCGCCCAGCGAGCCGATCGAGAACAGGCGCTCGAAGCGCGACGCCAGCGCAGCGCGACCCGGCAGCTTGTCGAGCGCCTGGCGCGTGCGGGCGTTCTGCGCCTCGGTCCAGTGCGCCACCGCGGGCGCGTCGCCATCCTCCAGCCAGCGAAACGGGTCAGCGGCCTCGGCGGTCACGGGGCGGAACACTAGCAAAGCCAGCGCGAGGCCGGCGAGCCTCACGTATCCAGACCGTGCATGGATCGACGAAGCCAGGGGCCGCACAGGACCAGCGCCAGCGCCGTCGCCGCCGCCAGCACCACGAAGATGAAGTAAAAGTCGGCCTGACCGCCGAACAGGTGGAACAGCTCGCCGCGCGCGATCCGGTCGGTGACCGCCGCCAGCTGACCGGCGATCAGCTCGGCGATTGCCGTGGACAGGAACCAGAGCCCCATCGTCACCGCGCCGAAGCGGGCCGGCGTCAGCTTGGTGACCAGCGACAGGCCGATCGGCGACAGACAGAGCTCGCCGAACGTGTGAAAGGTGTAGGCGGCGACCAGCCACCAGGGGCTGACCAGCGCGCCCCCGTCGCTGAGGCGCGCGCCGCCGACCATGAACAGGAAGCCGATCCCCAGCAGCACCATGGCCGCCGCCATCTTGGTGGGCGTGCTCGGCTCGCGATTGCGGCGCCCGAGCGCGGTCCAGGTGGCCGCGAACAGCGGGCCGACCAGGATCAGCACCCCCGGGTTCACCGACTGAAACCAGGACGCCGGAACGAGGAAGCCATGAACCAGCCGATCGGTGCGCTGCTCGGCGAAGAAGTTCATCGAGGAGGCGGCCTG
>CAZTZM010000378.1:0-6430 GCA_964618005.1 uncultured Myxococcales bacterium
GTCCACGTCGAGGACTCGGGCGCCGAGGACCTTCCGGCCCCGGCGATGGCCGCCTCTGCCGCTGCGCCTGCTCCTGCCGCCTCGCTCGAAGAGTAGTAGCCATCAAGCGCGGGAGCCACGTCGCTCCCGCGCTCTCTCATCTCTTCTCCCCGATCGGCGGGGAGAAGGCAGGGTGAGGGGGTCAGGTAGACGCGGAAACCGGCCACAACCAGGCCGCGCCGCGGACGCCGCTGGCGTCGCCGTGGGCGGCGCGGACCAGCTTGGTCCGTAGGTTCCGGGCCACGGTGTGGCGTTCCAGTAATTTGGGAACGTTACCGAAAATGCGCAAATTGTTCGAGACCCCGCCGCCCAAGACGATCACCCGGGGGTCGACGACGTTGATGATCGACGCCAGGGCGCGGGCCAGCCGGTCCTCGTAGAGGGCGAAGGCCCGCTCGGCCGTCTCCTCGCCGGCGTCGGCGCGGCGGCCAATCTCCGGGCCGCGCAGATCGCTCCCGCCCAGCAGGCGGTAGGTCGCTTCGAGCCCCCGACCCGAAATGAAGGACTCGATGCACCCCGGGTGGTGGCAGACGCAAGGGTAGGGCGACTGCTCGTCGGGTGGCGAGAACGGGAGGGTGGTGTGGCTCCACTCGGTCGCCGCGCCGTTCTCACCCGTCAGCACCCGCCCGTCGACGACCAGGCCACCGCCGACGCCGGTCCCCAGCGTGGCGCCGAACACGACATCCGGTTGGCTGCGGTCGAGGTCGGCCGGCGGCGCGCCGGCGCCGTCGGTCGCCTCGGAGAGGACGAAGCACTTGGCGTCGTTCGCGACCCGCACCGGGCGCCCGAGCGCCGCCGCGAGGTCCCGGTCGAGCGGCCGGCCGTTGAGGCATTGCAGGTTCGCGTTCCGGACGCCGCCGCCGTTCGGCTGCAGGAACCCGGGCGTGCCGACCCCCACGGTGGCGCGGCCGCTCGCGCGTTGCTCGAGCTCCGCCACCAGGTTCGTGATCGCGCTCAGAACTTCGCTGTACGCCGCCGGCGTCGCGACGCGGGCGCGCGCCAGTGCCTGCCCATCCCGTCCGAGCGCGAGGCCTTCAATCTTCGTACCGCCGACGTCGATCCCGATCCGCACGGCGTCAAGATGGCACCCCCCGGCATGATTTTGCAAATGGCCCGGGAGGTCTTGCGTGCCCCCTCCCGCAGAGGCCAGAATGAGGTCTTGTTGGGTATCGGTTTTCACTTGGCTTATTCGCGTCGATTCCCGCTGCTCGTCTTCCTGATCGCGATCGCGATGGGAATGTCGCGCCCCGCGCGCGCCCAGAGCTGCATGACGCTGCAGTACTCGTTTCAGCCGGATTGCTACCGGGACGATCTGAGCGCGCCCTGCGTCCAGTCGGTCTCGCACATGGACCTGGGCCCGCAGATCGCCGTGTGGCTGCAGGATTCGACGGGCAAGTACGTCGACACGCTCATGGTCACCAACGCCACCGCCGTGCGTGGGATCGGCAACCGGCCTGGCCGCTGGGATTTCCTTTCAGGGCCGCTGTTCCCCTATGGCAAGCGGGTGATGTCGCTGCCGATCTGGGCCCACGCGCGCGGTCACACCTACAACCAGTTGATCATGCAGGAGGCGACCTGCGCGGTCGGCGGCCCGGGCGAGAGCTGCCTGGGCTGGCATGAGTCGTACTCGTCGCCGGAGCTCTACTTCTGCCGCCCGCTGCAGCAGAACGAGGCGGCCAACGCCATCGGCACCACCGTCGACGCGATCACCTGCCCCACCAAGTTCAACAGCGAGAAGGGAAAGTTCGACCCGACGACGCCGTCGTACTACCCGCCGCGCAGCGACCTCACCATGTTCACCGCCGCCGACGGCTCGGATCCGCCGACGTTCGCCGCGATCAACGATCTCGACACCGTCGCCGCCGCGACACCGGCCTACGGCGCGCTCTACATGGGGACCTGGTCGGTGCCGGGCACCCTGGCTCCCGGCGACTACACGCTGATGGTCGAGGTGAACAAGGAGTACGACTCGAACGCCTCGAACACGCATCCCGACTTCGTCGACACGAACCTGAAGGGTTACGGGACCGAGGGAAACTTCGGGCAGCCCTCGGTCGTGTACGAGGTGCCGGTTCATATCGACGTGACGACCGCGGCGGTCGGCTCGGGGACCGCTTCGCAGATCTCCGGCTACGGCGATTGGACGGGCGTCAGCGGGACGATCAACCCGCGCGACTCCACCATCTCGACCACCCCGGGCTCGGGCGAGGGGCGCCTGCTCACCGTCAGCGGCAGCGCGGGGCAGACCGGCCGCGTCCTGGCCAGCGTCGCCCCTTGCGCCACGCTGGTCTGCGACCCCACCACCAACGCCTGCAGCCTGTGCGATCCGGCGGCCCAGACCTGCACGCCGATCCAGTGCACGCCGCCGCCCACCGCCCCGACCGCCGTCAGCAGCCTCTCGGCCCCGACAGACGGGCTAGAGGCGACCTCGGCCACGATCCAGTTCGTCAATGCCCAGTCGAACGGCGGCCCCGTTCTCGGTTACCAGATCCGGTACCAGACGGGCACGTCGATGACCGACGACCAGTTCGGCTCGGCCGCCAGCGCGCCGCTGGTGATGCCGGGCAGCCCGGGCACGCCGGCGTCGGTCACGATCTCCAACCTCAAACCGGGGACGGCCTACGCGGTCGGGATCAAGGCGGTCGACCCCTGCAACCAGACCTCGCCGCTGGCGACGGCGACGTTCATCACCCCGGCCATGCAGTTCACGAAGCTGACCGGCTGCTTCGTGGCCACGGCAGCCTGGGGCTCGGCCATGGCGCCCGACGTGGCGGCCATGCGCCAGGTCCGTGACCGCCTTCGTCCGGCCAGCACGATGTTCGCGGTCGCCACCGACCTCTACTATCGGTCCGGGCCGGCCGCCGCCGACCTGCTCAAGCACAGCGACACCGCCCGCGCCCTGGTCCGCCGCCTCCTGGCCCCCGTCGGCGCCGCCGCCCAGGTCGCCGTGGCCGTGGCGCCCGCGGCCCGCTAAAGCCAACGACCGCAACTCGGTCGTTGACAACAGGTCGGTCGTCCCTATAATCCGTCCCTCCTTGGCGCCCGGGGTCTATGCGGGCGCCTTTGGTTTTCCCCGGTTTTCCCCGCGATAAAGACGAGGTTCTCGCTCCAGATGCCCACCATCAACCAGTTGGTCAAGTTCGGACGCCAGGCTCAGCGACGCAAGACTGCGTCGCCCGCACTCATGGCCTGCCCGCAGCGGCGCGGTGTCTGCGTGCGCGTTTACACCACCACACCGAAGAAGCCGAACTCGGCGCTTCGCAAGGTCGCCCGTGTTCGCCTCACCAACGGCATGGAGGTCACGACCTACATCCCGGGCGAGGGGCACAACCTGCAGGAGCACTCGGTGGTCATGATCCGCGGCGGCCGCGTGAAGGACCTCCCCGGGGTTCGCTACCACATCATCCGCGGCACGCTCGACACCTCGGGCGTCGCCAATCGCCGGCAGGGGCGCTCGAAGTACGGCGCCAAGCGGCCCAAGTAACTTTCAGGCAGAGAAAGAGACAACGAGATGCCCCGCAAAGGTGAAGTTCCCAAGCGCAAGCCGCTCCCCGATCCGAAGTTCACGGATCAGCCGGTCGACACCCGCCGCCGCGTGACCAAGTTCGTCAACACGGTCATGGGCTCGGGCAAGAAGGCGGTCGCCGAGCGCATCGTCTATCGCGCGTTCGACATCATCGCCGAGAAGGCCAAGGACGATCCGGTAAAGGTCTGGGATCGCGCGCTCGGCAACGTGCAGCCCAAGGTCGAGGTGAAGTCCCGTCGCGTGGGCGGCGCCACCTATCAGGTGCCCGTCGACGTTCGGCCGGACCGGGCGCTGGCCCTGGGGATGCGCTGGATCATCTCGGCGGCGCGTGACCGCTCCGACGGCCGCACCATGCAGGAGAAGCTGGCGGGCGAGCTGCTCGACGCTTCGTCCAACAAGGGCAACGCCGTCAAGAAGCGCGAAGACACGCACAAGATGGCCGACGCCAACAAGGCGTTCGCGCATTATCGCTGGTAATTTTTCAGGCTTCGCATAGATTTCGCCCCGCTTTAACCCCTCTCACCATCGACGGACCTGACGGGTTCCGTGGCCGGCAATGTGGCTGGCGAACGGAAAACGCCTGAGCGTCGGAAAGGCACCTCGGTAGTCGTGGCTCGGTCATTTCCCATAGCGCAGATCCGGAACATCGGGATCATGGCGCACATCGACGCCGGGAAGACCACGACGACCGAGAGGATCCTCTTCTACACGGGCGTTTCGCGGAAGATGGGCGAGGTGCATGAGGGCACCACCCAGATGGACTGGATGGAGCAGGAGCAGGAGCGCGGCATCACCATCACCGCCGCCTCCACCACCTGTTTCTGGCGCGAGCACCGGATCAACATCATCGACACGCCCGGGCACGTCGACTTCACCGTCGAGGTCGAGCGCAGCCTGCGGGTGCTGGACGGCGCCGTGGCCGTGTTCGACGCGGTCGGTGGCGTCGAGCCGCAGTCCGAGACCGTCTGGCGCCAGGCCGACAAGTACCGCGTCCCGCGTCTGGCCTTCATCAACAAGTGCGACCGCGTCGGCGCGGATCCCGAGCGCTGCGTGCGTGAGATTCGCGAGCGTCTCCGCGGCAACGCGATCGTGGTCCAGATCCCGAACGCGCTCGAGGACCAGTTCACGGGCGTCGTCGATCTGTTCGAGATGCGCCTGTGGGACTGGGAAGACGACTCGCTGGGCGCCGAGCCTTCGATCAAGGAGATCCCGGCCGAGCTCCGCGAGGTAGCCGAGACGGCGCGCGCCGCGATGATCGAGGCGATCTCCGAGGCTGACGAGGAGGCGATGCGCGCCTTTCTCGAGGAGCGCGAGATGTCGCCGGCGATGCTGCGCGCGGCGCTGCGCCGGGCGACGATCGCCGGGCAGGCGGTGCCGGTGCTGTGCGGCGCCGCCTTCCGCAACAAGGGCGTGCAGCCGCTGCTGGACGCGGTGGTCGACTTTCTGCCCGCCCCCAACGACATCCCGCCGGTGATCGGCAAGGATCTCGACGGCAAGATCGCCGAGCGACAGGCCTCGGACGAGGAGCCGTTCTCCGCGCTGGCGTTCAAGATCATGAACGATCCGTTCGTCGGAACGCTGACCTACTTCCGGGTGTACTCGGGCAAGGTCTCGGCCGGCGCGACGGTCTACAACGCGGTCAAGGGGAAGCGCGAGCGGATCGGGCGCCTCCTGCAGATGCACGCCAACAAGCGCGAGGACATCGACGAGGTCACCTGCGGCAACATCGCCGCGGCCGCCGGCCTGCGCGCGACGGCCACCGGCGACACGCTCTGCGACGAGAAGAACCCGGTGGTGCTGGAGCTGATGGAGTTCCCGGCGCCGGTCATCTCGATCGCCATCGAGCCCAAGACGCAGGCCAACCAGGACAAGCTGGGCTTCGCCCTGCAGAAGCTGGCCATCGAGGACCCGTCGTTCCGCGTGAAGACGGACGCGGACACCGGCCAGACGATCATCTCAGGGATGGGCGAGCTGCACCTGGAGATCATCGTCGACCGCCTGGTGCGCGAGTTCAAGATCGAGGCCTACGTGGGGCGACCGCAGGTGGCCTACCGCGAGACGATCACGCGCGAGGCGGACGCCGAGGGAAAGTACATCCGCCAGACCGGCGGCCGCGGCCAGTACGGTCACGTCACGCTGCACGTGGCGCCGGCCGAGGGCAAAGGGATCGTCTTCGAGGACGCCACCGTCGGCGGCGTGGTGCCGCGCGAGTTCGTCCCGGCGGTCGAGCGCGGCGTGCGCGAGTCGCTGGCGCGCGGCGTGCTGGGTGGGTACCCGGTGATCGACGTGGCCGTGAAGCTCACCGGCGGCAGCTACCACGAGCTCGACTCGAGCGAGATGGCGTTCCAGATCGCCGGTTCGATGGGCGCGACGGCGGCGGCGCGGGAGGCCAGCCCGGTCCTGCTCGAGCCGGTCATGGAGGTCGAGGTCCTGACGCCCGACGAGTTCATGGGCGAGGTGACCGGGAACCTGTCGGCGCGGCGCGGGCGCGTATCCGGGATGGAGGCGCGTGGCTCTGCCCAGGCAATCAGCGCGGAAGTGCCGCTGGCCAGCATGTTTGGGTATTCCACTGATGTCCGTTCCATGACACAAGGACGGGCCACCTACACCATGCAGTTCGCGCGCTATGCCCCGGTGCCCACGCGCGTGACCGAATCGATCGTCGAACGACGCGGAGTCTAAGGAGAGAGAGCGATGGCGAAAGAAAAATTCATCCGGAACAAGCCGCACCTGAACATCGGGACGATCGGGCACGTCGATCACGGCAAGACGACGCTGACGGCCGCGATCACGAAGGTGCTGACGAAGAAGGGCTTCGCGAAGTTCCTGGCCTACGACCAGATCGACAAGGCGCCGGAAGAGCGG
>CAZTZM010000379.1:0-7462 GCA_964618005.1 uncultured Myxococcales bacterium
GTGGCGCGGCGCCTCCGCCGCATCCCCAGACCGAAATCGAGAGGCCGCCCACCACGACCAAGGCGTAACGCGCGCGGGACATTGTATCAAAACGCTACCCCCAGACGGAGCCACCGCGCAAGCGAGGGTCTACCGACCCGAGCCGAAGATCGCCGCCAGCTCGTGGGGCGGCACGACCTCCAGCTGCGCGTACGTGCAGTCGCGCGGCGACTTGTCGGGGCGCCAGCGACGGAAGTGCGCCGTGTGGCGAAAGCGCGAGCCCTGCATGTGCTCGTAGGCGACCTCCACGACCAGCTCGGCGCGCAGCGGCTCCCAGGAGAGGTCCTTCCCCTGGCTCCAGCGGCTCTTCACGCCCGGCACGCGGTGGCCGGCCGCGTCCAGCTCCTGCGCCATCGCCCACTCCTTCCACGGGTGATCGACCACGGCGTTCTCGCGGTAGGGCGCCAGGAACTCGGCCAGCTCCAGGCGCTTCTGCGCGGTGAAGCTGGCGGCGACGCCGACGTGCTGCAGCTTGCCGTCATCGTCATAGAGCCCGAGCAGCAGCGAGCCGACGGCGGTCTTCTCGCCGCGCGCGTGCCAGCGGAAGCCGGCCACCACACAGTCGCACTCGCGCTCGTGCTTCACCTTGAACATCACGCGCTTGTTCGGCTCGTAGCGGCCCGTGATCGCCTTGGCCATCACGCCGTCGAGGCCGGCCCCCTCGAAGCGCCGGAACCAGTCAGCCGCCAGCGCGCGATCGGTGGTGGCCGGCGTCAGGTGCAGCGGCGGCCGCAGGTGCGACAGGCGAGCCTCCAGCAGCGCGCGCCGCTCGCCGAACGGCACCTCGCGCAGATCGCGCTCGCCCTCGCACAGCAGGTCGAAGAACACCATCGACACCGGGATCTCCTCCGACAGCAGCTTCACCCGCGAGGCGGCCGGGTGAATGCGCTGCTGCAGGAGCTCGAATTCGAGGCTCGAGCCGCGCACGAGGACGATCTCGCCGTCGAGCACGCAGCGCTCGGGCAGCTGCGCCTTCAGCGTGGCGACCAGCTCAGGGAAGTAGCGGTTCAGCGTCTTCTCGTCGCGGCTCTGGATCGTCAGGTCGTCGCCGTCGCGGAAGATGAGCGCGCGAAACCCGTCCCACTTCGGCTCGAAGATCCACCCGGCTCCTTCGGGCAGCGCCTCGATGCGCTTCGAGAGCATCGGCAGCAGCGGCGGTGCGACCGGAAGCGCCATCAGCCGAGCAACCAGCCAAAGCCCCGACGGACCTGCGCCGGCGCGTCGGGCGACTCGAACACCGCCCCGTGCGCCGGCACGACCCGCGTGAAGTCCCAGCCCAGCATCTGCTCGATGCCGGGCCTGAGCGCGCCGCGATCCTTGGTCAGGAAGCGAAGGACGCGGCTGGGGCCGAGGCGCTTGTACGTCCCCAGGATCCGCAACGTCATGGCCGTCATCCAGGTCTCGGGCTCGGTGACGTTGAAGAGGACATCGGTCACCAGCAGCGTCCGCGACGGCCGGTGGAAGAACACCACCTCGTTGGTCTTGGGGAGGCCTTTCAGGGCGACTTGATCGAACACCTCACCCCAGGGCTGAACGCCGACCCCGATCGTGCCCGCGAAGTTGATGTCGCGGCGCTTCTCGACCAGGCCCGGCGCGCCGTAAAGCTGCGCCGCCGGGAAGCGGATCGACAGCGGGCCGACGTAGAGGTGGTGAAAGCAGTTCGGGGCCAGGACGTAGCGCACGGTCCCGAGCGCCGCGATCTCGGCGGCGCTCGCGTCGTCGATCGGCACCGGCGAGTGGATCAGCAGATCGCCCCCCGGCAGGCGCACGATCGTCATCCGCGCCGGCATGCGCACCCCGCCGGGAAAGCGCATGGGGTGCAGGACCGACCACATCTCCGGCGCCACGACGTCGAGGGGCATGGCGGGACAATACCGCGATCAGTGCAGCCCGGGCGCCTCGTGGCCGCTGCGGGCCACGTACTCCAGGTAGCCGCCGCCATACAGCGTCGGTCGCTCGGTGCCGAGCTCCAGCACCCGATTCGAGAGCTTGGCCAGGAACTGGCGGTCGTGGGACACGAACAGCATCGTCCCCTCGTACTCGGCCAGCGACCGCACGATCATGTCCTTGGTGGCCATGTCCAGGTGGTTGGTCGGCTCGTCGAGCACCAGGAAATTCGGCCGCGCGTAGAGGATGCGCGCCAGCACCACCCGGGCCTTCTCGCCGCCCGACAGGATGCGGCAGCTCTTGTCGGCGTCGTCGCCGGAGAAGCCGAAGCAGCCGGCCAGCGACTTCAGCGACCCGACGCTCGCCAGCGGGAACGCCGCCTCCAGCGTCTCGTAGACCGTCTTCTCCGGGTCGAGGATGTCCATCGCGTGCTGCGCGAAGTAGCCGAGCTTCACGCTCGGTCCGACGGAGACCGCGCCCACGTCGGGCGCCGTCTCGCCCGCGATCAGCTTGAGCAGCGTCGACTTGCCGGCACCGTTCACGCCCATCACCGCCCAGCGCTCCTTGCGCCGGATCGCCAGATCCAACCCTTCGTACACCACCCGCGATCCGTAGCGCTTGTGGACGCCGTCGATCTTCACGACGTCCTCGCCCGAACGCGCGCAGTCCGGGAACTCGAAGTCCAGCGCCTTGCGCCGCTTGGGCGGCTCGACCTTCTCGATCTTGTCGAGCTTCTTCACCCGCGACTGCACCTGCGACGCCTTGGCCGCCTGCGCCTTGAACCGCTCGATGAAGCGCATCTCCTTGGCCAGCATGGCCTGCTGCCGGTCGTAGGCGGCCTGCGCCTGCGCCTCGTTCAACGCGCGCTGCTTCTCGTAAAAGTCGTGGTTCCCCGAGTAGCTCGTCAGCACGCCGCCGTCGATCTCGATGATCCGCCCGACGATGCGGTTCAGGAACTCGCGATCGTGCGACGTCATCAACAGCGCGCCCTCGTACCCCTTCAGGAACCCCTCCAGCCAGATCATCGACTCGAGGTCCAGGTGGTTCGACGGCTCGTCGAGCAGCATTACGTCGGGGCGCATCAGCAGGATGCGCGCCAGCGCCACGCGCATCTTCCACCCGCCCGACAGCTTGCCCACGTCGCCGTCCATGGTCTCCTGCGAGAAGGCCAGCCCGGCCAGGATCTCGCGCGCCCGCGCCTCCAGCGCGTAGCCACCCAGATCGTCGAAGCGCGCCTGCACCTCGCCGAACCGGGCCAGCAGCTTGTCCATCTCGTCGGCGCGCGCCGGGTCGGCCAGCGCCTCCTCCAGCGTCTTCAGCTCGGCCGCGACCTGCGACACCGCGCCCGCGCCGGCCATCACCTCGGCCACGACCGGGCGCCCCTTCATCTCGCCCACGTCCTGGCTGAAGTAGCCGATGGTGATGCCGCGCTCGACCGAGACCTGCCCGTCGTCCGGCGTCTCCTCGCGCATGATCATCCGGAAGATGGTCGACTTGCCAGCGCCGTTCGGGCCGACGAGGCCGATCTTCTCGCCGCGGAACACCGCCGCCGACGCGTCGACGAACAGGATCTGCGGCCCGTGCTGTTTGCTTATTTGATCGAGGCGAATCACGGGTTTTTCCGGGGCGGAAGAATACTCGAAGCGGGTTCGCGTGAAGCTCGGCCTGACGCGAAATTCGCGCCAGGCCTGAATTTTTTGGCGTTCCGCGCCGATGGCCTCGGTACCGACGGAGGCATCCCGCTGACGGCGGTCAGCGGGAGAGGGATATTAGAAGTCCGGGGTGGCGCCGGTGAGGCCGAAGGCGGCCAGCTCCATCGTGAAGGGGTGGTCGACACCCTGGGTGCGAACGACGCCGGAGACGGGGACGGCCGGGTGGGACCAGGAGTCGGCGGTGCTTTTCCAGGTGCCCCACTGACCTTCCGAGCGGTTGTGGAAGCAGCCGTCGAAGCGGCCGGCGGGGACGGTGACCGACTCCTGCGCCAGCCCCTGCCAGTTGAGCACCATCGACGAGACCGCGCCTTTGAAGGTCGACTGCAGGAACGACATCATGGCCTGCGGCATCTGGTTGACGTTGCCGTGGGCGTCGAGCGTGACGATGGCGCGGATGTCGATCTGGCTCGGGTCCATCCGGTTGCCGAGCGCCAGCAGCATCTTCTGTCCCGTCCGTCCGGTGTAGGCCTCGTGCAGGATCTCGATCCAGAACGCGTCGCCCTCCACGCCTAGGACCTTGTAGGTCATGAACCCCGGTTGCCCCTTGTCGTCGGTCACCTTGTACTGCGCCCACTGACCAGGCGACAGCGGCATCGGCTGAAACCCGGCCGGCGGCGGAAGGACGGCGGTGCTGGGCTGCAACGCGGCCACGCGGGCGTCGATGTCGGCCTTCGCCGCGGCGTTGATCGACGGGCCGCAGGCGGCGAACGCCAGCGCGCACAAAGAGAACAGCGACGACAGGGCGACGGATCGAAGGGCTCGCGAGCTCATGGCTTGGCATCGTGCCTGGGCCCCCGCCGTCGGATCAAGGGGTTCTGGCGTATGGTTTCGACCATGCGCCCGGCGCTCCCCATCGTCACCGCCGTGATCGTCTCGATCGGAGGCGCGGGCCTCGGCTGCCGGCGGCCGAACGGGGCCGAGACGCGCACCGTCGCGCAGGCGGACGTGGCGGCCTATCGCGACGCCGCCGCCCGCATCGCCGACGCCACGCGCGGCGGCGCGCAGGCCTACCACCGCGTGGCCGATCTCGCGGATCTGATCGGGCCGCGGATGGTCGGCTCGCCCGCGCTGGTCCGGGCTGTCACCTGGGCGCACGACGCCTTCGCCGCCGACAAGCAGCAGAACGTGTCGCTGGATCCCGTGCGCCTGCCGGTCTGGGCGCGCGGCAACGAGTCAGCCGAGATCGTCGGTGAGTCGCCGCGCCGATTGGCGGTGCTGGGCCTGGGCGGCACCGTCGGCACGCCGCCGGGCGGCCTGACCGCCGAGGTGGCGGTCGTCTCGTCGCTCGACGAGCTGGCCAAGCTCGGCGCGTCGGTGCGCGGGAGGATCGTGCTCCTCAACTGTCCCTTCCCACCCGGGAACCCTGCGCTGGCCTACGCCCACACCATCGGCTGTCGGGTCGACGGGCCGACGCGCGCGGCGGCGCTGGGCGCCGTCGCGGCGCTGGTCCGCTCGCTGGCCTCGGCCAGCCTGGGCGCGCCCCACACCGGCTGGACGCACGACGGGCCGGGGTCCAAGATTCCGGCGGCGGCGCTGTCCGTCGAGGACGCGCAGCTCGTGGCCCGGCTGGCCGCGCGCGGTCAACCGGTGTCGGTTCCCCTGGAGCTCCAGGACGGCCCGCGCCCCGACGCGACGTCGTTCAACGTGCTGGCCGAGCTGCGTGGCCGCGACCAGCCCGAGGAGCTGGTCGTGATCGGCGCGCACCTCGACTCCTGGGACGTCGGCGAAGGGGCGCAGGACGACGGGGCTGGCGTGGCGATCGTGATGGAGTCGCTGGCGACGCTGCGGCGCCTGCACCTCATCCCGCGCCGGACGATCCGCGCCGTGCTCTACACCTCGGAAGAAGAAGAGGCGCGCGGCGGCCAGGCCTACGGCCAGGCGCATGACAAGGAGCTCGCCCACGTGGTCGCCGCGTTCGAGACCGACGTCGGCGCGGGCGCGCCGCTCGGGTTCCGGATGGACGGGGTGCCGGCCGCCGTCGCTGACGCGCGCGGGCTGGCGGCGCTGCTGGCGCCGATCGGGGCGACGGCGGTCGACGCCGGGTTTGCGGGCGCCGATATCTCGCACATTCGGCAGCCGGGGAAACCGGGGCCGCCGATGCTGGGACTGTTCTCCGACCCGACGCACTACTTCGACGTGCACCACTCGGTGGCTGACACGCTGGAGAAGATCGATCCCGTCGCGCTCGGCCAGAACGTCGCCGCGATGGCCACGATGGCTTATGTCGTGGCCGACCGCGAGACCCGCTGGCCGTCGTCCCCGCCGCCGCCTCCGCCTCCCGACGGCGGGACCAAGCCGTGACCGAGACCGCCGCCGGCGCCCGGGCCGCCTCGCGCCTCCCGGCGCTCGATTGGATGCGCGGCCTGGTGATGGTGCTGATGGCGATCGACCACAGCTCCGACGCCTTCAACGCCGGCCGCCTGTTCACCGACGCCGTTGGCTTCTGGCACCCCGGCTGGCCGCTGCCGGCGGCGCAGTTCCTGACCCGCTGGATCACGCACATCTGCGCCCCGACCTTCGTTTTTCTGGCGGGCACCGGCCTGGCCTTCACCGTCGCGCGGCAACAAAAGGCCGGTCTTCGCGCCGGCGCGATCGCGTGGGTTGGGACGGGCTCCGCCCGGCTCAGCCCTTCGCGGCGGGGAGCGGGGGCCCTTTCAGGGTCCCGGTGGTCAATTGACCGATACATCGTGGTGCGCGGCGTGATCATCGCGGCGTTCGAGCTCTGGATCTCGCTGCTGGTGATGGCGCCAGGAAAGTTCATCTTCCAGGTGCTGTACGGGATCGGATCCAGCTACGTCCTGATGGCGGCGCTGCGACGTCTCCCCGATCGCGTCGCCCCGATTGTGGCGCTGCTGGCGATCGCCACGATGGAGCTGCTGGTCGGGCTGGCGACACCGTCGGGTTCCGCGTCGCCGGGACTGGTCGCGTCGCTGTTGCTCACCGGCGGCCGGCACGGGCGGCTGATCATCGCCTACCCCACCCTGCCCTGGCTGGCGATCATGCTGCTCGGCTGGTCCTGGGGCCGCCGCCTGGTCACGCAGCCCGCCGCGCGCGCCAGCGCCCCCCGCGACCTGACGCGCGCCGGGCTCGCCGCGCTGGCGCTGTTCGCGGTGCTCCGCGGCCTGAACGCCTACGGCAACATGCACCTCCTGCGCGACTCCGCCGCGCCGCTGCAGTGGCTGCACGTCAGCAAGTACCCGCCCTCGATCACCTACGACGCGCTGGAGCTGGGCCTGATGGCGCTGATCCTCGCCGCGCTCTTCGGCCTCGCCGCGCGCCGCCCCGCCCGCCCGAACAGCCTCCTCATGGTCCTCGGCCAGACGCCCATGTTCTTCTACCTGCTGCACTTCCCCCTGCTGGTGCAGAGCGCCCGCCTGCTCGGCATCGAGGGCAAACGGGGCCTGGGCACCGCCTACCTGAGCGCGGCCGCCGTCATCGCGTTCCTGTATCCCATCTGCCGCAGCTACCGCGACTACAAGGCCGCGCACCGCACCAGCTGGGTTCGCTTCATCTGACGGCGGGCCTCGGGAGCGCGCCGGATTGACGGCGACGCCGGGGCCCGTCACGCTGGGATCGTGAATCGCGCCGCGGGTGTCGGGGTCGTGCTGCTCCTCGTCGTCGCCGGCGGGGTATTTTGGTGGCGACACCGGCAGCCACCACCGGCGCCACCGACGCCACCGACGGCGCCCGCGACCGCGCTGCCGCCGCCGGGCCCGCCGCCCGCGCCGCCACCGCCCCCCCGGATCGCGAACCCGGTTCCCCGACCGGAGGGCGGGGCGCCGCCGGCCGACGCCGACGCGTTCGCCAAGCACGCGCTCGACGAG
>CAZTZM010000380.1:0-1863 GCA_964618005.1 uncultured Myxococcales bacterium
CCGCCGTCGCCGCCGGCTCGCGCCCGAGCAGCGGCTCGGACGGCGGCACCGGCGGCGCGGGCGGCAACGCCGCCACCGGCGGGAACGGCCAGGCCGGCGCCGCGGGCCAAGGCGGGGCGGGCGGTCAGGCCGCTGGCGGACAGGGTGGCGAGAGCGCCGGGGGTCACGGCGGCAGCGCCGGGACCGCAGGCGCGGGCGGCGTCTAGGAGGGCGTGCCGTCAGGCAACGGTGAGCGAAGCGAACCCTGCCCGACGACGTGCCGCCCGGTAGGCGGCCTAAACCTGACGATGTGCCGCCCGAAGGCGGCCTGAGCACGGATCCGTCATGCCGCAGGGCGGCGGGGGCGCTCACCCCCTCCCGCCGGGCCCTGAAGCAGCTGGGAAGTCTCCCTTCGGGTACGCCCAACACCGGGTCGCCGCCGCGCCAAAAAAATAGCGCCGTGGCTTGACTTGCGGGCACCTTACGCTAAAAGATGCCCGCCTTCCGGTGCGGCGGATATTTTTGTGCCTTTAGTACCCAGGGAGAAGATCGACGACGTAAGGGACCGCACCAACATCGTCGATATCGTCAAGCGCCATGTGGAGCTCAAGCGGGCGGGAACGGGGAGCTGGAAAGGGCTGTGCCCCTTTCACAGCGAGAAGACACCTTCGTTCAACGTCAATGAGTCCCGGCAGTTCTTCCACTGCTTTGGTTGCGGCGAAAAGGGTGATGTCTACGGGTTCCTCGTCAAGATCGAGCAGCGCCCTTTCATGGAGGTGCTCACCGACCTGGCAGGGACAGCGGGCGTCGACCTGGAGGTCCGGCCGCTCACCGACGCCGAACGGCGCGCCCGCAAGGAGCAGGAGTCCGAGCGCGATCGGCTGTTCCGGGCGCTGGACCTGGCCACTTCCTTCTTTGAAGAGCAGTACCTCTCGCCCGCCGGCGCCGCCGCCCGGGCCTATGTCGAGGGGCGCGGCATCGGGACCGCCGTTCGCGAGCGGTTCCGGGTCGGCTATGCCCCGGCGCGTTGGGACGGCCTCTCGGCCTACCTGGCGGGCAAGAAAATTCCACCTTCCGACCTGGAACGTCTCGGTCTGTGCGCCGTTAATGAGCGCGGGCGCTACGACTTCTTTAGAGACCGCGTGATGCTCCCGGTGATTGACCGCCAGAAGCGGGTGGTGGGCTTCGGCAGCCGCCTCCTGGACCCGGACGCCAAGGACCGGAAGTACGTCAACTCACCCGAGTCACCCCTCTTTCACAAGAAGGAGCAGCTCTACGGTCTGCACGCCGCGCTGGACGCGATCCGCAAGAGCGGGACGGCGGTCGTCGTGGAAGGAAACTTTGACGTGCTGGCCCTGCACGAAGCGGGAATAGAAGAAGCGGTGGCCCCGATGGGAACCGCGCTGACCGCCGAGCAGGTGGGGATGCTGGGCAAGCTGGCCAAGACCGTCACCGTGGTTTTCGACGGTGACGCGGCCGGCGTGCGCGCGGCGCAGAAGGCGATCCCGCTGTTCGTCGACGCCGACGCCGACGGCCGCGTGGCGCGCCTGCCGGCCGGGTTCGACCCGGACGACTTCGTCCGTGGCAAGCAGGACGGCGCCGGCGCGTTTCGCCGCATGGTCGAGGGCGCGCGCCCGATGCTGGACCAGTTCATCCAGGACAGCGTCGAGGAGACCAGCATCGAGGGGAAGATCGCCACGCTGGAGCGGGTGGCCGAGATGCTGGTCCGGGTGAAGAACCAGACCAAGCGCGAGCTTTACGCCGGGCAGCTGGCCGGCGTGCTCGGGCTGACGCCGCAGCAGGTCCGGCGGGCGCTGCAGGAGGCGGCCGCCCGAGCCACCCGCGGCGCGCACGCGCCGGTGGCGGCGACGCCGGAGGCGCGCG
>CAZTZM010000381.1:0-16795 GCA_964618005.1 uncultured Myxococcales bacterium
TGGCGGCGATGCGGTCGAAGTCGGCGCGGTCGCGATCGTCCAGCACCGCCGCCATCCGGGCCGCGATGCGGGCGCGCTCGGCCTCGACGCGCGCGCGGACCCGCTGGCCCGCGGCCGACAGCTCCAGCAGGTACTGGCGCCGGTCCGCCTCGCTGCGCTTGCGCCGCACCCAGCCGCGCTCGATCAACGTCTCCAGCGCGCGCCCGGCCAGCGTCGGGTCGGTGGCGGTGGCGCGCGCCAGGTCGGCCTGCGAGAGCGGGCCGCCGCCGCCGATGTAGCGCAGGAACTTGGCCTGCGTGCTCCCCACCTCCAGCGCGGCGTAGGCCTGGGCCGCCACCCCGCGCACGCGCCGCGACAAGGCGCTGAAGCTGTCGAGAAACTCGGGCGATTCGCGATCAGCCACCGGCTTGAACGTAGTCGAAACCAGCGCGGCGGGCAACGGCGTTGACCGTTCATGGATGGGTCCACTATATTCATGGACAGGTCTACTAAACATGCCCGCCACCACCCTCGACCCCAAGACCGCGCTGGTCGTGATCGATCTACAGAAGGGCCTCGCGCAGTACCCGCTCGTCCATCCGTTCCGTGATGTGGTGGCCAACACCGCGCGGCTGGCCGAGGCGTTTCGCCGCGCCGGCCTGCCGGTCGTGCTGGTGAACGTGACGTTCTCGCCCGACGGCGCCGACGCGCTCCGACCCCGCGCCGAGGTCCGCAGCCGGATCGTGCCCACGCCGGAGTTCGCCGAGCTGGTCCCCGAGCTGGGGCGGCAGCCGGGCGATCTCCTGCTCACCAAGCGGCAGCCGAACGCGTTCTACGGCACCGAGCTGGACCTCCAGCTTCGCCGGCGCGGCATCACCGGCATCGTGCTGACCGGCGTCGCGACCGGCAGCGGCGTCGAAGCGACCGCGCGGGCCGCGCACGAGCGCGCCTACAACGTCACGTTCGCTGCCGACGCGATGACCGATATGGACGCCACGGTGCACGACGTCATGCTGCAGAAGATCTTCCCCCGCCTGGGCGAGGTCGACACGACCGCCGCGCTGCTCGCCTTGCTCGCGCGCTGACGGCCATCACCGCCAACGCCCCGAGCGCGCCCCAAGGACCACCGCCGCCGGGAGCGCCGCCGAGCGCGCACGAACAGCCGCCGCCCCCCGCGGGGTTGCCGACGGGCGGCGAGGCGTCGCCACCGCCGCCGGACATTCCGCCGTCCGTTCCTGCGTCCGCGCCGGCGTCCGGCGTGACGGGATAGGGACCGGAGGGCGGCAGCGTGAACGTCGTGTCGGGCGGCGGCGTGCAGGAGGTCGGATCATCCGTGAAGAAGGCGCCGCTGGTCCAGGGCGCCACGCCCGATTCGAACGCGCCGAGATCGGGCGCCGCCCCCGCGTACCCGTCGGTGAACGGCGGGAACGGTTGTCCCTGATCGATGGCGCAGGCCGTGGTCGGCTGGGCGTTGGCGTCCAGCGGGCAGATGCTGTTGGCGCTCTGGCGGGGGACGAGACCGGTCGGGCCCACCAGCTTGAAGTCGCCGGTGGCCAGCACGTCGAACGAGACGCCCGTGTACGCCGAGAGGTCGACCGGACCGGCGTCCGCCGCCAGCGTCGTGTTCATCAGCGCCCAGTCGGTCACCACCAGCGACCCGGTCAGGTGCGCGGCCTGCCCCACCCCGCCCGCGCCCGGCGCGTCGATCGTCAGCGCGGTCAGCGTGTCCTGGCTGCCGCCCCAGAAGAAACCACCCAGCGCGTTCGCCGTCGATCCGTTCTCGAAGTCGGCCAGCAACAGCGGCGCCGGCCCCTCCAACCGGACGTTGTCGACCCGGATGTCGAAGGTGCCCGGCATCATCGGCGTCCATTCGAGGATGCCGATCTGGTTCGCCTCGAGGGGCACCGCGACGGCCCAGGTCGGCTGCGCGAACGCCGAGAACGGCACCACCACGTGTGACCAGGCGCCGTTCGCCGGGACCAGCGCCGCGAAGTCGCCGTAGTCGGTGACGTCGGCCGGGCGCAGCCCCACCGACATCCCGACGCCGTCGTCGTGCAGGTTGTCGGCGACCTGCGCGGCGTCGACCGCGTCCCAGTTCCCCGTCTGGTAGTTGGGGTTCATGTTGAACGGCGCCACGCCCGCGCGCAGGACGGTGTTGTTGAAGAACAGGTTCTGGTTCTTGAACGAGCCGCCGTAATACGAGACGTCGTGGATGTAGTTGTGGTGGACGATGAACCGCTGGACGGCGTCGTCCAGATAGATGCCGGTGCCGTAGACGCAGCCGATGTCGGAGACCTCGTTGTAGGCGATCTCCGTCCCGGCGCCGTCGGTGCCCCAGGTGTAGATGCAGCCCATGTCCTCGGTCTGCAGCGCGACGTCGTAGACCCGGTTGTAGAGCGCGCGGCTCCCCTTCACGCCGTAGAGGTAGATGCCGCCGCGCGCGGCCCGGTAGACGGTGTTGTGGGCGACCAGGTTCCCCTGGTTGCTGGCGGTGGGGTCGTCGAAGTCGATGCCGGCGTGGTTGGCCACCATGGTGTCCACGTCGTGGATGATGTTGTTCTCGACGACGTTGTCGTTGCCGGCGACCATCAGCCCGGCGGCGGCGCTCTGCTCGATGACGCTGTTCTTCCAGGTGTTGTTCGTCCCCGACAGCAACGGCACGTCGCCGATCGTGTCGTAGGCGTCGGTCTCGCGCAGCGCGCTGACGTACTGGGCGCGGACGCCGTCGACCACACAGTGGTCGGCCGCCTGCACGCGAATGGCGGCCGCGAACACCTGAAAACCGACGATGTCGACGTAGGCGCGCCCCTGCACGTCAAATGCGTAGAGCCGCTGCTTGCTCTCCAGCGCCAGCGTGCTCGGATCGACGCCGCCCGGCGGCCACAGATAGAGGTTGCCGGCCGCCGTGTCGAGGAACCACTCGCCCGGGCTGTCGAGCGCCAGCAGCGAGCCATAGAGGTAGTAGGGATCGGTGGCGCGTGGGTAGATCGCCGTCTCCGGCAGCGTCTGGCCGTTGACGACCTTCGTCGGCATGATCGGGCTGTCGAAGGTGATGTGGTTCGTCGTCTGATCGTAGGCGGCGATCCGGCGGGTGTTGCTCTGCCAACGCTGCCCCGGGATGACGAAGACCATCGCGCCGGTCCAGTCGCCGGGCGGCGCGCCGGTGGCGACCAGGCCGCTGGTGTCGGTCCCCGCCCCGGCCGCGGCGCGGGGCATGTGCACCAGATCGGCGGGATCGGCGTTGGGCCAGCGCGCCTCGTTCAGCGCGGCGCCGCTCGCGAACAGCTGGATGAAGCTGGCGGTGGTGGGCGCGACGGCGATCGACCCCGAATAGGGCGACCAGGTCAGCGGCAGGGGATCGGCGCCGCTCACCGTGGCGCACTCGCCGGGGGCCGCCTGGAAGACGATCGGCGCGGCGGCGGTGCCCGAGCGCGGCGGCGTCACCGTCTCGCGATAGACGCCGGCGTGGACCGTGCAGGTGTCGCCCGGCTGAGCCAGGTTGGCGCAGGCCTGGATCGTCCGCAGCGGCTGATCGGCGGTCCCCGCCGCCGCGTCGTCGCCCGTCGTGGCGACGTGATAGGTGGTGGCGCCGGCCCGGGACACGACGGTTGAGACCAGCGCGCCGACGAGAACGGACAATCCGCGCGTCATGGTTCAGCCTTCAGCAACCTCTGCGCCAAGCGGCTCGCCTCATTTTCCGCGGTTTGCGCGGAAGGCGCCAGCGTCATGAAGCGGAGCGGACGTCCGCCTTGGACGTCCGCATGCCCAGCAGCAAGCCGCCCAGGACCAGCGCCGTCCCGGCGAAGCTGGCCGGCGCCAGCCGCTCGTGACGGACGACCGCGCCCAGCGCGAGCGCGATGACCGGGACGATCACCGTGATGTAGGCGGTGCGCGTGACCGACCAGTGGCTGATCAGCCAGGACATGATGACGTACGCCCCCAGCGAGCCCGCCACCGTCAGGTAGACGAGCGGCCAGACCGCGGCCCCCGTCGACGGCAAGGCGTGTGGTTCGCCGAGCGCGACGCTGATCGCCGCCGCCAGCACCGCCCCGATCGCGCACCCGACCGCGTTGGCGCCGAACGGGTCCTGGCGCGGCCCGCGCTTGAGCAGCACCGTCCCCCAGGCGGAGGCGGTCGCGCCGACGAAGATCGCCAGCAGGCCGCGCGGCGCCGAGCTGGAGATGGCGCGCACGCCCGACGAGAACAGCACCGCCACGCCGCCGAACGCCACCACCGCGCCCAGCAGCTTGGCGGGCGTCAGCCGCTCCAGACCGGCGGCGCGGGCCATCAGCGCGCTGGTGAGCGGGATGGTCGCGTAGATGACCGCCGACAGCCCCGACGGAACGACCTTCTCACCCCAGTAGAGCAGCGGCAGGTTGATCCCGAACTGCGTCGCGCCGTAACCCAGCGCCGCGCGCAGGGCCGGGCCGCGCGGCAGCGGCTGCCCGCGCCCCAGCGTCCAGGCCGCCAGCAACACCGCCGCCAGCACCAGGCGCAGGGTTGCGGCCCAGGCGGGCGCCAGCGCGTCGTTGCCGATGCTGATGACCAGGAACGTGCTGCCCCAGATGGTGCTGCAGGCGGCGAAGGCCATCGAGGGGCGCGCGTCCGGCGCGGACGCATCGGGGGCTAGAGGGGCGGTCACGACGCCCACGTCTACCACCCGGCGCGGCCACCCGCTGAGATTGACCGACCACCACCGCCGGCCCAGGTTCCAGGGATGGAGCCGCGCGTCTGGATCATCGGCGCCGACCACTGGACGCGGGCCGCGCTGCGCGCCGAGCTGATCGAGCGCGGCTACGACGCGATCGGCTTCGTCCACCTGAAGGACGCGGTGGCCGAGCTGGTCATCTCGCCGCACCGCCGGCCCCGGCTGATCATCCTCGACCTCCAGGACCAGTCCCTGGACGAACGACCGCTCGGCACGCTGTTTGGCGCGGCGATCCCCGTGGTGGCGGTGGCGGGCGCCACAGGCGCGGCCGACGCCCGCGTTCGGAACCTGGCGTGGGCGGCGTTCTTGCGCCGGCCGCTCACGCTGGGCGCGATCGCCGACGCGGTCGGCCGCCTGGTCAGGATCCCAGCGCCAGCTCGTTGAGCACCGGCAGCGGCGGCAACAACGCGCTGCCGAGACGCCGCTCGATCCGCTCCGCCAGGTAGGTCGCGTCGACCGCCACGCCCGAGAATCGCCCGGAGCCCCAGGTGTGCAACCACGGCAGCCCCAGGAAGTAGAGGCCGTCGACCGAGCTGACACCGCGTCGATGGACCGGGTAGCCGCGCCCGTCGAAGATCGGCAGCGCGATCCAGCGGTAGTCGGTGCGGTAGCCGGTGCTCCAGACGACCGCGGCGAGCGGCGTGGCGGCCAGATCCAGGGTGGCGGGCCCGGCCTCGGGCTCCCACACCGGCCGGTAGCGGGCCTCGGTGGGCGCGCTCAGCCCGCGCTCGGCGATGAACTTGTCGATGCTGGTCTTGATGCTCTCGGCCACGGCGTCGGCCTGATCCAGGTTCTGTTTCAGATCGCCGGCCAGCTCCAGCCGCCCGTCGCGCAAGCCGGTCAGCCGTCCGTAGAGGCGCATCCCCTCGCGGGCGCGCTGGCGCAGGTCGATGTCGCGGCCGCCGTCGCGACCGGTGACGTAGTGGTTGGCCTTGGCGCGCACCCGCTCGGACAGCGGGTGGTCCTCGACGGCCAGCCGGTAATAGCCCATGTCTTCCAGCCAGTCGACCACGTCGCGCCCGCGATACCGGCGCGCCGTGCGCGGCGCGCTGCCGACGCACAGGTGGACGCGCCGGCCGGCCAGGTGCAGGTCCTCGGCGATCTGACAACCCGACTGCCCGGTGCCGACGACCAGAACGTCGCCCGGCGGAAGCGCGCCCGGGTTGCGATACGCCGATGAATGGACCTGCACGACCGACGGCGGGAACCGCTCGCTGAGGCGCGGGAAGGCCGGCGTGTGATAGCCGCCGGTGGCCACCACCACCTCGTCGGCGTGCAGGTCGGCGCCCGTGCCGCCGAAGTCGACGTGCAGGTCGAAGCCGCCGCCGGCGGCGTGCCGCAGCGACGTGACCGTGGCGCCCTCGCGCAGCGGCGGCCCGAAGGAGCGGGCGTACGCCTCCAGATACGCCACGATCTCGTCCTTCAGCATGAAGCCGTTCGGGTCGGGCCCGTCGTAGGGGAACCCGGGCAGGCGGCACTGCCAGTTCGGCGTCACCAGGCAGAAGGTGTCCCAGCGCCGCTCGCGCCACTCGTGACCGAGGCGGTGCTTCTCCAGGACCAGGTGGTCGATTCCGCGCTGCTTGAGGCAGTAGCTCATCGCCAGACCGGCCTGGCCGCCCCCGATCACGACGACGCTGTGGTGCGCGCCGGCCGGCGCGCCGTTCGAGTCAGACATTGGGCCTCTCCTTCGGCGGGCGCTCGGGTGCCAGCTCGAACGCCAGCACCGTCACCGGCGCGGCCGCGTCGACGCCGGTGGCGCGCGCCTCGATCTCCGCCAGCTGATCGAGCGCGCCCGAGCAGGCGTAGCCGTACCTGGCCCGCACCCGCTCGGACCCGATGTTCAACATCGTGCGGCTGCGGTCCAGGAAGTCGGCCAGCGGGTAAGAGCGGCCGACCTCCAGGTAGTCGCGCACCACCAGCGACGGCGAATAGCAGCGGCTCTCGCCGCCGTCAGGCCAGCGAACGATGAAGTGCATTTCCGGCATGACCGACGATCCTTTCGTATCCCTCGAGATGGGCGGCCGCGACGCGCGGCCAGGCAAACGTCTCCGCGCGGCGCCGCCCGGCCGCCAGCCGTTCGGGCGGCGCCTCCAGCGCGCGCTCGAGCCCGCGCGCGATCGCCTCCTCCGAGAACGGATCGACCAGCGTCGCGCAGCCGTCGTCCAGGAACTCGGTGAACGGCGGCCGGTTGGAGGCGCACAGCGGCCTGCCCGCCGCCAGCGCCTCCAGCGCCACCAGGCCGAACCCCTCCTGCACGGACGGCAGCGCCACGACGTCCGCCAGCCGGTACAGCGACGCCAGATCCTCTTCCGCCACCACCCCCAGCTCCGCCACCGCGGCCTGAGTCGCCGGATCCAGCGCCGCCTTGGCCCGCGCGTAGGTTGCCTGGTAGTTGCGGTGGTCGAGCGCGCTGGCGCCGCCGACGATCCAGAGCTGCGCGTCCGGGTGACGCGCCCGCAGGCGCGCGAACGCCCCCAGCGTCCGGACCGTGTTCTTTCGCGCCTCAACGCCGCCCACCGCCAGCACCAGCGGGCCGCGCATCGCCAGCCGCCCGCGCCAGGCCTGGAGGCGCCCTTCGTCGACGCGGCGAACCCGCTCGACGTCGACGCCGTTTCCCACCAGGCGGCAGTGGACGTTCAAGACCGCGGCCACGTCGCGGCGCGCGGTCTCACTGACCGCGAAGCAGGCGTCGGCCTGGCGGATCGATCGCTCCTGGCAGCGCGCCAGGTAGGGATCGGCGAACGCCTCCAGGTGGTGCACGGTCCGCACGATCGGGCGCGATGTCTGATAGCCGCGATCGCGCGCGGTGAAGAGGCCGCTGGCGCTCAGGCAGTCCTGCGCGTGGTGCAGGTCGTGATCGGGGCGGTTCTCGAACAGGAACGTCGCCAGCTCGTCCGAGCGCTGGTAGACCAGCGCCGCCATGCTGGGCGGCGCGGGCGCCGCCGGCACCAGGCACAGGCGCGCGCGCGTCGATCGGAAGAACCCGCGTCCATCCTTGTGCAGGGCGTAGAGCGTGGCGTCCCATCCAGCGTCGTGGAGCGCGTCGGCCAGCGCCGCCGCGTGGACCACGCTGCCGCGCGGGACGGTCGAGTAGGTGAAGATCCCCACCGACGGGCGCGTTCGCACCGGTCCCGTTCGTCGCCTCATCGACATTCCCCCCAGAACCGCCGCTCCGTCACCAGATCCGCCATCACCCGTTCGTCGCGCTGGCGCCGCAAGCGAACGTGCGTGACCACGCCGCGGTCGCCGCACAGGTCGAAGCGGTGCAGGTCGGCGACCAGCGCCTCGCCCAGCGGCAGGTTGGCATAGAAGAAGACGTCGCGGCGGACCACCGACGCCGCCAGCGCCCAGTCGGCGCGCGGTCGCGGCGACAACCCCAGCCGCCGGACCAGGGCGCGTTCGGCCGTGTCGGCGATCGTCGGGTACGACGCGAAGTAGAGCAGCCGCGCGCCGTTGTAGTCGGCAAACGGCGACGGCTCGTACGACCAGCGGCCGAGCAGCGCGCCGGCGGCTGGCAAGTACGGTCCGCAGAAGGCGTCGTCGGGCGTCTGTCCGGCGCGGGCAGCCTTCGCCAGCCCGACCAGCGCCGGCGCCGGCCCCCGCACGTCCCAGCGCGCCGCCAGCTCCGCGGACGGCACCGCCATCCGCAGCTCGCCGCCCGCCTCGCGCACCGCGAACGTCGTCAGGAGCTCGATCGCGGCGCGCCGCCCGCCGATGCCCAGTGCAATCCGGCCGTGCGCGCAGGCTCTCCCGCACGGTGAGACGGCCACCGCCGCCGTCAAGACGTCGTTCTCGCCGAAGGCCGCCAGCGGCGCGCCGTAGCGGGCGCGGACCGCCACCACCGTCGGGTAGAGGCGCTCGCCGGCCGCCGCTCGAAACCGGTCGGAGCTCACGCCCAGCTCGCGACCGATGGCCTCCCAGTGGAGATCGCCGCAATACCGGTGCAGCCACCCTTCGGAGAGGCCGGCCGCGTCCAGCTGCGGCATGCCGATCCGGATCCGGCGCGGCGCCGCCGGCAGCGCGGGGGGCGTCGCGTGAAGCAGCGCCGCCGCGCTCACGTCGCCCTCCCCGACGGGCCGAAGCCGGTCAAGGGATCCGCCCCCAGATCCCACACGATCGCGCGCTCGCCGCCGGCGAGCAGATCGAGCCGGCGGCTGTCGTCGAAGCGGCCGACCACGTCGGCGTCCAGGCCGCGCGCGGCGAACGCCGACAGCACCTGGCCGCTGCGATCGGGTGGCGCGGCCAGCACGAACCCGAAGCTGGGGAAGGCCAGGAGCCAGCTCTCCCACGGCACGCCGGGCGGGCGCGGCACCGCGTCCAGCGCCAGCGTGGCCCCGACGCCCGAGGCCTCCAGCAGCATCAGCGCCGATCCCACCACGCCGCCCATGCTGATGTCCTTGCCCGCGGTCAAGAGCCCCGCCTCCGTCAGCGTGGGCAACACCTGATAGTCGCCGCGCAGCCGATCCGGCGGCGCGTCGGTGCTGGCGTTCCAGAACGGGTACCGGCCGTGCATCTGCCCCCGCAGATCGACGGCCACGATCAGGTCGTCGCCGGGGCGCGCGTCGAAGCTGGTCAAGAGACGCCGCGCCCGCCCCAGCACGGCGGCTGCCAGCGCCGGATACGGGCTGTGCAGGTTGGTGTGGCCGCCCACGACCGGAACGCCCAGGCGCGCCGCCGCGTCCGCCATCCCGGCCCACAGCGGCTCGGCCGAGGGCGCGTCGGTGGCGTAGAGCGCGTCGACGATCGCCAGCGGCCGCCCGCCCATGGCATAGACGTCGCTGACATTGACCAGCACGGCGCAGTAACCGGCGAAGCGCGGCTCGCGCGCCACCAACTCGGGCCAGATGCCCTCGGCCGCCAGCAGCAGGTACCCCTCGCCGTCGGGGATGGCGGCGCAGTCGTCGCCCAGGCGGACCTCGGTCGCCCCCCAGGGGCCCGCGGGCACGCGCGGCAGGTGGCGCGCCGCCGCCTGGATCTCGCGCTTCTGCTGGACGCCCAGCGCCGCGCGCAGGTGCGCGGCCAGCTCAGGCAGCATGCTCTCCCGCCAGTGCGTACAGCGCGCCGTCGAGGTGAAGATCGCCGCGCGGCTCGGCGATCGGCGGGTAGGCGGCCAGGTCGGCCTCCATCAGGTGGTGCGGCTCGCCGAACAGCGTCAGCTCTTCGATCGAGCGCCAGCGCAGCCGCCGGAAGAAGGCCACGTTGGCGCGCTGGACGGTGGCGCGAAATCGCCAGGCGCCCCAGGCGCGCGCGGTGCCGACGGCGGTCTGAACCAGGCGCCGGCCGACCGCGGCCATCGCGCGATGGTCCTGCGCCACCCCCAGCCGCCCGCCCCACCAGTCGCCGGGCGCTTCTTCCCAGGTCCGGACCACGCCGACGACCGGCGCGGCCGGATGGGCGTCGCGCAGGCAGACGATCGCGACCGCCGCCGCGTCGATCGCGTCGCGATCGTCGGCGAACAGGCGCTGCTCGTCGCAGAAGATGGCGCGCCGGAGCGCGAAGTAGGCGGCGCGCTCGCAGGCGTCGCGCGCCGGCCGGCAGAGGAGCGCGCCGGCGTCGCTCACGAGGCCGCCTCGTACGACGACAGCGCCGAGCAGGCGCCGCACTTGGCGCAGCCGGCTTTCCCTTCCGCCGCCGACAGGCCGGCGCGCCGGATCAGCGCCGCGAAGCGCCGGTAGAGATCGTCCATCGTCGCCGCCGGCGGCGGCGCGTGGTCCGCCATCGGCGTGCCGGCGATCGGGACGAACGGGACCAGGAACGGGTACACGCCCAGCTCCACCAACCGCTCGGCCGCCGCCACCAGGCTCTCGGGCCGGTCGCCCAGCCCGGCGATCAGATAGGTGCTGACCTGGCCGCGGCCGAACAGGCCCACCGCCATCGCGAACGCCTCGTCGTAGCGGGCCAGGGACAGCTCCGCCTTGCCCGGCATGACCCGCGCCCGCACCTCCGGCTCGACCGCCTCCAGGTGCATGCCCAGCGTGTCGGCGCCGGCTGCCTTCAGGCGCGCCAGCCAGATCAGATCGTCGGGCGGCTCGCACTGGACCTGAACCGGCAGCGACGGGACCGCGGCCTTGATGGCCGCCACGCAGGCCGCCAGGTGCGCGGCGCCGCGATCGGGCGTGGCCGGCGTGCCGGTGGTCAGCACCATCTGCTCGACGCCGTCCAGCCGCACGGCCGCGGCCGCCACCTCGGCCAGCTGCGCCGGTGTCTTGCGCGCGATCGTCCGGGCGTCGGTCAAGGAGGTCCCGATGGCGCAGAACTGGCAGGCCTTCTGGGCGTCGTTGTAGCGGACGCAGGACTGCATCACCGTGGACGCCAGCACCTTGCGCGCGTGAACCAGCGCGATCTTCCAGTACGGGACGCCGTCGGCGGTCGACAGCCGGTAGAAGCGCGGCGCCGACGGCAGGTCGACCTCCGCCACCGGTTCGGCGTCGCGCAGCAACAGCGCCTTGGGCTGGTCGCCGTCATTCGGCAACAGACGCAGGCGGAACGGCGATCGCCCGGGCGCGCGCATCGGGATCATCAACGTCGCGTCGCCGAACGAGAGCGCGCGGTGATCCGAGGGCCCGGCCCCGCCGCGGCGCCCGGGGGCCTCGGCGTCGCTGACCCCCAGGGCCTGCAGATCCGCGTAGAGGCTCACCCGCGCTCTCCGACCGTCGTCCGCTCGGTCGCGCGCTCGGTCAGCGGCGAGGTGGCCGTGCGATCGATGAGCAGGCTCAGGAGCTCGGGCCGGCTGTAGTGCCCGACGCTGTCCATCATCCGCTTGCGCTTGGTGATGAGCGACAGATCCAGATCGGCGTACACGATCCCCTCTCCTTCCGTGAGCGGCTTGCCCAGCAGCGTCCCCTCGGGCGACACGATGGCGGTGAAGCAGCCGCCGCTGACCGCGCGCTCGAGCCCCGTCGACGCCGCCACCTCCGCCCGCTGCTCCGCGGTCAGCCAGCCGGTGGCGTTGACGACGAAGCACCCCGACTCCAGCGCGTGGTGGCGGATGGTCACCTCGATCTGCTCGGCGAAGATCGGTCCGACCAGTGAGCCGGGGAACATCGCCACGTGGATCTCCTCGTGGTCCGCCATCAGCGCGTAGCGGGCCAGCGGGTTGTAGTGCTCCCAGCAGGCCAGCGCGCCGATGCGTCCGACGCGCGTGTCGACCGCCCGCAGGCCGGCGCCGTCCCCCTGCCCCCACACCATCCGCTCGTGATAGGTCGGCGTGATCTTGCGGCGGTGCAAGACCAGCCGCCCGTCGCCGTCGAACACCAGCTGGGCGTTGTAGAGGGTGCCGTGCGCGCGTTCGTTCACGCCCAGCACCACCACCGCCCCGGTCGTGCGCGCCGCCTCGGAGACCGCCTCCACCGTCGGGCCCGGCACCGTGACCGACTCTTCGTAGAGGCGCAGGTGCTCCTTGCCCATGGCGGCCGCGGGCTGGATGAACGAGAAGTACGGGTAGTACGGGACGACCGTCTCCGGGAACACCACCAGCGCCGCCCCTTCGGCGGCGGCGGCGCGGACGGCCGCGCAGACCTTCTCGGTCGTGCCGGCCCGGCTCCCCAGGACGGGCGCCAGCTGCACCGCTGCCGCCCGGACCTTCCGACTCTCGCCCACGTTCTCGCCTCTCTTGTCCGCTACAGCGTCCAGGTGTTGAGGATGAACGCGTTGGCCTTGCGGTGAAGCAGGACGATGTCCAGCACGTCCAGCGGGTTGATCGGCTTGATCCCGGGGATCAGCGCCGCCTCCGTCTGGCCGTAGAGCGCCGAGAGCGCGAACCGGCAGGCGTAGACCTTGCCGCCCTCGGCCATGAAGCCGCCGATCTTCTGGTTCACCACCAGGTGACCGGGGAACGCCTCGCTCCCCAGCTTGGGGAACCCGCGCTGCACGCCCAGCATGACGCCGGGGCCATAGAGCAGCACGCTGGTCTCGAACCCTTTGCGCATCAGGCGCGTCGCCTGCAGCATGTTGACCAGGCCGATCGATCCTTCGAACGGCACGGTGTGGAACGTGACCAGCGCCTTCTCGCCGGGCGCGGCTTTGACGTCCTCGAAGACCTTCTCCTCGTGATCGACGAGGAACTCGCCTTCTTTGTGGGGTGCGTGGGTAATGGCGGCCATCTCGAAACCTCCTCGGCGACGTTTGCGATCTCTCGCGTCCGACATTGAGCAAGCGCGGGGCCAAGGGCGCCGGCGGCCCGTTCGACGGCCGCCCCTCGCATGGATCGAGGAAAACGATCGAGGGCCGTATCGAGGCCATCGACAACTGGTTTCGGGTTGGTTTCGTGACGGACAAGAGCATCTGGCGCGCCACGCGATCTCGTGTTTTCGACCGCGAATTTGCGTTGTCGAAACGAAGGTTCGCGTAGGCTCGGCGCGTGTTGTGGTCGCAGACGAGCGCGCCCGCGCCCGATGCCTTCAAGGAGCTGCTGCTCGAGCTGGCGCACGAGCGGTCTTTGGAGGATCTGCTGCCGCTGGTCACGCAGCGGCTGGCCGAGCATGAGGACGTCGCGCTGGCGCGCCTGTGGCTGATGGCGCCCGGCGATCAGTGCGGCAGCTGCTCCAACGCCGCCGCGTGCAGCGATCGATCGCGCTGCCTGCACCTGGTCGCCAGCGCCTCGCGCGCGCGGGGAACCGCCACCGTGCGGCAGGACCGCTTGAACGGCGACTTCCGCCGCATCCCGATCGGCGCGTTCAAGGTCGGCGCCGTGGCGGCGGGCGGCGCGCCCGTGGTGGTCACCGACCCGGCGCACGATCCCAAGATCCGCCACCCCGCCTGGGTGGCCGCCGAACAGATCGCCGGGTTCGCGGGCCTGCCGCTCGACTGCCGCGGTGAGCGCCTGGGCGTCCTGGGCGTGTTCGTGCGCGCGCCGATCACGCCGACGGCGGTCGATGTGCTGCGCATCGTGGCCAACCACACGGCCGCGGCGATCGCCACCGCCCGCGCCTTCGCCACGGTGAAGGAGATGCGCCAGCAGCTGGTGCTCGAGAACCAGCGCCTGCGCCGCCACGTCGGCGACGCGGCGGAGCTGGGCGAGATGATCGGCGACAGCCCCGAGATGCGCGAGGTGCGGCGCCAGCTGGCGGCGGTGGCCAGCACCGGCGCCACCGTCCTGGTCCTGGGCGAGTCCGGCACCGGCAAGGAGCTGGCCGCGCGGGCGCTGCACCGCCTGAGCCCGCGCGCGACCGGGCCGTTCGTCGAGCTCAACTGCGCGGCCATCCCGCGCGAGCTGGCCGAGAGCGAGCTGTTCGGCCACGTGCGCGGCGCGTTCTCGGGCGCCACCCGCGACCGCGTCGGCCGGTTCGAGGCCGCCGAGGGCGGGACGCTGTTCCTCGACGAGATCGGCGAGCTGCCGCTGGAGCTGCAGGGGAAGCTGCTGCGCGTCCTGCAGGAGGGGACGTACGCGCGGGTGGGCGACGTGCGGACGCGCCACGCCGACGTCCGGATCGTCGCGGCCACCAACCGCAACCTGCTGGCCGAGGTGGAGAGCGGGCGCTTCCGGCACGACCTCTATTACCGGCTGGCGGTGTTCCCGGTCTCGCTGCCCCCGCTGCGCGAGCGCCGCGCGGATCTTCCCGCGCTGGCGCACCACCTGCTGGCGCAGATCGCCCGGCGCATGAACCGGACCCCGGTCGTGCTGACCGCCGACCAGCTCCGCGATCTGGCGGGACGCCGCTGGCCGGGGAACGTGCGCGAGCTCCTCAACCTGCTCGAGCGCGCCGTCATCTCGACCGGCCTCGACGAGGCGCTGCGCCTGCCGCCCGCCGACGAAGCCTGGACGACCCCGCGCGCGCCCGCGCCCACCCCCGAGGTCCCCGCGCTGGAGGGCCCGGCGTTCTCGCCGGCGGCCAGCGAGAGCGGCGTCGTGCCGGATCGCGAGATGCGCCGGCGCGAGCGCGACAACCTGCGGCGGGCGCTGGCGCGCGCCGGCGGCAAGATCTACGGCCCGGAGGGCGCGGCGGCGCTGCTGGGGGTCAAGCCGACCACGCTCGCCTCACGCCTCAAGCGCCTGCACCTGGGCGGCCTGTAGCCTATCTTTCCACGACCATGCCCCGGCCGCCGCTGCCACCGTTCGACGCCCAGACCGCCGCGCAGAAGGCGCGCGCCGCCGAAGACGCCTGGAACAGCCGCGACCCGAGACGGGTGGTCCTGGCCTACACCGAGGACAGCCGCTGGCGGAACCGGAACGAGTTCCTGCGCGGGCGCGCCGAGATCGAGGCCTTCCTGCAACGCAAATGGCAGCGCGAGCTGGACTACCGGCTGATCAAGGAGGTGTGGGCCTTTCGCGACAACCGGATCGCCGTGCGCTTCGCCTACGAGTGGCACGACGACGGCGGAACCTGGTACCGCAGCTACGGCAACGAGAACTGGGAGTTCGACGCCGAGGGCCTGATGGCGGTCCGCCACGCCAGCATCAACGACCTGGTCATTCGAGAGAGCGACCGCAAGTACCACTGGCCGCTCGGGCCGCGGCCCGACGACCATCCGTCGCTGAGCGATCTCGGGCTGTAGCCGGACCCCCTATCCCCGCTTCACGGGGGCGAGGCGCAGACCTGCCCTGAGCGTCCGGGGACCTGAAGCTGTTTGTCCTCGCCCCGCGCAGCGGGGAGAGGATAAAGGAGAGGGGTGGCCCCGCCCGCCGTGCGACGATTCGTCTGCCTGGCGCTTCTCGCCGTCACCGGCTGCGCGCCTGCCGCGCCGTCGAGCGGCGACGCGCTGGCGCGGATCGCCGCGCGGGGTGAGCTCTTGTGGGGCGCCGACGAACAGGGGGGCGAGCCGTACGTCTACGAAGATCCCGCGCGCGGCGGTGCGCTGGTCGGGTTCGAGGTCGACCTGGCGGACGCGCTGGCGCGGGCGCTGGGGGTGCGGGCGCGGATGATCCAGAACGACTGGTCGACGCTGATTCCCTCGCTGGAGCGCGGAACGTTCGACATCGCGCTGAATGGCATCGAGGTGACGCCGGCGCGCGCGGCCCGGGTCAGCTTCACCCGCCCCTACTACTTGTTCGCCGAACGGCTGGTGGCGCGGCGGGGCGACGCGCGCGTGCGCGACCTGCCGTCGCTGCGCGGCCTGCGCGTCGGCACCCTGGCCAACACGGAGGCCTGGGACTTGCTGGCCGACAGCGGCGCCACTCCCGTCCCCTACGAAGGGGTCGAGGAGCCGTTCGTCGATCTCGAACGCGGGCGCACCGACGCCGTGCTGCTGGACGACATCATCGTGGGACGCTACATCGGGCGGCACCCTGGGCTGGCGGTCGTCGGCGACGTCGCGCCCGGACGGTACGCGATCGCCGTCCGCCCGGCCGACCGCGATCTACGCGAGGCCCTCGACCGCGCGCTGGGCGCGCTCGTCGCCTCGGGCGCCTGGCGCAAGACGCTGGCCGCGCGCGGGTTGGACGGCGAGCGGCAACAGCTGCTGAGCGCGCTGGGGGAGCCGGCTCCAAAACCGACGGACGGGGCGCCGGCGCCAGGGCCGCGCCCGCTCACCCGGCATCAACTCTTGCTGTTCGCGCAGGGCGCGCTGGCCACGCTGCTGATCTCGGTCGCTGCCATGTTCATCGCGGCGCCGCTGGGGCTCGGGCTGGCGCTGGCCCGCCTGGAGAGCGCTCGCCTGCGCCCGCTGGCCACCGCCTACGTCGAGATCGTCCGCGGGACACCCGTGCTGTTGCAGCTCTATCTGCTCTATTACGGCCTGGCCGGTGTGTTGCCGCTGGGGCCCTGGGCGGCGGCGATCATGGGCCTGGGCTTGAACTACGCCGCCTACGAATCGGAGATCTACCGCGCCGCCATCGCTTCGGTGCCGCGCGCGCAGTGGGAGGCGGCGCTGGCGATCGGGATGACGCGCCGGATGGCGCTGCGCGAGATCATCCTGCCGCAGGCGCTGCGGCTGGCCGTCCCCGGCATGACCAACGACTTCATCTCGCTGCTGAAGGACAGCTCGCTGGTCTCGGTGCTGACCGTCGTCGAGCTGACCAAACGCATGACCATCACCGCCGTCGACAACCGCGGCTGGATCGGGCCCGGCCTGCTCTGCGCCGCGCTCTACTTCGCGCTCGGCTACCCGTTCACGCGCTTCGCCCGCCGGCTGGAACGGCGGTTGAACGTCCACCCGACGACGTGACGGGCG
>CAZTZM010000382.1:0-22009 GCA_964618005.1 uncultured Myxococcales bacterium
ACGACGAGAACGCCAAGTGGGCGCTGGCGATGACCCGGCTCGCGAAGGCAACGCCCGCCCTCGTCGGGAAGAGTTTCGAGAAGCGCTCCATCTGGGAGCGAGAGCTCGCCAAGGTGCTGGTGAAGCGATTGCCTGATGCACTGTCCAGGGAGCTCACGGCCCGCGTAACCGTCGCCGCCGCGCTGGCGGCGTTCACCTGCGGCATCGACGAATGGACCGACTCTCGCGGGAAGGCCGACGTCCGCGCCTGCCTGCACCGGGCGTTCTCGATCCTACGGAAGCTCTGACGTCCAGGCGACGGGGCAGAGATAGCCGAGGTCGTCCGCCCAGCGCGGGCGGCCTAGGCCGGCCTGGCGGGGGCGCGCTTCAGCGTCAACACGAACCGCGTCGGGCGCGCCCGTGGGTCGAGCTCCAGGCGGCCGCCGTGGGCCGCCGCGATCCCTTCCGACAGCGAAAGACCCAGGCCCGTCCCGCGACCGATCTCCTTGGTGGTGTAGAACGGCTCCATGATGCGGGCGGCGATCTCCTGGGGGACGCCCGGGCCGCTGTCGAGCACCGCGATGTGGACCTCCTGCTCGTCGGCGGCCACCGTGATTCGAACCCAGCGCTCGCTCTGGTTCTCGACCGCGTCGTACCCGTTGCTCAGCAGGTTCAGGAGGACCTGGGCGATCTGCGCCGCGCGACACAGGACCTGCAGCCCGTCCGGGATCGGATCGACGTTCAGCCCCACGCCCCGCTGGCGAAAGCGGTGCTCGCAGAGCTCGACGGTGTCGGCGACGATCGGCGCCAGCAGCTCAGGCCGCAGGGGGTCCTCTTCGCGCTGGCGCGCGAAGGCGCGCAACGCGTCCACCACCCGGCGGATGCGATCGACGGTGCGGTTGATCTCGGAGGCGGTCTTGAGGACGGCCGGCGCGTCCAGCTTTCCGGCGCGCGCGAGCAGTTCGAGGCGCTGGGAGCGCATCAGGATCACGGATAAGGGGTTGTTGACCTCGTGCGCGACGCTGGCGCTCATCTCACCCAGCGCGGCCAGCTTGGCGGCCGTGATGGCCGCCTGGCGCGACTCGGCCAGCTCCCGTTCGGCGCGCTCGCGGGCGACGATGTCGAGGCGCAAGGCGGACTCGACCCGCGCGTTCTCACGGCTGTTCTGGAACAACGTGAAGAGAACGATGACGACCGCCAGGACCAAGGAGTACGCCTCGTAGAATCGAAGCCCGGTCGGCGCCAACGGGGTGGGCGACAATACGCCGCAGGCGCAGGCCACGAGCGCCAGCAGGGTCAGCACCAGCCCTGTCACCATCGGGGTCCGTTCGCTGAGGTCGAACAGGGCGAACGGAACGGCGAGCAGCGCCACGAACAGGAGATCCGCGCCCGACTCCCGGCCCAGCGCGATGGCGTTGGTCGAGGTGAGCAGGAGTCCGCCGATCACCAGCGTGACCCGCGCGGCCGTCACGTGCCCGCGCCGGTTGGCCAGGATGATCGCCACGAAGATGAACACCGACGCCACGTCGACCGCCACCATCCAGCGGCGGGCCACCTCCGCGTCGAGAGGAACGGTCGCCGCCATCACGATGGCCCCGAAGACCGCGCCGATGTTGGTGAGCCGAACGCGCTTCTTCAGACCCTCGGAAAGTCCGCTCGTCCCCTGATCAATCAGGGACTCCCTGGGGGACGTTCGCCGCGATCGCGACCACAAGACCAGGTATTCTTAGCCGCTCGCTCTCGCCTCGTTAAGGCACCACCGGCCGGAACCGGGTGAAGACGCAGCCGGGGCCGTCCCGCCTCCCCGCTTGCGGGATCCTCGATCTCACCGCTTCGCGTACTCGGTGAAGACGTAGTCGCGGTCCTTCACGCGCGTGTGGCAGGCGAAGCCGCACTTGGCGTCGTTGGCCTGGGGCGGGTGGTCGGCGGTGGTGGCGGGGTGGAAGGTGCCCGATGCGTCGTCGTATTCGAACGCGCCGTATCCCCAGCCACCGCTGTCGGCGAACCGCTTGCTGTCCTTCATCATGAAGTCGACGTCGTGCTGCGTGCCGGGTACCGACGTCGGCCCGGGGGCCTTCTCGCTCATCTTCGGGATCCAGTGGATCTTGGCCATCTTCGCACCGTCGGGAAAAGGCTTGCCGTTGCTCGGGATGCCGGCTTGATAGGCCTTGATTATCGTCGGATTGCCGAGGATGACGGCCAGCAGCTTCTCACTGTGGCTGAGGGCGATGACCTGCCAGCTCTCGTATCCCTTGAACGCGGAGAACGCCAACCCCCCCGGCACCTTCAGTGCGTACTTGTCCGGGGCGGTGCCCGCCGTGGAATCGGCGGCGTAGGCCGCGAACACGGACAGAGCGGCGCAACCGCTCACGACGCCCACGTGTTTGAGACTTGCGCGCATGACCGCGGAAGGTGGACACGACGACGCGACAGGCAAGGCCGCGTCCGATCGAGATCCGCATCCTGGATCGATCGTTTCCGGACTTCGCCCCTAACAAGGAAGTGCGCAAGTCGCCGGGCCCGGAATCACCCGCCGCGGCTCACAAAAGTTGAGAAGTTTGCGCGTAGCCTTAGGGTTCTCGCCCACGGAGGAGGATCCCATGAAGCTCGCGAATCTGATTGGTGCTGGACTGTTGTCGCTGGCGGCCCTGTCCGCCGCCCCGAGCGCGGCGCGCGCCGAGTCGGTCAAGACGTACCAGGTGACGGGCCCCGTTCTGGAGGTCACCGATTCCACGGTCACCGTCCAGAAGGGTAAGGAGAAGTGGCAGCTGGCGCGGGACAAGGACACGAAGGGGCCTGCCGACCTGAAGGTCGGCGACAAGGTCACCATCGAGTACACGATGACGGCCAAGACCATCGCGTCGAAGGGCGCCGCCCCCGCCAAGGCGGACAAGGCCGCCGCCCCCAAAGCCAAGTAACGCGTCGAATCGGCCCGGCGGGGGTTCTTCCCCGCCGGCGGTTCAATTGCGACAAGCGCCGATCTGGTGGGATCGCGGCGCGGGCCCAGGGTTCTCTCGCTCACTTTGCGCGCGACGGAGAAGGGGGACCCATGGCCAGCAAGAAACCAAACATCCTGATCCTGTTCGGCGACGACATCGGGATGTGGAACACCAGCTACTGGAGCCGCGGGATGATGGGGTATCGCACGCCCAACATCGACCGCGTCGCCAGCGAAGGCGTCGCCTTCACGGACTACTATGCCCAGCAGAGCTGTACCGCCGGGCGCGCCGCCTTCATCACCGGACAGAATCCGGTTCGCACCGGGCTGACCAAGGTCGGCATGCCGGGCGCCACCGTGGGGCTGCAGGCCGAGGACCCCACGATCGCCGAGCTGCTCAAGCCGCTCGGGTACGCGACCGGCCAGTTCGGCAAGAACCACCTGGGCGATCGCGACGAGTACCTGCCGACGGTGCACGGCTTCGACGAGTTCTTCGGCAACCTCTATCACCTGAACGCCGAGGAGGAGCCGGAGCTGCCCGACTACCCGAAGGATCCGGCGTTCAAGAAGCAGTTCGGCCCGCGCGGCGTCCTCCACTGCACGTCGGACGGCAAGGGCGGGCAGAAGGTCGTCGACACCGGCCCGCTGACGATCAAGCGGATGGAGACCATCGACGAGGAGATCACCGACCGGGCCATGGCCTGGATGGAGAAGCAGGCCAAGGCCGACCAGCCGTTCTTCCTCTGGTACAACTCGACCGCCATGCACTTCCGCACGCACCTTGCCGACAAGAACCGGGGCAAGAGCGGGCAGGACGATTACAGCGATCGCATGGTCACCCACGACGAGCAGATCGGGCAGATGCTCGACAAGCTCGACGAGCTGGGGATCGCCGACAACACGATCGTCATGTACTCGACCGACAACGGACCGGAGAACGACACCTGGCCCGACGGCGCCAACACGCCGTTCCGCAGCCAGAAGGACACCAACTGGGAGGGCGGCTGGCGCGTCCCGGCCTTCATCCGCTGGCCCGGGAAGATCAAGCCGGGCACCGTGCTGAACGGCATCGTGTCACACCAGGACATGCTCCCCACGCTGCTGTCGCTCGCCGGCGATCCAGAGGTGAAGGACAAGCTGCTCAAGGGCTACAAGGTCGGCAACAAGACCTTCAAGGTTCACATCGACGGCATCGACATGGTCCCCTACCTCACCGGCCAGGTGAAGGAGAGCCCGCGAACGTCGTTCTTCTACATGAGCGACGACGGCGACGTGATGGCGGTGCGGAACGGCGACTGGAAGTTCGTGCTGGCCGAGCAACGCGCCCAAAAGCTGCAGGTGTGGATGGAGCCGCTCGAGAAGCTACGCATTCCGTTGATATTCAACGTGCGGCGCGATCCCTTCGAGCGCGCGCAGCACAACTCGAACACCTACTTCGACTGGCTGGCCTACCACGCGTTCATGATGTACGAGATGCAGGCGCTGGTGGCGGCCCAGATCGAGGACTTCAAGAAGTTCCCGCCGCGCCAGAAGCCCGCCTCGTTCAACCTGGACGCGGTCATGCGCCAGGTCGAAGCGCACCACTAGCGTGGATGAGATTCCGGTCGCCGAACGGGTGCGGCTGTTCTACGAGCAGCACCCCTACCCGCCGCCCGTCGGCGACCTGGCGTCGTACGCGCGTGCCTGGCAGGACCCGGCGCGCCGGCGCGCCGACCACCACCTGCACTGGCCGGCGCGCCCGTACCGCGATGACCCGGCGATCCTGATCGCCGGCTGCGGCACCTCACAGGCCGCGAAGCACGCGCTCCGCTGGCCGGCGGCGCGCGTGACCGCGGTCGACTTCAGCGCCACCAGCGTGCGCGCCACCGAGGCGCTCAAGCAGGAGCACGGGCTCGCCAACCTGCAGGTCCACCGGCTGGCGGTCGAAGACGTCGGCCAGCTCGGGCGCACGTTCGATCAGATCGTGTGCACCGGCGTCCTGCATCACCTGGCCGACCCGGCGGCGGGGCTGGCGGCGTTGCGCGCGGTGCTGGCGCCTGGCGGCGCCCTGCACCTGATGGTCTACGCGCCGTACGGCCGGGCCGGCATCTACCTGCTGCAGGACTTGTTCAGGCGGATCGGCGTCGGACCCGACGCGGACTTCGGCGCGCTGATGGCGACGCTGCGCGCGCTGCCGCCGGGGCACCCGCTGGGGACGCTGCTGCGCGAGGCGCCCGACTTCCGCGACGAGGCCGCGCTGGCCGACGCGCTGCTGCACCCGCAGGACCGCGCCTACACGGTGCCCCAGCTGTTCGACCTGATCGACGGCTGTGACCTGGCGTTCGGGCGCTGGATGCGACAGGCGCCCTACGACCCGACCTGCGGCGCGCTGGCGCACCTGCCGCACGCCGATCGCCTGGCGCCGCTGGCGGCGCGCGACCGGTACGCCGCCGTCGAGCTGTTCCGCGGGACGATGGTTCGCCACAGCGCCGTCCTTTACCGGCGGGGCGACGGCGCGCCGGTCGATCTCGGCGGCGACGGCTGGCCCCGTCACGTGCCGATTCGACTGCCCGACACGATCACCGTCCGCGAGCGGCTGCCGCCCGGCGCGGCCGCGGTCCTGATCAACCGCAGCCACACCTACACCGACCTCGTTCTACCGATCGACAAGGAGGAGCTGCGGCTGGTCGAGGCCATCGACGGCGCCCGCACCGCGGGCCAGCTCGCGCGCGGAATGGCCGGCCTCGACCGCGCCCGCGCGCTGTTCGAACGCCTCTATCGCCACGACCAGATCGTCTTCGACGCGTCAGGCTGACCCTCGGTCCGCCGGGCGTCGATTATGATCGCGCCGCCGTGACCAAGGGACGGATGGAGGCCTTCAGCGATGGTGTCATCGCCATCATCATCACCGTCATGGTCCTGGAGTTGAAGGTGCCGCACGAGTCGACCCTGGAGGCGCTGCGGCCGGTGGTCCCGCCCCTGCTCACCTACGCGCTGAGCTTTGTCTACGTCGGGATCTACTGGAACAACCATCATCACATGCTCCACGCCACCAGCCGGGTGAACGGCGCGGTGCTGTGGGCGAACCTGCACCTGCTGTTCTGGCTGTCGCTGGTCCCGTTCACGACCGGGTGGATGGGGGAGAACCACTTCGCGCCGCTCCCGACGGCGATCTACGGCGTGGTCCTGCTGCTGTCGGCCGTCGCCTACTTCATCCTGTCGCAGACCATCCTGGCCGAGGAGGGCCCCGACTCGGCGCTGGCCAAGGCGATCGGGCGGGACTTCAAGGGACGCATCTCCGCCGTCCTCTACCTGGTCGCCATCCCGCTGGCGTTCGTGCGGGCCTGGCTGGCGCTGGGGATCTACATCCTGGTCGGCCTGATGTGGCTGATCCCGGATCGGCGGATCGAGGGTCGCCTGACCTGACGAACGCTGACCTGATTTCCGCCGCTGCGACGACTACTGGTGAGGAATGACACGCGGCGGGGCAATCGCCGTCGTCGACGACAATTTCCGGACGATCGGCGCAAGCCGCTGGACAAATCCGTCGATGAAGCCCACGACTCTCTATCGGAGGTCCCTTCTGAATGCGTTGCTTGTGTGCTCATGTCGCAGGTCTCTTACTTATCGGTACGCTCGCCGCGGGTTGCGGGTTCAGCCCGGGCACGGCCAGCGAGCTCACGGGGGGGACCGGCAACTCGGGTGAAGGGGGCGTGGGCGCCACCGGCAAGGGCGGCAACGGCACCACCAGCGGCAGCGGCGGCTTCGGCCTGACCGGCGGCGGCACCGGTGGCGGCGGGGGCGACATCTTCAACGGCACCGGTGGGTCCTGCGGCCAGACCAACGTCTCGGTCACGCCCGAACCGCCCGACATCCTGATCGTCCAGGACAAGTCCTCGTCGATGAACGACGACGACAGCGACAGCTCCTGCAAGAACGGCTGCGGCGCGAACTCGAAGTGGTCGCAGGTCTCCGCGGCGCTGACCCAGGTCGTGACCGCCACGCAGTCGACCATCAACTGGGGCCTCAAGTTCTTCTCCGACAACGGCGCCTGCGACGCCTCCTCGCCGCCGGTCGTCGATGTCGCCCCCATGAACGGGACCGCCGTCTCCAACGCGATCGCGGCCACCTCGCCCAGCGGCAACACGCCGACGCGCGACGCGATCACCAACGGCGCCACCTACCTGGCGGGACTGAGCGACGCGAACCCGAAGTACCTGCTGCTGGCCACCGACGGCCTGCCCAACTGCCCCGTCGGCTGCGCCAGCATGTCGAAGCCGTCGTCGTCGTGCACGATGACCGACAACCCGAACGAGGACGTGGCGGCCGCGCAGGCGATCGCCGCCGCGGCGGCGATGGGCTACAAGACCTTCGTCATCGGGATCGGCAACGTCTCCAGCGCGGTGACGACGCTGAATAACATGGCGACCAGCGGTGGCGAGCCGCAGACCGGGGCCGCCACCAGCTATTACGCGGCCACCGACCCGGCCGCGCTGGAGTCGGCGCTGAACGCCATCGTCGGGCTGGTGGCCTCTTGCAAGATTCCGCTGACCAACGTCCCGGCGAACCTGAGCAACGTCGCTGTGTCGGCCGACGACTCGACCGGCAAGCCGGTGAAGATCTCGGAGGACCCGGCCAATGGTTGGTCGTACACGGACACGACGATGACCACCATCCAGCTGAACGGGACGGCCTGCACCAACCTGCAAAACGGGTCGTACACGAACTTCCAGTTCGTCTACGCCTGCAGCGGCACGACCATCTGCATCGACCGCAACCCCGACGGCACCTGCGCGGATTAAGCGGCGAGCGCGCTGCCCAAGCTCGCCGCGATCTCGAACGAACGCAGGCGGGCCTGGTGATCGTAGATCTGGGAGGTCAAGATCAGCTCGTCCGCCTTCGTGTGGGTGAGCAGCTCTTGTAGGCGCTCGCGGACCGTGTCGGGCGAGCCGACGGCGGCGCAGGCCAGGACGCCGTCCAGCAGGGCCTCCTGGTGGGGTGTCAGCTCCTGGGCGAAGCCCGGGCGCGGCGGCGGGAGCGGGGTCGGCCGGCCGCTGCGCAGGTTGACGAACGCCTGCTGCAGCGACGTGAGCAGCAGGCGCGCCTCTTCGTCGGTATTGGCCGCGACGACGTTGACCCCCAGCATGAGGTGCGGCCGCTGGAGGCGCTCCGACGGGCGGAACGTCCCCCGGTAGATGTCGATCGCGTCCATCAGCATCGCCGGCGCGAAGTGCGAAGCGAAGGCGAACGGCAGCCCCATCGCCGCGGCCAGCTCGGCGCCGAAGGTGCTGGAGCCCAGGATCCAGATCGGGACGTCGGCCCCGGCGCCGGGGATCGCGCGCACCCGCTGGCCGGGCTCGGGCGCGCGAAAGTAGGCCATCAACTCGGCGACGTCTTCGGGAAACCGATCGGCGCCGTTCGGGCCCAGCGTGCGGCGGAGCGCGTGCATCGTCGGCGCGTCCGTCCCCGGCGCGCGGCCCAGCCCCAGGTCGATCCGCCCCGGATAGAGCGCGTCGAGCGTTCCGAACTGCTCGGCGATCACCAGCGGCGCGTGGTTGGGCAGCATGATTCCGCCCGCGCCCACCCGGATCGTGGAAGTCGCCGCCGCCACGTGCGCGATGGCGATCGACGTGGCGGCGCTGGCGATGCCGGGCATGTTGTGGTGCTCGGCCAACCAGAAGCGCCGGTACCCCCAGCGCTCGGCGTGCTGCGCCAGATCGACGGCGTTGCGCAGCGACTGCGCGACGTCCCCGCCTTGAACAATCGGCGCGAGATCCAGGACCGACAGCGGAACCACGGGGGCAACGATAGCACCAGCGATCGACTCACGACGGTCGAGCTTCGCCGGCAGCCGAGCGGATTTTCGGACGCGCGCGTGAGATCGCGCGTGCAACGTTCGACTTTCGGTCGGCGCCCTCCGGTTTCGAATCGCTTTTGCGCGCGAGACACGAAACCGGCGCCCAACTGTCGCCGGGCCGCATAAGCGCCGCCCGTACAGTCGCGACGCTCACCGTGGCGGACGCGTAGCTCGGCGTCCGTCGCGGCGCGTTTGTCGGATCTTCCGCGAAAAGGACGTGTCATGAAGCGAACAAAGCTCACAATTCTCAGCGCAGTTCTCGCCGGGGGCATCTCGGCGGGGGCCTGGATCGGTGGCTGTTCGACCGATCAGGTCGAGCAGGGCCCGCCCGCCCAGAACCTCGGCAGCGTCGGCGTCGATCTCGTGATCGGCGCGGGCGTCTCCATCAACACCATCAACTACACGATCACGGGTCCGGCGGGGTTCAGCCGCACCGGCAGCATCGACGTCACCAACAGCTCGACGGTCAGCGCGATCATCAGCGGCCTTCCGTTCGGCACCGGCTACCAGATCTCCCTCAAGGGGACGACGGTCGACGGGCTGGGCGTGTGCACGGGCTCGGCGACGTTCGACGTCGCCGGCACCACGCAGATCTCCGTGCCGGTCACGCTGTCGTGCAACCTGCAGCCGCAGACCGGCAGCATCGTGGTCAACGGCGTGCTGAACGCCTGCCCGCGCATCGACGCGGTCGGCGCCAGCCCGGCCAGCGTGGCGGTGAACGGGGCGATCTCGCTCTCCTCGACGGTGGTCGACGTCGACCACGGCCCCTCGGCCCTGACTTACAACTGGACCGCCTCCGGCGGCTCGCTCTCGGGCGCCAACACCGCCAACCCGACCTTCACCTGCAACACGGTGGGCACGGCGACCATCACCCTGGCGGCCTCGGACGGCGACACGGCTTGCGCCTCGCAGCAGTCGGTCGACGTGATCTGCACCGAGCCCCAGGCTCAGTCGCCGATCAAGCACGTCATCGTCCTCATCGGCGAGAACCGCTCGTTCGATCACACGTTCGCCACCTACGTCCCGAAGACGGGCGAGAAGATCTCGAACCTGTTGTCGAAGGGGATCATCAACGCCGACGGCACGCCGGGCCCGAACTTCGCGCTCTCGGCCCAGATGCAGGTCGCGCCGCAGAGCGCGTTCTACATCGGCGCCCCGGCGGGCTCGAAGACGCCGTACACCACGCTGCCGCCGCCCAGCACCTCGGGCGCGCCCAGCGCGCAGCGGCCGACCGCGCCCCCGTTCCAGAACGTGGCGCAGGCGGCGTTCGAGACGGACATCTTCCCGGCTGACATCAACCTGGTCACGACGGGCGCGACGGGCCTTCCCGCCAAGTCGATCGACACCCGCATCCCGAACGCCGCGAACCTGCCGAACGGCGTGTTCCAGTTGACGGGCCCGATGCTGCCCTACGACTCGTACACGGGCGACATCATCCACCGCTTCTACCAGATGTGGCAGCAGGAGGATTGCTCGGCCGCGAACGCCACGGCGGCGAATCCGTCGGGCTGCCTGGCCGACCTGTTTCCGTTCACCGCGATCTCGTTCTCGACCTCGGACAACGGCGTCGGCAGCAACATGGGCTTCAGCAACGTGCAGAACGGCGACGTGCCGTTCCTCACCATGCTGGCCAACAACTACACGCTGTCCGACAACATGCACCAGTCGGTCATGGGCGGCACCGGCGCCGACCACATGCTGGCCGGCTTCGGCGACGCGCTCGCCTGGCAGGACGCCACCGGCCTCAACCCGGCCACGCCGCCCTCCAGCCTGATCGCCAACCCGAACCCCAAGGCGAACACCAACAACAACTACACGCTGGACGGCGCGTTCTCGAACTGCAACGACGCGACCCAGAACGGCGTGGCGCCGATCCTGAACTACCTGGCGGCCCTCCCCTGGCACCCGAACGCGAACTGCGCGCCCAACACCTACTACTACCTGAACAACACGAACCCGACCTACGACCCGCACGGCAACGTCCAGGCGGGCGCCCTGGTGCCGCCGACGCTGCAGCGTTCGATCGCCACCGAGCTCAACGAGCGCGGCATCTCGTGGAAGTTCTACGGCGGCGGGTTCAACACCAACAACGGCTACTGCCAGATCTGCAACCCGTTCGAGTACCAGCTGGACGTCATGGGCAACCCGGCCTCGGTCGCGGCGCACCAGAAGGACACCACCGACATGTTCACCGACATCGCGAACGGGACGCTCCCCTCGGTCTCGTACGCGCACCCGGATGGCGTGATGGACGGCCACCCGTCGTCGTCGAAGCTTGACCTCTACGAGTCGTACGTGAAGAACATCCTCGTCAAGCTGCAGGCCAACCCGGCGCTCGCCGCCACCACGGCCGTGATGGTGACGTTCGACGAGGGCGGCGGGTACTATGACTCGGGCTTCGTGCAGCCGATCGACTTCTTCGGCGACGGCACCCGCATCCCGCTCATCATCGTGTCCCCCTACACCACGGGCGGCCACGTTAACCACGGGTACGCCGACCACGTCTCGATCCTGAAGTTCATCGAGCGCAACTGGGCGCTGAACCCGGTCACCAACCGCAGCCGCGACAACCTGCCCAACCCGCAGACCACCGCGGACAACCCCTGGGTCCCGACCAACATGCCGGCCCTGACCGACCTGTGGGACGCCTTCGACTTCAACCAGAACCCGTAGTTACCTGACGTAAGGCGCCGGCGGCTCTGGAAGCGGCCGGCGCCTTTTTTTGCGCTTTCGTTTCAATTCCGGATCCGAGGGTCCCCGCATGATGCGCGCGATGAAGACCTGGCAGCGGAACACGGGTGGCCTCGTCCTCGGTCTCGGCGCGCTGGCGCTGGCGGCCTGCTCGAAGGCCGACGGATCGATCGGCGGTCCGGTCCCCTTCGCGAACATGCCCTCGGCCACGCCCACCGTCGGCCCGGCCGCGCCGCCGCCGCGGCCGCTGTCGCCCGCGGCCCAGGTCGGCAAGCTGCTGTTCTTCGACAAGACGCTCTCCGCCTCCGGCAACATGTCGTGCGCCACCTGCCACGACCCGGCGCACGCCTACGGCCCGCCCGACGGCCGCGCCGTGCAGCTCGGCGGCCCGCACGGCGCCTCGCCCGGCCTGCGCGCCGTCCCCTCGATTCGCTACAAGGAGTTCACGCCCGGCTACGCCGATCAGCTCGACAACCCCGACGGCTTCAGTCTGCCGGGTCCCGGCGGCGGCCTGGCCTGGGACGGGCGCGCCAACTCGCTGTCGGAGCAGGCGGCCGCGCCGCTGATGTCGCCGTTCGAGATGGCCAACGCCACCCGCGCCGATCTGGTCGCGCGGTTGCGTGCCTCGCCGTCGGCCGCGGCGTTCACGCGGCTGTATGGCGCCGCCGCGCTGGCCGACGTCGACGCCGCCTTCAGCAAGGTGCAGCTGGCGCTGCAGACCTTCCAGATCGAAGACCCCAGCCTGCACCCCTACAACAGCAAGTACGACCTCTATCTCTACAAGCAGACCGGCGCCGACCTGACCGCCGCCGAGCTGCGCGGCCTGAAGGTCTTCAAGGACAAGAACAGCGGCAACTGTCAGGGCTGCCACCTGGCCGACGCCAGCCTGGACGACGGCGCGCCCGCACAGTTCACCGACTTCTCGTTCGAGGCGGTGGGCGTCCCGCGCAACCCGGAGATCCCCGCCAACAAGGACCGCGCGTACCGCGACCTGGGCGCCTGCGGGCCGCTGCGCGACGACCACACCAGGTTCCCCGAGTTCTGCGGCCTGTTCAAGACGCCCACGCTGCGCAACGCCGCCACCCGCCGCGTCTTCTTCCACAACGGGGTGATGCACTCGCTGGAGCAGGCGGTGCGCTTCTACAACACGCGCGACACCCGCCCCGAGCTCTGGTACCCGACCGTCGGCGGCCGTGCCAAGCCCCGGCCCGACGCCGATTTCCCGACCTACGGCCTGGTCACCACGCAGTACGTCGGCGGCAAGGTGCAGAAGTTCGACGACCTGCCGCCCGCGAACCAGAAGAACATCGACAAGCAGGTCCCCCTCGACGGCCGCGCCACCGGCACGAAGCCGGCGATGACCGAGCAACAGATTGGCGACCTGCTCTGCTTCCTGCAAACCCTGACCGACGACTACCAGCCCGGCAGCCCGCCGGCGGACCCGCGCTGCGTGAACTGACGCGCGGGCGGACCGCTGCGCGACTTCGAAATGCGCGTTGCCTCATTCCGATGCCGTTCACTCAACGCCGGGACGCCAGATCAGATGGTGTGGGGAAGATCGTTGGGTTCGACGAAAATGAAGGATCATCTCTCCGGACTGCTTGCCAGGGCGCACCGGGGCGAGGAGATCGTGATCGGAAAGAACGGCGAGCCGTATGCCGCGACTGGTCCCGCCCAGTCCGCGATCACCCCGGCGAGCTGCCGGAACGTTGCGTGGCGCAGTCGCGATCGGCGACGACTTCTTCGATCCACTGCCGCCTCGATGGGGCAGCACAGAAGTCCAACCAGCTACTTCAGGCGGGCCACGACGCGGTCGGTGAAGGAGGTGGTGGTGCCGCGGCCGCCCAGGTCGGGGGTGAGATCCTGGCCGACGGCGATCGTCTCGCGGACGGCGCGTTCCAGGCGCAGCGCGCGTTCGCGCTGGCCGAGGCGGTCGAGCATCATCGCGCCGGCCAGCATCACGGCGGTCGGGTTGGCGAGCCCCTTGCCGGCGATGTCGGGCGCGGTACCGTGGACCGCCTCGAAGATGGCGGCGCCTTCGCCGATGTTGGCGCCGGGCACCAGGCCCAGGCCGCCGACCAGCCCGGCCGTCAGGTCCGACAGGATGTCGCCGAACAGGTTGGTCGTCACGATGATGTCGAAGCGGGTCGGATCGCGGACCAGCTGCATGGCGGTGTTGTCGACGATGAGGTCGGTGAACGCGATGTCGGGGTAGGTCTGGGCGATCTCCCGCCCGACTTGCAGGAACAGGCCCGACGTCATCTTCAGGATGTTCGCCTTGTGAACCAGCGTCACGCGCTTGCGCCCGTTGGCGCGCGCGTACTCGAAGGCGAAGCGGACGATGCGATCGCAGCCGTGGCGCGTGATGATCGAGATCGCCTCGGCGGCGTTCTTGGTCGGATCGATGTAGTGCTCGATGCCGGAGTACTCGCCCTGGGTGTTCTCGCGCACCACAACCAGGTCGACCTGGTCATAGCGCCCGGGCAGGCCGGCGAACGTGCGCGCCGGGCGGACGTTGGCGTAGAGATCGAACTCGCGCCGAAGCGCCACGTTCACGCTGGCGTAGCCGCCGCCGATCGGCGTGGCCAGCGGCCCCTTGAGGCAGAGGCGGTTCTGGCGGATCGACTCCAGCGTCGCCTCGGGCAGCGGCGCGCCGTGCTTGGAGATGGCGCTGGCGCCCGCGTCGCGCGGCTCCCAGCTGATCTCGGCGCCGGTCGCCTCGATCGCGCGGACCGCGGCGTCGACGACCTCGGGTCCGATTCCGTCGCCTCTCAGCAGCGTCACCACGGTGGCCATGGCCCGAACTATACCGGCCGCGCACCCGATGTCAGCGTCGATTCGGCGGCCGCGGTCGCGCTTGACGCGATCGAAACGCGACGCTGGCGCGCCGGCTACGGAAGCGCGCCCGGCGCCAGCAGATCGCCCAGGTCATTCGCCGGCGCCACCGACGGCAGGACCGGAACCCCCAGGATCTCCTCGACGGTCTTCAGCACGGAGCTGTGCGTGTAGGCCGCGGCACCGGCGTAGCCAACCTTGGCCGCCGGGCCGAGCGCCAGCAACGGCATGCGGCCGGCGGCGTCCCCTTCGTCCCACACCACCAGCACGAGCGCGTCGTGGGCGCCCGCGAACGCCAGCAGCGGCGGCAGTGCGCCGCTCAGCCAGCTGTCACCGGCGTGAATCAGATCGCTGTCGGGACAGCCCGTGGCGCCGTGCATGTCGTGGCAGAGATCAGGCGTGATGAAGACGTAGGGGGTCACGTCGCCGGCGGCGAGATCGCCGGCCAGCGCCGGCAGGTCCTTGAAGTGCGCCGCGCACCCCGGCGTTTGCCGGGCGGGCGGATCACCCACGACATCGCGAAAGAACACGAACGGATCGTGCTTCGGCGCGTAGAAGCCCGCGCCGGAGATCGGGCAACCGCCGGCGTCGATGCCCTCTTCGTAGGCGGTCCATCCGAGGCCCGCCGTGGTGAGCTCGGTCGCCAGGTGCGCCGTGCTGGCCGTGCTGTTGCTCGCCGACGGCGCATCGTCGGTGGTGAAGGTGTGATCGGCGAAGGCGTTGGTGCCAGCCTCCAGCCAGACGTAGTGCGGCTCACTGGGGAGAGCCGCCGGCAGCTCGTCGGTGAAGCCCGTGGCGTGGGCAAACTGCGGGAGCAACGTGCCGTTGATGTAGGGCGCCTCGCTGCTGTTGCCGTAGATCTGACCGATGTTCTCGTTCTCCATCGCCACGATGAACACCTGCGCGATGCGGGCGGGCGCGCCGCCTGTCGCGTTGCCGGCGCCTCCCGCGCCACCGGCCCCGCCCCCGGCGGCCGCTCCGCCGCAGCCCGCGGCCCCGATGAGGAGCGCGGCGAACGTCACCTTCCCGATTCCCATTCCCCACCCGGCAATCTAATGATCCGGCGCGACCGCGGGGAACGACTGGCCAGGCCGCCTATCGGTCGGCACGCCGGCGGGCATGGTTCGCTTCGCTCACCGTCGCCTTACGGCGACGCCCGTCGCCTTGCGGCGACGCCCTCCCAGCTCTACCGCAGCTTGGCGGCCAGCTCGGCCGCCTCTTTCTTCACCCGCCGCTCGTCGGGCGGATCGTAGCCGGCCACCGGCGCGGCAGCGATGGCGGCCAGCAGCGCGCGCGCCTCGGGGACGTGATCCTCGTCGGCGGCGATGCGCGCTTGATAGAGGCGAGCACGAAGGTTGGCCGGGTTGATCGACAGCGCCAGCGCGCACTGTGCGGCGGCCTTGCCGCGATCGCGCTTCGGCCAGGGGAGCTCCAGGTAGTAGGCGGCCCAGACCACCGGGACGCCGCCGTGGTCATAGCGGACGTCGAGCGCGGTGGCGCGCTCCAGCGGGCGCTTGAACTTCCCTTCGATCCCGTTGGCGAGCGCGCGCAGGATCCCCATCCCCTCCGCGTAGCTGCCGATGCTCAGCGCCGCCCAGTACTGCGCCTCCACGCCGTTCGGGTTGATCGCGATCGCCCGCTCGGCCAGGTCGTAGGCCTGCTTTCCCAGGCGCGAGCGCTCGTCGTTCGATCGATGGGGGGCGTCGCTCTCGCTGAACGTCACGCGCGCCGCGCGCCAGAGCGCGCCATAGTCGTTGGGCGCGATCGCGACCGCGGTCTCGGCCAGCCGGCGCGCCTCCTCCAGCGCCGCGGGATCGTCGCGGTGCAGGTGCAGCGTGTCCAGGCGCGCGAGGACCTCGCCCAGACGAGGCTCGGCCGGCGCCGAGGGCGCGGCCGCCTGCGCGCTGGTCGCCAGGAACATCAGCAGGGGGATGATCCCCGTCGTCAGCATCTCTCGAGCTTGCGCACGCCGCGCGCGAGACTCAAGTCGCGTCGAGCACCAAACTGTCGCGCCGTGACGGCGCCGCGCTATCCTGCGCCCCATGATCGTCTTCGTCACCGGCGCCACCTCGGGGTTCGGCGCCGCGATCGCCCGCCGCTTCGCGCACGACGGTCACCGGCTGATCGCGGCCGGCCGCCGCGCCGACCGCCTGGACGCGCTCGCGCGCGAGCTCGGCCCCGCCGTCGCCCACACGCTGGCGCTGGACGTGCGCGACCTCCCCGCCGTTGCGCGCGCCGTCGCCGGCCTGCCGCCCGACTTGGCGGCGATCGACCTCCTGGTCAACAACGCCGGCCTGGCGCGCGGGCTGGAGCCCGCCCAGCGCGCGTCGCTGGACGACTGGACGGAGATGGTCGACACCAACATCAAAGGGCTGATGGCGGTGACCCACGCCGTGCTGCCCGGGATGGTGGCGCGCGACCGCGGCCACGTCATCAACATCGGTTCGACCGCCGGCCAGTGGCCCTACCTGGGGGCGAACGTCTACGGTGCCAGCAAGGCGTTCGTGCACCAGTTCTCGCTGAACCTGCGATCCGATCTGCTGGGGACGAAGGTGCGGGTCAGCCTGGTCGCCCCCGGCCTGACCGGCGGCACGGAGTTCTCCAACGTCCGCTTTCACGGCGACGACGCGCGCGCCGACAAGGTCTACGAGGCGACCGACCCGCTGCGCGCCGAGGACGTCGCCGAGACGGTCCACTGGATCGCTTCGCTGCCGGAACGCGTGAACATCAACTTCGTCGAGCTGATGCCGGTCGTCCAGGCTTTCGCCGGGCTCTCCGTCTCGCGCCGCTGAGCTCAGGCCGACCTCAGGGCGGCACGTCGTCGAGCATGGTCGCTTCGATCCACGTCGCCTAGCGCGCGCGGTGCAGGATGACGGCGCCCGACCCGGCGGCGCCGTTCTCGTCGCCGCCCACCCAGACCTGCGTCGCGGTCACCCACAGCCCCGTGTAGAAGCCGGACGGGGCGTCGCTGTCGCGACCGAACATCACCCCGTCGCTCGAGTGCGTCACGGTCTGGCCGACGGCCCAGATGTCGCCGCTGACCGCCATCACGTTGAGCAGCCCCTCGGCGCTGCCGCCGCTGGGACCGATCTGCGCCCAGCCGTCGCGGACGAGCTGGTAGGTGTCGCTCCCTTCGCCGACCGCCCAGGCGATCCCGCTCGGCGCCGCCCAGATGCCGAACACCTGGAAGGGGCTGTTCGGGACCACCATCGTCGGCGTCCAGGTCGTCCCGTCGAAGTGCGAGACGGTCCCCGGCAGGTTGGTTCCCTGCGCGACCCACACGTCGTTTGGTGCCACCGCCCAGATGTCGCCGATGAAGCCGTCGTTCTGCGGATTCGGCGTGGTGCCGCCCGGGCTGGGCGACCAGGCGTTGCCGTTCCAGTGGATCACGCCCGAGAGCCCGATCGCCCACACGTCGTCGGCGGCGCTGCCCGACACGTTGGTCAGGCTCTCGGCCGTCCCGGTGGCGACGGCGGACCAGGCGCTGCCGTTCCAGTGCAGCGCCGTGCCGCCAGTGCCGACGATCCAGATGTCGTTGGCCGACGCGCCCCACACGTCGTTGAGGCCCGCGGTCGTCGCCACCGGGGACGGCGTCCAGCTGCAGCCGTTCCAGTGAAACACGAACCCGTTCTCCGACGAGCTGGTGGGCGACTGCCGCGTCCCGACCGCCCAGACGTTGGCCGACCCGTCGGACCACACGCCTGTAAACGTCGGGCTCATGGTGTCGGTCGTCAGGAACTTATCGACGCACCAGGGACCGGTCATCGTGCCCGCGCAGTGGTTCGTCTCGCCGCCGCACGCCGAGGCGCCTCCCGTGCCCCCCGAACCCTTCGCGCCGGCTGCGCCGCCGGTGCCGCCCTCCATGCCGCCCTTCGTGCCGCCCGAACCTTTCACGCCCGCCGCGCCCCCGGTACCCGGCGCGCCGCCGGTCCCGGGACCGCTCCCCCCGCCTGTGCCGGTCGCGCCGGCGCCCCCGGGACCGCCGAGCCCGCCGTCACCGTGCAATGCCGCCCCCGAGCCACACCCCGCGACCCCCAGCGTAAAGGCCAGCGCCACAGTCAGCCGATCGCCCCACCGCTCCATCGCCGCCCCCCCCGTCGAAAAAAGACCTCCCAAAACCTGGTTCGAAGGTCCCGGTTGACAATCGGAGCCGAAGGCCGACTTCAGTCGTGAACGACGAGCGCCTGCAGCCGCGGAAGATCCGTGATGACCACGTGCCCGGCCTCTTTCACGATCACGTTGGCCCGCTCGAGCTTCCGCAGGTGCTTGTTCACGCTCTCGCGCGTGGCGCCCACGCGCCGGGCCAGGTCTTCCTGCGAGATCTTGAGCCCGATGCGGACGCGCGACTGGCCCACCCACTGACCGTGGTCCGCGCTCAGCCCCAGGAGGCACTTGGCCAGGCGCGCCGGCAGCGGCAGCCCGGCCCGATCGTCCGCCCAGGCCGTCAACCGCCGCAGCCGCGACGCCAGCACCGGCAGCAGGGCGCCCGCGATCTGCGGCCGACGCTCGAGCAGCTCGCTGAACGACCGTCGATCGATGGCCACCAGCTCGGTCCGCGTGAGCGCCGTGACCGTGGCTGAAGGGGGGCCCCCGTCCAGCAGCGAGACCTCGCCGATGATCTCGCCTGGCCCGAGCTCGCGCAGCATGACCGCCGGGCCGTCGTGGCCGGCGATCGACACGCTGGCCCGACCGCGATCGATCAGATAGACGGCCTCGGCCGGGATGTCCTGCCGGACGATCTCCTCGCGCGGGGAGCAACGCCGGATGCGGGCGCGCGCGGCCAGGAACGTGAGGGCGGGACCGTCCAACTCACGAAAGAGCGGAATCCTTTTCAGGACTTCGGCTTTCGGCGCTGCCACCCCCGCATGTTGTCACGGTTCCACCAAAAGCGACAAGCCTGTGAATGCGTTCATAGCTGGTGCCGCTGGGCTGGGGTTAATCATGAGGCGCAAAGGAAACCATGCAGCTCAAGCCGGCCACGGGGCAGCAGCCTGGCGACGACCGACACGGCGACGGACCACGGGGCCACGACCCATTCACCGCCTGGCTGGTTTCCCTTCAACCGGCGATACACCGACTGGCGGCGCGGCTGGCGGGTAACGCGTCGGACGCGGCCGACCTGGCCCAGGCCACCAACCTTCGGGCGCTGGAGAAGCAGGAGCTGTTCATTCGCGGCTCCATGGACGACCTCAAGCGGTGGCTGTCCAAGATCATGGTCCACCTGCACTTCGACGCGCTCCGACGGACCACGCGCGAGGTCGCCGCCGGCTGGCTGGACGAGGTCGCGGCGACCGTCGAGCCGCCGCCGCCGGCCTGGTCCCTGATCTCCGACGAGGAGATGAGCGCGGCGGTCGAGCAGCTGCGCCCACCGCTGCGCGAGGCCTACCGCCTCTTCGCCGTCGATCGGGTCTCCTACGCGATCATCTCAAGCCGGCTGCAGATCCCGTTGTCGACGGTGGCCACCCGCATCCTCCGCGCGCGCGCCCGACTCCGGGAGTCGCTGACCGACGGCGTGAGCCGGCGCGCGGCGTAGTTCGCCGGGCCATCCTCCCACGATCAATGCGCGGCCGGCGCGAGCCGGTCGGCCCGGATCGCGGCGCGGCCGTCGCCCAGGCGATAGGCCCGCTCGACGGTGACCTCGCCGCTGGCGTGACGGGCGAACACCCACTCGCTCAGCACGCGCTTGGCGCAGGCGGCGACCTCCAGATCGGTGTCGGTGGCCGACACGGCCTCGGCATCGCGCACGTGCCCGCTCTGCTCCACGGTGAACCGGAGCACCACCGTCCCGGCCGAGACCTTGGTCGCCGAGACACGGCGCCGGCGCGCCACCTCGATCCGACATTCGGCCACGGCCGAGTCCGTCTGTTCGTACTCCTGGTCGGAGAGGCCGGCGGTCTCATCGACGCGAGCGTCACTCTGGCGCCGCAGCCGGCCCGCCGCCGTGTCCGGCGCCTGCCGGATCGCCTCCGGATCCGGGATGCTCGGAACGACGATCGGCGCCTCGGACCGCGGCGAGAAGGTCCCCACGCGCCCGGTCGCGTTCAGGTCGGCGTCCAGTCCCGCCAGGCCGCTCGTTTCGGCCCGCGCACTTCCCAGGGCCCCCCAAACCACTACCCCCATCACCACGAACCGCGCCCTCATAGGAGAACCTCCCCTCACTCGCTGCCTCTCCAAGGCCAGGAGCTACGCAAAGACTTTGCCAACCCGCAGGCATCCAGGAGAACCGCAAGGAAGTTACGGCTTGGTTAAACGGCCGCCCGGCCTACTGACGGATCGGTAACCCAAACCGAGAACCTGGTACCTCGTGACGCCGCGCCGTTTGACACCGCCCGGGGGCAGCTGTTATCTTCCCATCTAGATATAAGGATAACTGCCCAGGTCCCATGGAGCTCGCCCGCTACACCGACACGCTGTCCATCCTCGGCGATGAGAGCCGGATGAGGTTGTGTGCGCTGCTGCGGGATCGCGAGCTCTGCGTGACCGACCTGGTCCGGGTCACCGGGATCGCGCAGTCCCGCGTCTCCACCCACCTCGGCCGGCTGCGCGAGGCGGGGTTCGTCCGCGATCGGCGCAAGGGGGCGCAGTCCTTCTACGCGCTCGAACCGGCGGCGCTGCCGAGCGGCCTGCGGGCCTGCCTGGATGAGGCGGCCGGCTCCGGCGATCCGACCCTGGACGGCGATCAGCAGCGGCTGCGCGAGCTGGAGGCCGAGCGCCGGGGCGACGTCCCCGAGCGGCTGGTCGACGAGCTCGAGCGCGACTACTCGCCCGGCCGTACCTGGCAGTCGCTGGCCAAGGGGATCGCGGCGCTGTTGCAGCTCGGCGACGTGCTGGACGTGGGCTCGGGCGACGGCGCCGCGGCCGGCACGCTGGCGCCCCACTGCCGCTCGCTCACCTGTGTCGACACCAACCCGCGCCTGATCGCGGCCGCGCGCGAGCGGCTGCGGGACCACGCGCACGTCCGGGCTCAGGTCGCCGACGCGCACGCGCTGCCGTTCCGCGACCAGAGCTTCGACACCGTGCTGCTGTTCCATACGCTGACCTACGCCGAACGGCCGCCGCGCGCGCTGGCCGAGTGCGCGCGCGTGCTGCGGCCGGGCGGGCGCCTGGTGCTGCTCTGCCTGGACGAGCACCGGCAGTCGGAGGTCACCGCCCGCTACGGCGAGCGCCACCCCGGCTTCTCCCCGCGCGCCGTGCGGGGGCTGCTGACGCGCGCCGGTCTCTCCGTGGTCTCGTCCGAGGTCGCCTCGCGCGAGCTGAAGAAGCCGCACCTGCAAGTGGTGCTGGCGATTGCCGACAAACCGAAGAGCCCATCCCGATGATCCACGACGACCCCCACCACCCCCTCCGCCAACTGCTGGCCCAGCGCATCGCCATCATCGACGGCGCGATGGGGACCACCATCCGGACCTACGGCCAGAAGGAGGCGGACATCCGGGGAACGCGGTTCGCCGACGCCAAGAAGGACCTGCTGAACAACGGCGACCTGTTCTCGCTGACCCAGCCCGAGATGATCTGCGACATCCACCGGCGGTTTCTGGAGGCCGGCGCCGACATCATCGAGACCAACACCTTCGGCGCCACCAGCATCGCGCAGAGCGAGTTCTTCGTCGACGACCCGCGCGAGCACGGCGGCCGCAAGGATCCGGCCTTCTATCAGAAGATCATCGACGACCCGTTCCTGAAGGGCCTGGCCTGGGAGATCAACGAGCAGTCGGCGCGGCAGTGCCGGC
>CAZTZM010000383.1:0-12438 GCA_964618005.1 uncultured Myxococcales bacterium
CCGCGCCGGTCAGCGCCGGCGGCCGCGCCTCGCCTGGCCACAGCAGCACCTCGTCGTCGGCCAGCCGGCCGGCATAGCGCTGCACGGTCAGCGCCGGCGACGACGGCTCGGCCCGCCGGAAGGCCGCGATCGCCTCGAGAATGGCGCGCGCTGCCCGCAACCGGACGCCGGTCGCCGCCAGCGCGCGCGCCACCTGCGGCGCCAGCGCCGGCGGATCGACGAAGAACACGGGCGCGCCGCCGGCGGATCGCTCGTGCGCGAGGCCACGCAGGGCCTCTTCGGCCGCGGTGCGGGTTGGAAACGCGACGTCGCGGGCGGCGAAGCGCGCGTCCAGGCAGAGGGCGTCGGCCGTGCGCAGCTCGGCCTGCTCACCGATCGGACCGGCGTAGGTGACGCGCCGGCCGTCGCGCTCGCACAACAGCGAGGCGGCGCCCGGTAGGTGACCCGAGGGGTAGAGCTCGAGCCGCAGATCGCCGAGCGCGAACGGCCGGCCGTACGGCGCCACCAGCGCCTGCGCCCGCAGCCGGTCGCCGAACGGCCCGAGCAACGCCAGCGTCAGGTCAGTGGCCAGCACCTGCCGCCGCCCGCCGCCCAGCCGGGGCAACGCCCGCCGCCTCCGCGCGCCCAGCACCGCCGCGTGCGACAGAAAAACCAGGTCGCTCCCCGCCGCGGCGTCGCAGGCCACCACAGTTCCAGCAATGCGCACGCCCGCGCGGTAGACGAACGCACGCGCGGTTTTGGAAGGGCCGTTCATCTGGCGGATCGCGGCGCCACTATATGTTGCCGGGGAGCGAACCGGGCCTGTAAGCTCATTGGCCCGATGGAAGATGCCAGCCCGCGGTTCCGTCAGGACCTGGCCGTCTCACCGACTGAAGCGGACGGCGTGGCCTGCGTCGACGTGCGCGATCCGCAGACGGGCGCCAATTTCCGCCTCTACGACTTCGAGTACCAGCTGGCGCTGCAGCTGAACGGCCAGCCGCTGGCAAAGGTCACCGCGTGGGCCGCCGAGATCTACGGCGCCGACCTGACCAACGACGGGATTCGCGAGTTCGCGGCCAAGCTGGCCGAGCTGGGCTTCATCGAGCCGGCGGACGCCGAAGGCGAGGCCGAAGCGGGCGAGGCGGCCGACGAGTGGATGTCGCCCCAGGGGGCCAAGACCGCGCAGTTCGTGCCCGATCCGGCGATGCTCGACGCCGCGCCGGAGCTGACGCCGGTGGCTTCGCTGGACCACGCGCGGCCGGAGATCTTCCGGACGCCGAAGCCGGAGGTGGTGCTGCCGGTGACCCGAGAGGTCCCGGCCATGACGAATCTTCCGGCCGAGGCGCTGGCGCCGGCGAGCGAGCTGCCCAGCGCCCCGCCGGTCGTCGCCGAGCCGGTTCCGCAGGAGACCTCCGGGGGCGGCGCCACGGTGCCGATCGACCTGAGCGCCGTCGCCAAGGAGACGCCCGACGCCCACGGCAACTGGGCGTCCGATCTCGACGGTGTGTTGCAGTCGCCCGATTCGCCGCCGGCCGTCGCGCCGCCGCCCGCGCTCCCCGACGAGGCGCCGGCGCTGCCGCCCCCCTCGGCGTTCAACGCCCCCACCCCGGCCGGTGTCTCCGAGCGGCGCCAGCCACCGCAGCCGGAGTCGGTCGTGATGGCCGATTTCTCGGAGGAGGACGGCAAACGCGCCGGCGGGCGGCGCGGTCCCGTGGTGCTGATCGTGGTGCTGGTGCTGGCCGCCGCGGCCGGCGCCGGGTACTGGCTCTGGAACAAGAAACAGACGGCGGCCGCGCCGCAGGCCCTGCGCGTGCGCGTGGTGGCGCCGGCCCCCACCGCCGCGTACCGCTGGTATTCGGCGCGCGGCCGCGTGACCGACCACGAGGTGAAGCCGGTGGCGTTCGCCTATCCGGGCCGGCTGGCCGAGCTGTTGCCCGCGGGCACCGAGGTCGCGGCCGGCGACGTGGTGGGCAAGCTGCAGGGTGCGTCGGGGATCGAGACGCTGCTGGCGCACGATCGCTCGCGCGTCGGGTTCTACCGGCAGCTGCGCGACAGCATGCGCGCCGCCGGGAACCTCGCCGAGCTGCGGCTGGCGGAGCAACGGCTGGTCGAGAAACAGAAGCTGGTCGACATGGCGGTCGCCGCGCTGGTCCGCTACACGGTCGTGGCCAGCGAGCCGGGCGAGGTGATCGAGACGCTGGCCAGGGTCGGCATGCCGGTCGCCGCCGGCGTCCCCGTCGCGCGCGTGAAGGGGCGGCTGCTCCACGGGGCGTTCGAGCTGGACGCCGAGGAGCGCGCCAGCTTTGCCAAGCTCGACTTCTGCCGCGTCGAGGTGGTCGGTCTCGGACCGCGAGCCTCGAACGAGCCGGCGCGCGACGAGGCGCCCACGGCGCTGGCCGACTCGAGCCCGCCGGAGGCGCAGGGCGGCCCGCGGTTCGTCGACTGCCAGCGGCCAGACGGTCCCGGTGGCAACGGCAAGCTCGAGGTGGCGCTGCCCGGCGACCTGGGGCTCGTGTCGGGACAGCCGCTGCGGCTGGCGCGGCACCGCTACGACGGCGTGTTCCCGGTCCCCGCGGGCGCCCTGGTGGCCGACGGGGAGCAGCGGGCGGTCTGGATCGCGGAGCGTGACGGAACCGCCGAGCCGCGCCCGGTCGGCCTGGCGGCGCTGGACGACGAGGCGCTGGTCAGCGACGGCCTGCGGGTCGGCGACCAGGTGATCGTCGATCCCCCCGCCGCGATCCACGCCGGCGAGCGCGTGCAGCCCGCCATGGACCGCTGAACGCCCTCTGACCCAGACCCTTTCAGGTTGAACTGATTGGGTAGATTCGAGGCCCGGAAGCCAGCCCGCCGTATCCGCGCGTCCGGCGAGCGCCATCGTGCGGCCGTCGGCGGTGACTCGGGCTGCGCGCTTCGAGCCCGCACGAAATCTGGGCAGGCGCCCGCGAGGGCGTTTCTAGCGGCCCTCGCTTGCGGCTACCGCGCGGCGCGGACGCTACGCACGAAACGAAGCCAACCGCCGCTTGGTCGCGCTCGCCGGACGCGCGGATACGGCGGGCTGGCGCCCAGCCGAGCAAGCGCCCTCGACCATCGATCAGATCAACGTGAAGTCGGTCTAAATGCCGATCCGCTGGAGATCGAGCAGCGGGCCGCCGGCGGCGCGGGGGCGCGCGAGGTCGACCAGGCAGTCGAGGGACCAGTCGTCGTCGCCTTCGACGTCGAGCAACATCTGCTGCGCGCGGAACCGGCCCGGCTCCAGCTCGTCCAGCCGGGTCCGATCGGGACGGCGCGCGGCCGGCGTCGCCAGCAGCTCGGTGTGCGCGGCCCAGAACGGCGCCATCGTTTCGGCCAGGCGTTCGGGCGTCCACGGCTCGCCGTCCGCGGGCGCGACCAGCAGCCGCGCGCCGGCCGCGTAGTCACGCCGGGCCAGCGCCGCGACCAGCCGGTGCAGCTCGGCGCGGATCCCGGCGGTGGTGGCGCGCCGCTCAGCGGTCGGATCGACGGGTGCGGCCGCGCGCGCGGCGCGCTTCGGGGTCCGGCGGGTCGGGTCGGCCAGCGCCTCCCACTCCTCGAGCAGGCTCGAGTCGACCTCGCGCAGGATCGCGCCCAGGAACGCCAGCACGTCGAGCACCTCGTCGGTGCGCGCCGCCGCCGGAACCGTCTGCTCCAGCGTGCGCCAGACCTGCGACAGGTAGCGCATCAGCACGCCCTCGCTGCGCTCGAGCCCGAGTGACCGGACGTAGTCGTTGAAGGCCGTGAACCCCTCGACCATCTCGCGCGCGATCGACTTGGGGCGGACGTTCTCCTGCCCGACCCAGGGGTGGCGCTCGGCGAAGTCGTTGAACGTGGCGTAGATGAAGTCGCGGTTCGGCTTGGGCCACTCCAGCGCATCCAGCTGCGCGATCCGCTCTTCGTACTCGACGCCAGCCGCCTTCAGCTCGGCCATCTTTTCGGTCTTCAGCTGATCGAGCTGCTTGCGCAGGACCGCGTCCGGGTTCTCGATGATCGCCTCGACCAGCGTCAGCACGTCGAGCGCGTAGCCGGGCGCGTCGCGATCGAGCACCGCCAGCGCCTCCAGCAGGTACAGCGACAGCGTCTGGTTGAGCGAGAAGTCGCGCTGCAGCTCGGGGCTCACCTCGACGGAGCGGCCGCTGATCCTCTCGCCCGGGACGACCTCGATGAGGCGCGCACGGCGCAGCGTGCGGAAGTAGGCAGCCGCGCGCCGGCGCTCGTTGCGCTTGTCGCGCGGGCCGCCGTGAGAGCGGCCGATGATCGCCACCAGCCGCCGGTACCCGCCGCCCGGCGCGCGCGACTGCAGGCAGTTGAGCAGCACGCCGTGCGTGATCTCGAACCGCGACACGAGCGGCTCCGGCGTCCCGTTCACCAGCCGCTCGAACGTCCCCTTGTCCCAGTGCACGAACCCCTTCGTCGGCGGCTTGTGCATGACGACCTTCTTGCCCGACGCCTGCTTGGCCTGGAGGCGCTTGTTCTCGACGACGTGCTCGGGCGCCTGCGCCGCCACGAAGCCGCGCTCGTCGAACCCCTTTCGCCCCGCGCGCCCGGCGATCTGCAGGAAGTCGCGCACGCCTAGGATGCCGGTCTTCTCGCCGTCGAACTTGCAGAGCTGCGTGAACAGCACGGTGCGGATCGGAATGTTCACGCCGACGCCCAGCGTGTCGGTGCCGCTCACGACCTTCAGCAGCCCCTGCTGCGCCAGCCGCTCGACCAGCAAGCGGTACTTGGGCAGCAGGCCGGCGTGGTGGATGCCGATCCCGTGGCGCAGGTAGCGCTGAAAGTCCTTGCCGTACGGCGTGTCGAAGCTGGCGTCGGCCAGCGCCACGCGCAGCGCCTCCTTGTCCGCCTTCGACGACATGTCGACGCTCATCAGGTTCTGCGCCTCGTCGGCGGCGCCCCGCTGCGTGAAGTTGACCAGGTAGATCGGCGCGCGCCCCAGCGTGACCAGCTCGGCGATGGTCTCGTGCAGCGGCGTCTCGCGGTAGTCGAACTCCAGCGGCACCGGCCGCTCGCGCCCGCGCACCACCGCCACCTCGCGCCCCGTCAGGTCCTGGATCCCGTCGGTGACGACGCGCAGGTCGCCCAGCGTGGCCGACATGAGCAAGAAGGTCGTCTGGGGCAGGCAGAGCAGCGGGATCTGCCAGGCCATCCCGCGCTCGCGATCGCCGTAATAGTGAAACTCGTCCATCACGACGTAGTCGGCGCGCGCGGCGTCGTCCCGCAACGCCATGTTGGCCAGGATCTCGGCGGTGCAGCAGACGATGGGCGCGTCACGGTTGATGCTGGCGTCGCCGGTCAGCATCCCCACCCGCTCGGCGCCGAACAGCCGGCAGAGATCGAAGAACTTCTCGCTCACCAGCGCCTTGACCGGCGAGGTGTAGAACGAGGTCTTCCCCTCGGCCAGCCCCTTGAAGTGCAGCGCCGCCGCCACCAGCGACTTGCCCGAGCCGGTCGGCGTGTTGAGCACGACGTGCTTGCCCGCCATCAGCTCCAGCAGCGCCTCCTCCTGCGCCGGGTAGAGCGACAGCCCCGAGGCGTTCACGAACGACACGAACTGCGACAGGATCGCGTCCGGATCGGCGCTGGCGGGGAGCAGCGCGGCGAGCGGCGGGCGGGCGGTTTCGGCGACGGTGGTCATCGGGCGGCGCCGGAGCGCCGCGCTCAGTCTGCATCAGAAACCCCGGCGTCAGGCGATCCTCCGTCATCGTTTTCTGCGCAGGCGGGGTTCGGCGCCCCCGGCGTCCCGAAGCTGCCGGCGGTCCCGAACGGGGTCTGCGCCGGGCAGATCGCCTTGGTCGCAGGATCGACGATCAGGGCGTGGCCCGTGAAGGCGTCGGTCAACGTCCCCCACGACACCGCGTCGATCACGACCCCGGACGCGCACGGGCCGACGCAGATCGACAGCCGGCCGTCGGCGTTGATCAGGATCAGCTTCGTTCCGTACGCGGCGTCGACGACGAGGCCGCCGTTCTTGGTCGCGTCCGCCGACTGACCGAGCAACCGCAGCGCCCCGGGCGCGACCACGCCGGCCGGGGCCGCCACGTCGGTCGTGGCGGTCGCCAGGTGCAGCGCCGACAGATCCAGCGCCTCCGCGGCGCGGCTGACGATTTCGATCCACTCGCGTCCCAGGTCGTCGCCGGTGGGATTCACGAGCAGCTCGTTGATCGCCAGCTCGCCGGATTGTGGCGCGCGGTAGGTCGGCGCATCGGGCGCGACGTCTCGGTTCGCGTCGCGAGCGGCGTCGACCGGCCGCGACGAAACGGCGTCGACCGTGCCGCCTGCGCCTCCCGACCCGCCCGCGCCCGTGCGCATTGGCGAGCCGCCGGTGGCGCCCGCGTCGCGCACGATGAGCGGCGTGTCCGGGTGATCGGCGGCGATGGCGCCGCCGGTGCCCCCTGGGCGGGGATGAATGGCGCCTGGCTGGCAGCCGGCGGCGAGGACCGCGACGATGAGCAGGAGGAGCCAGCGGCGCATGCGCGGGTTTTCGGCGCGCGCGCGGCGGGCGTTGCGGGGGCGCGGCCCCTCTCACCTTTCGGGGGTCTTGCGTGCAGCGCCCGCGGTGGTCTCGAGCTCAGCGCCGGAGGTGCTTTTCGAGGGTCTTGTAGGCGTCGGTCAGGCGCTGGGTCAGGTCGGTGGCGGCCTTCTGGCGCTCGGTCGAGCCGGCGTTCAGGTCGGGGTGGTACTTGCGCATCAGGCGGCGGTAGGAGGTGCGGACGGTCTCGAAGTCGGAGCCGGCGGGCACCTCCAGCGCGGCATAGGCTTTGCGGATCGCGTCGTCCCCGGCGGCTGTGCGGCGCGGGGGCGGCGTGCGCGGCGGCGGTTCGGCGCGGCGGCGGCTCGGGTTGGTGGCCTCCTCGACCTCCTCGCGCGCCTGCCGGCGGCGTTCAATCTCCGCCGCCAGCTCCTCGTCCGACATCGACGAGACATCGCCACCACTCGACCCGTAACGCCCGCGCGGCCGGTCGTCGTCGTCGTCCCCGTCGATGTGGGACGCCTTCTCGAGCAGCGAATTCAGCTCGGAGCGTGCCAGATCGATCAGCCGCTTGCTGATGCTCATTTCTTCGGGGCGTCTCCGTGATCGTACAGGCTGACCCCGTCCATCTCGGGCGGCGCGGCGATCCCCATCTCCTCCAGCACCGTCGGCGCCACGTCGGCCAGCCGGCCGCCCTGGCGCAGCTTGCGCCCGGCCTGCCGCTTGCCGCTCGCGATGAACGGGATCGGGTTCATGGTGTGGGCCGTGTGGGGCTGCCCGGTCTTCGGGTCGATCATCGTCTCGCAGTTGCCGTGGTCGGCGGTGATGTAAACCGTCGCGTCGACCTTGGCGGCCGCCTCCACGATGCGCCCCATCGCGGTGTCGACCGTCTCGACTGCACGGATCGCCGGATCCAGCTTGCCCGTGTGCCCGACCATGTCGGGGTTGGCATAGTTGACCAGGATGAACGTCGGGCCGTCCGGCTTCAGCGCCTCGACCACACCGTCGGTGACCGGCGCCGCCGACATCTCGGGGGCCAGGTCGTAGGTGGCGACCTCGCGGTTCGAGGGGACCAGCTTGCGCTCCTCGCCCGGGAAGGCCTGCTCGACGCCGCCGTTGAAGAAGTACGTCACGTGCGCGTACTTCTCGGTCTCGGCCGTGCGCAGTTGCGACACGCCGTGCTTCGACAGCACCTCGCCCAGGATCATGCTCAGGCTCTGGGGCGGGAACGCCGCCGGCACGTCGACCTTGGCGTCGTACTGGGTCATCGTGGCGAACGCCGCCAGCTTGGGACGCTTTCCACGATCGAAGAACGGGAAGTCACCGTCGCCCGCCTGCAGCGCCAGCGTCAGCTGCCGCGCCCGGTCGGCGCGGAAGTTGTAGAAGAAGCAGGCGTCGCCGTCCTTGATGATCGCCAGCGGCTTGCCGTCCGGGCCCTTGCGAACGAGCGGCAGCACGAACTCGTCAGTCAGCTCTTTTCCACCGGCGCCGGCGGTGTAGCCGCGCTCGACCGCGGCCGCCAGGTCGTCGACCAGCTCGCCCTCGCCGCGGGTGAGCATCTTCCAGGCGATCTCCAGCCGGTCCCAGCGCTTGTCGCGATCCATCGCGTAGTAGCGCCCGACCGCCGAGGCCAGCTGGCCGACGCCGATCTCGCCCAGCTTCTTCTCGACCTGGCGCAGGTAGCCAGCCGCCGACTTGGGCGGCGTGTCGCGGCCGTCGAGGAACGCGTGCCAGACGACCTTGGTGACGCCGCGCTTCTTGGCCAGCTCGCACACCGCGTAGGCGTGCTCCAGCGCGGCGTGCACGTTGCCGGGGCTCGTGAGGCCGAACAGGTGCAGCGTTCCGCCGCTGGCCTTCACCGTGTCGACCAGCTTGGTCAGCACCGGGTTCGAGTCGAACGTGCCGGTCTCGATCGCTTTGTCGATGCGGACGATGTCCTGATAGACGATGCGCCCCGCGCCCAGGTTCAGGTGCCCGACCTCGCTGTTCCCCATCTGCCCGGTCGGCAGACCCACGTCGTTCTCCGAGGCGCCGATCAGCGTCCAGGGCGAGGTCTTGTAGATGTTGTCGAAGTTCGGCGTGCGCGCCAGGCGAATGGCGTTCCCTTTCTGGTCGGCGCGCTCGCCGTAACCATCGAGAACGACCAGGACGACGCGTGGGACGGTGCTCATCGCCTCACTTTAACATCCCTCAGTGGTGGTAGGGCTCGCCGCGGATGATGGTCAGCGCGCGGTAGACCTGCTCGCACAGGACCAGGCGGGCCAGGCGGTGCGGCAGCGTCAGCGCCGAGAGCGACAGGCGCAGCTTGGCCTTGGCGACCAGCGGCGGGGGGATGCCGTCGGCGCCGCCGATCACGAACGTCAGCGTTCGTGTCCCATGGGTCATGCGCCGGTCGATCTGACGGGCTAGCTCCTCGGTCGACCAGCTCACGCCGCCGGGCTCGAGCGCGATCACCTCGCCCGTGGTCGGCCAGCGGCGCGCCAGCGCGGCGTCGTCCTCGGGCTCGATGACCTCGACCGGCAGGTGGCGGCGGGCCCGCGCCAGGTAGTCGTCGCAGAGCGCGCCGACGTGGCGGTCGCGCAGCTTGCCGACCGCCAGGATCGCGACCTTCACCGGCGGGCGACGACCCTAAAGAGCCCCGTACAGAGCGTCCGACTGGCTCAGCGTCGACTCGGGCGGGACGTCCAGCTTCACGCGCGGCGCCTCGATCCACAGGCTCTCGAGATCATAGAACTCGCGCACCGGGTGATAGAAGACGTGGATGACGAAGGCGCCGAAGTCCAGCAGCGTCCAGCGCCCGCTCCCCGAGCCTTCACGCCCCAGCACCAGGACGCCGCGCGCCTTCATCGCCAGCGTGACCGCCTCGGCGATGGCGTCGACCTGCCGGTCGCTGCGGCCGCTGACCAGGCCGATGAAGTCCGTGTAGCTGCCCATCTGCGAGACGTCGATGAGCACGGGGCCCAGCGCCCGCTTGTCCAGCGCCGCCTCCATCGCGGCCACCGCCAGCTCGCGCGTGCTGTCCAGGTCCGCGGCGTTCCGCGCGGGACGCGGCGCTTCCGGAGCCGGACGCGCCTTGACCTTGGTCTTGCGCGCGCCGCGAACCGGGATGGTCGGCGAGGCCGCCTTGCGGGGCGAAGCCGACGACGTCGCTGCCCGCTTGCCTTGGGATCTGCTGCCGGAACCCTTCGTGGCCGAAGCCCGCGTTTTCTTCACCTGAACCAAACTTAGCAAAGGGGCCCGGGCGCCGCCAAGAAAAGCCTCAGGGGGAATGGGGAGCCGGCGCGGCGCCCTTTTCCGCAACGCCGGCGGCCGCCTTGGCCGCCTCGACCGCCGCCTTCAGGCGCCGTTCGAACGACGCGACCAGGCCGGAGAGATAACCGAGGCTGGCGCGCGAGAGGCGATCCTCGACCGCGGCCGACGCGCGATCAAGCCAGCGGGCCTCGTCGCTGTCGGCGCCCAGCGGGTCGTCGCCCGGGTCGGCGCTGCGGCCGCCGCTCTCGGACCAGCGCCGGGCCGCGCGTTCGATCCGATCGCTGAACCAGGCCGGCGCCTCCAGCACGGAACGGCCGAGCACACGCCCGCCCTCGCGGAACGCGGTGACCAGCGCGGCCCGCTCCGACTCGCCCAGCGCGCCGTGGATCGCCACCCGCAGCAGCATCGCCTGCGTCCGATCGATCTCGCCGCCCACGTGCAGCTTGGCGCAGTAGTGATCGAACAGCATGCCGAGCTGGAACGTGGTCGCCATGTCCTCGGCACGGCGGCCGATCGCCATCAGCGCGAAGAACTTCCGCCAGGCCATCTTCAACGCCAGCAGCGTCGCCGCGGTCAGGGTCGCGTTGCGCACGGCGGTCCCCTCGCGCGGATCGCCCAGCAGCTCGGCCGACGACTGCGCGATGTCGACCTGCCGCCGCTCGCCCAGCTTGATCAGCATCCCGGCGCGCACGCGCCCGGCGAAGTAGTCGTCCAGCACCGGGATCGGGATGACGCCGCCCACCGCCGTGGCGAGCAGCGACCGCCGCACGATGAGGCGCCGGTTCTCGTGCAAGTGATCGACCGCCGGGCCGCCCGCCGGCGTCGTGGCGGCCACCAGCTCTGGCGCGCCGGGTCCGTTCGAGCCGTTGGTCGTCGTCATGGGTGCCGCTCGCCGGCGGGGCCGCCCCCGCGGTGCTCTGGCGCGGCGACCAGCCCGCGCAACAGCTCGCGGGCCTCGGGAACGGTGCGCTGCCGCAGCACCAGCTCGTCGGCCGCCGGCCGCTCGATCGGCGTCGTCGCAGCCATGTCACTGACCAGCGCGTGGACCTCGACGGTCCCCTGTTCCGGTCCGGCCTCGGTCTTGGTTTCGAACGCCACCGTCAGATCCATCCCCAGCAGCGCGCCGCTGGCGTCGTCGACGACCGCCCGCCCCGTGAGCGCGTCGATGGTGACCGCCCCGCGCCAGGCGCGCAGCCCGGAGAACGGCCGCGCGGGCGGCACCGCCGCGGTCCCCTCGGCCAGCGACAGCGCGTAGACGGTCGCCTGCGCGCCGCCGACCAGGTCGGTGCCGGTCTTGTCGACTTTGGCGCGGGGGGCGGCCAGCTCGAACACCGACCACGGGCCGCCCAGCCCCTCTTCCAGGAGGCGGGTCGGCTCGGGCTCTTCCGCGGGGCGCCGGATCATCTTCCCATAGCGTAGCGCAACGGCGAGCTCGCGCCCGGCCAGCACCACGTCGCGCCCGCCGTCATGGTCATTTTCCTCGTGCAGCCGATAGTTGCCGGTCCGGTCGACCCAGACGTCGGTGGTTGTGGTGACCGCGGTGGGCGAGGCGCCCGACGTCGACCCGCTCTTGCCGGCGGCCAGTCGCAGGGTGGCGTGGTAGTGCGCGCCGCCGAGCTTGCGCAGCGCCGGCGCGAAGAACGCCGGTCGCACGGCCTCGCCCAGCGCCGCCACCTGGTGCGTCGGCTCGGCCGCGTGGCGGCGGCAGGCCGACGGCCCGAGCGCGACGGCGATCAGCGCGGCAAGCTGAATATCTCGCTTCAAGGCGCCCGGAACCTTAGCATCGACCCGCATGGGTGAAAGCGTGGCGTTGCTCGCCTCGCCGTATGGCACGGCGGTGGCTGCCCTGTTCGGCGCGGTCTGGGGGAGCTTCTTCAACGTCTGCATCGCCCGGATTCCGGAAGGCCAGTCGATCGTCCGACCGGCCTCGCGCTGCCCCAGCTGCGGCGCCGCGGTCCGCCCCTGGGACAACGTCCCCATCATCTCTTACTTCGTCCTGCGCGGCCGCTGCCGAGACTGCCGTGCCCCGATCTCCGCCCGCTATCCCCTGGTCGAGGCGCTGGCCGCGGTGCTGGCGGCCGGCCTGTGGTGGAGGTTCGTGGTCGCCGATCCCGATCAGGCGGCCGGCATCCGGCTGGCGCGCTTCGCCTGCTACTTCGCGTTCGGGGGGGCGCTGACGGTGCTGGCGTTCATCGACCTGGCCACCAAGCAGCTGCCCGACGTCATCACGCTGCCGGCGATCCCGATCCTGTTCCTGGCGGCGTTCGGGGCCCACCAGGCGGGCTGGCTGGCGCGGCTGATCGGCGCGGCGGCCGGCTACCTGTTTTTCCGCCTCATCGCCGACTTCTACTACTACGTCCTCAAGCGCGAGGGTCTGGGGTTGGGGGACGGGAAGCTGCTGGCGGTGATCGGCGCGGTGCTCGGGTGGCAGGCGCTGCCGTTCGTGGTGTTCGGCGGGGCGATGACCGGCGCGCTGATCAGTCTGCCGGTGGCGCTCTGGCTCCGGCGGCGGGGCGGCGGCGATCCGAACGTCCCGCTGCGCCGGCTGCAGATCCCGTTCGGCCCGTTCCTGGCGCTGGCCGCCCTGGCTTACCTCTTCACCGGGCCGTCGCTGCTGCAACTCTGGCTCGGCGGTTGACCCGGCGATCGCCTCAGTGGTCGTGACGGCCGCCGTCGGCCGCCGGCGCAGGCACGCCGCCGTCGGCGGGCTTGGCCGGCGCGGG
>CAZTZM010000384.1:0-5953 GCA_964618005.1 uncultured Myxococcales bacterium
CGGTGCCCGAGCTGCGGATCCAGCCGTGAAGCGGATGCACGCCATCGTGCGCGGTCGCGTGCAGGGGGTCGGTTTCCGGGCCAGCGCCGTGTACGAGGCGCGCATTTTAGGCCTGCGCGGATGGGTCAAGAACCTGCTGGACGGGAATGTAGAGGTGCTCGCCATCGGCGACGACGCGGCAGTCGACGCGCTCGGTGCCTGGTTGCGGCAAGGTCCGCGCGGCGCGCGGGTGACGGGCGTCAATCTGGATGAGCCCGCCGCTTCACCCGCGCACGACCAGCTGGACGGATTCACAATACGCTGACGAGAACAACGCGGAGGGGCGCATGGGCAGTGACCGTTCGAAGGAAGACGCTTCCGGGGTCATCAAATCGGTCTCGCGCGAGACACGACGGTTTCCACCCCCGACGGACTTCGCGGCGCGTGCGCGGCTGGGCGACCCGGAGGCGTATCGGCGGCTCTACCGGCGATCGATCGACGATCCGGAAGGGTTCTGGGGCGAGACGGCCGCGGCCGAGCTGACCTGGAGCAAACCGTTCAAGAAGGTGCTCACCTGGAACCTGCCATGGGCGCGCTGGTTCGAGGGCGGCGAGCTGAACCTCTCCGTGAACTGCCTGGATCGGCACCTGGCGACCCGCGGCGACAAGGTGGCCCTCGACTGGGAGGGTGAGCCGGGCGACAGCCGGCGCCTGACCTACCGCCAGCTGCACACGGAGGTCTGCAAGCTGGCCAACGTGCTGAAGGGGCTGGGGCTGAAGGCGGGCGACGTGGTCGCCATCTACATGCCGATGATCCCCGAGGCGGCGGTGGCGATGCTGGCCTGCACGCGCATCGGCGCCACGCACACCGTCGTGTTCGGCGGCTTCTCGGCCGAGGCGCTGCGCGACCGGATCAACGACTGCGGCGCCAAGCTGTGCATCACCGCCGACGGCGGCTGGCGGCGCGGCAAGGCGGTGCCGCTGAAGACCAACGTCGATCGCGCGCTCCGCGAGACGCCGACGGTGAAGAGCTGCCTCGTGGTGCGCCGCACCGGCGAGGCGGTCGAGATCGAAGCCGGCCGCGACTACTGGTGGGACGACCTGATGAAGACGGCGTCCCCGGATTGCCAGCCTGCCAGCCTGCCGGCCGAGCACCCGCTGTTCATCCTCTACACCTCGGGGACGACCGGCAAGCCCAAGGGGGTGGTGCACACGACGGGCGGCTACCTGCTGGGCGCGCACCTGACGACCAAGTACGTGTTCGATCTGCGCGAGGACGACGTCTACTGGTGCACCGCCGACATCGGCTGGGTCACCGGGCACAGCTACGTCGTCTACGGCCCGCTGTCGAACGGCGCCACCAGCGTCATGTACGAAGGCGCGCCCGACCACCCGGAGAAGGACCGATTCTGGTCGATCGTCGAGCGGCACAAGGTGTCGATCTTCTACACGGCGCCCACGGCCATTCGCGCCTTCGTGCGCTGGGGGAACGAGCACGTCACGAAGCACGATCTCTCGTCGCTGCGGCTGCTCGGAAGCGTCGGCGAGCCGATCAACCCCGAGGCCTGGATGTGGTACCACGAGGTGATCGGCGGCGGGCGCTGTCCGATCGTCGACACCTGGTGGCAGACGGAGACGGGCGCCATCATGATGACGCCGCTGCCCGGGATCACGGCGGCCAAGCCGGGGAGCTGCGCCATCCCGTTCTTCGGCGTCGATCCGCAGGTGGTCAAGCGCGACGGCACCCCGTGCAGCCCCAACGAAGGCGGCTTTCTGGTGCTCAAGAAGCCGTGGCCGTCGATGTTGCGCGGCGTGCACGGCGATCCCGAGCGGTATCAGAAGCAGTACTGGTCCGAGGTGCCGGGCGTTTACTTCACCGGCGACGGCTCACGCCAGGACGAGGACGGTTACTTCTGGGTCATGGGACGCGTCGACGATGTCCTGAACGTCGCCGGCCACCGGCTGGGGACGGCCGAGATCGAGAGCGCGCTGGTCTCGCACCCCAGCGTCGCGGAGGCCGCCGTGGTCGGGCCGCCGCACGAGCTGAAGGGGCAGGCGATCTTCGCGTTCGTGACGCCGAAGGCGGGCGCCACCGCCGACGCCGAGCTGAAGAAGGCGCTGGCGGCCCACGTGGTCAAGGAGATCGGCGCGCTGGCGCGGCCCGACGAGATCCGCTTCACCGACGGACTGCCCAAGACCCGGTCGGGGAAGATCATGCGGCGGCTGCTGCGTGAGATCGCCACCAGCGGCGCCGTGCGCGGCGACGTGACCACGCTGGAAGACATGGGCGTCCTCACGCGCCTGGCGGCGGCGCGCGACGACGAAGAATAACGGCGACCTCGGCCGGACAAGCATCCCGCGGCCCACTGTCGGCGCGTTTCGCGCCGACGCAGGTTTACGGCGTCTACCGATCTTTTTTACGGATCTCGCGGGAGGGTCTTCATGTCGACGCCGGGGGCCACGGGTGAGCTGAGCGCGGAAGGGCTGGGCTACGTCTTCAAGGCCGACTTCCCGACGCCCGAGACGGTGGCCCGGGCGTACGACGAGGCGGATCTGAACCGCGCCGTCCAGGCGTACCGGTTCTTTTATCCGACCGTCTCGGGGCTGGCGCAGTTCAAGGGGAACGCGGACGTCGGGCTGGTCGACAACCAGACGTTCGGCGTCCTCGACACCAAGCCGCGGCACGTGATCTTCACGGCGAACTCCGACACGCCTTACGGCCCGATCATGCTCGATCTCCGCGCCGGGCCGATGACGATCGATCTGCCGGCCGGGCCGCTGATCGTCGTGGCGATGGACATCAACCAGCGCTGGGTGGCCGACATGGGCGTGCCGGGCCCGGACGCGGGCAGGGGCGGCAAGCACCTGTTCGTGCCGCCCGGCTACCTGCGGCCGCCGCCGGTCGGGTACTACGTGTGGCGCGCGACGACGAATCGGGTCCTGGTGGGGGTTCGCTCGTTGCCGATCGGCGGCGACGTGAAGGCGGCGCTGGAGCGGATCCAGACGGTGAAGGTGCGCCCGCTCGACCCGCCGGCCGGGTGGACCGAGCCGAAGTGGCTGAACCTGACCGACGGCGCGCTGCAGACGACGCCGCTCGGGTGGGAGACCACGCTCAAATACTGGCAGGTGCTGCACGAGGCGATCGAGAGCGAGCCGCCGTACGAGGCCTACCGGAACCAGTACGGTGAGCTGGCGGTCCTGGGGATCGCCCAGGGGCGGCCGTTCGCGCCCGACGCGCGCATGCGCGGCATCCTCGAGCGCGCAGCGGTGATCGCCAACGCGCAGATGAGGGTGGAGGCGTTCGCCGATCGCCGCCCGGACCGGATCGTGTGGGCCGACCGCAAATGGGAGTGGGCGGCGCTTCGGTTCGAGGACGGGAACTTCAACGCCGGCGGCTACGCGGACCTCGACGCGCGCGACAAGTGGTTCTTCCAGGCGATCGGCGCCTCGCCGGCGATGTTCCGCCGCTCGGCGGGCGCGGGCTCGCTCTACTGGCTCGGCCTGCGCGACCGCGCCGGCGCCTACCTCGACGGCGGCCGCAGCTATCGCCTGCGCCTGCCGCTGCCGGTTCCCGGCAAGCTGTTCTGGTCGGTGACCGTCTACGACGCCGAGACCCGCTGCGAGATCCAGACCGATCTGGGGCGGGCGGCGCTCCGCTCGCTGTTCGAGCTGCGCGAGCTGCCCGCCGGCGCCGAGGCGGAGCTCCTCTTCGCCCCCCGCGCGCCCGCGGGCGGCGAGGCGCGCTGGATCAAGACCATCCCCGGCAAGGGGTGGTTCGCCTACTTCCGGGTCTACGGGCCGGAGCAGGCCGCCTTCGACGGCAGCTGGAAGCCCGGCGATTTCGAGATCGTGACGTAGCGCTTGCTTCGTCTTCCGACGCTCAGGACGTGGGCCCGGTCTCGAGCTCGCGCTTGCGCTTCATCGACTTGGCGACCAGCTCGGAGACGTTGAGCACCTGCACCTTGTCGGCGGCGTTCCGGTCCTGGACGCCGTCGCGCAGCATGATGGTGCAGAACGGGCAGGCGGTGGCGACGGTGTCGGCGCCGGAGGCCAGGATCTCGTCGGTGCGGTTGTGGTTCACCCGGGTGCCGATCTTCTCCTCCATCCACATGCGGCCGCCGCCGGCGCCGCAGCAGAAGCCGTGCTCCTTGTTGCGCGGCAGCTCGATGCGCGCGTCGCGGCCGGCGGGGAGGGCGTCGAGCACCGCGCGGGGCGCGTCGTACTCGCCGTTCCAGCGCCCCAGGTAGCAGGGGTCGTGCAGCGTCACCTTGGACTTGGCGTTCTCGACCGCGTCGATCTCGATCTTGCCCGCGGCGACCAGGTCGCGAATCAGCTGCGTGTGGTGGCGGACCTCGAAGTTGCCGCCCAGCTGCGGGTACTCGTTCTTGATCGTGTGGAGGCAGTGCGGGCAGGCGGTGACGACCTTCTTCACCTTCTTGGCGTTCATCGTCTCGATGTTCTGCTGCGCCTCCATCTGGTACAGCATCTCGTTGCCCGAGCGCCGCGCGGGATCGCCGGTGCAGCCCTCTTCCAGGCCCAGGACGGCGAAGTCGACGCCGCCCTCGCGCAGCACCTCGACCAGCGCGCGGGTCTGCTTCTTGATCCGGTCGTCGAACGCGCCGGCGCAGCCGACCCACAGCAGGTACTCGGCGTCGGGGTGGTCGTCCAGCGTCGGGACGTTCATCCCCTCGGCCCAGTCCATCCGCTTGTCGGCGCTGATCCCCCAGGGGTTCCCGTTGCGCTCCAGGTTGGTGAAGGTGCGGGCCAGGTCGGGCGGCACCTTCTCCTGAACCAGCACCAGGTTCTGGCGCATCTGGATGATCTTCTCGGGGTGGTCGATGAAGACCGGGCAGACCTCCTGGCAGGCGCCGCAGGTCGTGCAGGCCCACAAGACGTCCTCGCTGGTCCGTCCGCCGATGAGCGGCTTCACCTCGTCGGCGGCGGCGTGAGCGCCGTGCTGGAACTTGTCCAGCAGCGTGTCGAGCGGGCCGCGGTCCGGCATCCGGGTGCGCAGGTCGTCGCGCACGTCGTGGATCACCTGCATCGGCGACAGCGGCTTGCCCGTGTTGTAGGCCGGGCAGAAGTTCGTGCAGCGCGCGCACTCGGTGCAGGCGAAGCCGTCCATGAGCGACTTCCAGGTGAAGTCCTTCCACTCCTGCACGACGCCGGTGCCGGCGATGTCGTCCGCCTCCATGTTCAGCTTGGGGAGCGCCCCGCGCTGGCCCAGCTTGCGGAAGTAGATGTTGGGCAGGGCCGCCAGGATGTGGCTGTGCTTCGAGTAGAGGAGGTAGTTCAGGAACGCCAGCAGGATGACCACGTGGGTCCACCAGCAGACCTCGGCGAACGGCTGATCCAGCCGGCGCATGCCGAAGTAAGTCAGCATCAAGAGACCGATCGCCGAGAGGATGGCGGCGGCGTCCCGGCTCATCGGGATGAGGCGCGGCTGCAGGACGATGCGCCGGAAGAAAGCGAACACCACCAGCGCCAGCACGGCGACCGAGAACAAGTCGATCGTCGACGTCAGCGCGCCGGCCGCGGTCTCCCCGATGACCCGCGACCAGGTGAACGACGGGAACAGCCCCTGGGCCAGCGTCTCGGTCGAGCCGATGGTGATGAAGATGAAGCCCCAGAAGATCAAGAAGTGGTACTTGCTCCCCAGCGCGCTGACGAACCGCGGCCAGCGCTTGGCGGGCAGGGTGGTCTGCTCGACGACCTTCTTCTGCCCGAAGAAGTAGCGAAGCACCGAATCGGCCCGATCTTCCGGCCGATCGAATCGTGGCTCCGGCCGCCCGGCGAGGATCATCCGGGTGAAGCGACGGAGCGTCCAGGCGAACATCCCAAGTGCGGCGGCCAGGAGCGCCGCGAAGAGGACGCGTCTCATTGGAGACGTCATCGTACCGCGAATGCGTTATATACGCCCCATGGCGCTCAACCGAGAGCTCATCGACATCCTGGCCTGCCCCAAGTGCAAGGGG
>CAZTZM010000385.1:0-15874 GCA_964618005.1 uncultured Myxococcales bacterium
CGGCGGCTGGCGGCAAGGGCGCGGCGGCTCCGGCGGCCGGCGGCAAAGAGGAGAAGAAGGGCAAGTAATCCGCGCGTAACCTCGCCAGCGGAACCCGCAGATGTACATGGTGGTCGGGCTCGGCAATCCTGGGCCCGAGTATCAGGACAACCGGCACAACCTGGGTTTCATGGTGCTCGACGCTCTGAACGCCCGCGCGCGCGGTTCCGCGCCGCGGTCCAAGTTCGGCGCCGAGCTGGGCGAGGTCACGCTGGCGGGGACGCGCGTCCTGCTTTGCAAGCCGATGGAGTTCATGAACGTCAGCGGACAGGCGGTGGCTCGAGTGGCCGGGTTCTGGAAGGTCCCGGTCACCGATCTGATCGTCGTCCACGACGAGCTGGACCTGCCGTTCGGCCGGCTGAAGCTGGGCGCCGGGGGCGGGCATGGCGGCCACAACGGCATCCGGTCGATGCTGGCGGATCTCGGCGACGCCGGGTTCGCGCGCGTGCGGGTCGGCGTGGGACGCCCGCCGGCGGGACACGACCCCGCCAACTACCTGCTCTCGAACTTCTCGCGCGCCGAGGCCAAGGAGCTCCCCGACCTGATCGCCACGGCGGCCGACGCCGTCGAGACGATCGTCAAGAGCGGCCTGACGACCGCCATGAACACGTTCAACGGAAAAGGTTCGAACAACAAAGACGCGAGGGATCGGGCGTGATGGTCACGCACGGCCCCTCCTCCTTGCCCGTGGAAACACGGACCAACTGAAGCAAGCCCAAAGGGAGAGACCATGAGCACATCAGGAACAGAGCCGGCCACGCGCGCCGGCGCAACGCCCGCCGGACAGCGGCCGGGCTCGGCCCGCGACCTCGCGGGTCACAAGCGCGAGTACGAGACCATCTACATCCTGCGTCCCGACAGCACGACGGACGTCATCTCGCAGGTGAACCTGAAGGTTCGCGGCGTGATCGAGGCCGGCGGCGGCACGCTGCTGAAGGTGGACAACTGGGGCAAGCGCAAGCTGGCCTACGAGGTGAAGAAGCAGCTGAAGGGGATCTACCTCTTCTTCTCGTACCTCGGCACCGCGGGCCTGGTCGAAGAGGTGGAGCGCAACCTGCGCCTCACCGACTCGGTGATCCGCTACTACTCGGTGAAGATCTCGGAGAACGTCGACCCGGCGGCTCGCGCCACCGAGGTGACCGAGGAGTCGTTCGCCAAGGCCGCCACGCCGGGGCCGGACGAGGAGGCGATCGCCACCGGTCAAGCCGAGGCGCGTTCGCCGTTCGACGATGACGAGGGAGCTTTCGACTTCGAAGAGGCCGTGTTCGGCGGCGTCGACGAGCCAGGCCGCGGTGGCGGCCGGGGAGAGGGGTAAGCCATGGCACCGATGGATATGGGCGAAGGCAAGGGCGAGCGCGGCGGGCGCGGGGGCGACGACAAGAAGCGCCCCGTCGGCCGTCGCAAGCAGTGCAAGTTCTGCGCGGACGAGGCGATCAAGATCGACTACAAGGACGCCTCCCTGCTCAAGTACTTCATCACCGATCGCGGCAAGCTGGTGCCCCGCCGCCTGACCGGCAACTGCGCCAAGCACCAGCGCGCCATCGCCACGGCGGTCAACCGGGCGCGGATGATCGCGCTCATGCCGTTCGCGGTCACGGGAGCGTGAGGCCATGCAAGTCATCCTGAGAGACGATCTGGACAACCTGGGCAAGTCGGGCGAGGTGGTGAACGTGCGCCCCGGCTACGCGCGCAACTACCTCTTGCCGCGGGGCCTGGCCATCAAGGCAACGGCGGGCGACATCGTGCGCGTCGAGCACGAGAAGCGCGTCATCGCCACCCGCACGGCCAAGCTGGCCAAGGAAGCGCAGGCCGAGGCCGACAAGCTGTCGCAGGTGTCGGTGTCGATCGCGCGCGCCACGGGCGAGGAGGACAAGCTCTACGGCTCGGTCACGAGCCGCGACATCGCCGAGGCGCTCCGCGAGCAGCACGTCACGATCGACGCCAAGAAGATCCACCTCGAGGAGCCGATCAAGTCGCTCGGCATGGTCGAGGTCCCGATCCGGCTTGGCCGCGGCGTCAACGCCACGATCAAGGTCTGGGTCGTCAAGAAGGAAGAGTCGTAAGCTCCGCTCCGCTCGGCTTTTCCGACGGGGGCGGCGGGGGCTGGGTGCCTCCCCGCCCCTCGCCGAGTCGCTATCGTCGGCCGCAAACGATCAGAGCGGCCTCCTAAGCTCGTGGCGAGGAGACACCCGGACCTCCCCGCGCCTCACCTACGACCCTCGGCTCCGCTCCGGTGGTGCTTATTGACGGTCAGTACCAGTTGACGCCGAGCAGGAGGCCGTAGTTTTGGGCGTCGCCGCCTTGGTTTTCGCCGTAGAAGCCGTTGCCGGCGCGGAGCTGGAGGTCCAGGGCGAAATTGTAGGACTGCACGAGCTCGATGCCGACGGCGCCGAAGAGGGCGAAGCCGGTGGCGGTGGTTTCGTCCAGGGTGTCGTTGTCCTCGATGTGAATGACACCCAGGCCCAGGCCGCCCTTGACCCACACCTGGTTGGTGACCCAGTACTGCAGCGCCGCCGTCCAGAAGGTGTTGATTGTCTCCAGGCTGTCTCCGGACACGTCGGTCCAGGGGTGATCGGCGCCCCATACCTCGAACATCAGGGCGGCGCGGGGGGAGATCATCCCGCCGATGTGCCCTTCGAACATGAAGGCCACGCCGCACTCGTCGCCACAGTTGTTGGCGGAGAGGCCGCCGACCCCGCCAGCGAAGCCGAGGATCAGGCCCGAGCGGTAGACGCCGCGGGGCTGGGGCGGCGGTGGGGGCGGGTAGTAAGAGGGCGGGTAGGCCGCGTACTGGGCCTGGGCGGTCGACACCGATCCCAGCAGCACCAGCAGCAGGATACCGAGGCCGGTGAGCAAGTTCTTGCGTGAAGTCATGGGTCTCCTTGTCGGGAACGTCGCGCTTCCCGTCAGTCGCTTCATTAAAAGGTCGAATCTGATTTTGGCAACCTTTTCTCGGGAAATGCGGTGTCGAACGTCACGTGCCGGCGCGGCGTGGTAAAGGCAAACGCACGCGATGCAATGGCACCAAGCACAGATCCGCCTCAAGCCGCGGCCGCGCGGTTTCCACCTGGTGACGAGCGAGCTGGTGGCCGCGGTGCCGGAGCTGGCTCGCTTCAAGGTCGGTCTGGCGCACTTCTTCATTCAACATACGTCCGCCTCACTCAATGTGAACGAGAACGCCGATCCCGACGTCCGCGGTGATCTGGAGCGCTGGTTCGATCGGGCGGTGCCCGAGAGGGCGCCGTACTTTCAGCACACCGCCGAGGGCGACGACGACATGCCGGCGCACGTGAAGTCGACGCTGCTCGGCGCGTCGATCACGATCCCGATCCGTGACGGCCGCCTGGCGCTGGGCACCTGGCAGGGGATCTACCTGGGCGAGCACCGGGAGGCGGGCGGCGCCCGCACGGTGATCGTCACCCTGAGCGGCGCGTAGCGGCCGCGCTCACTTGAGCGCCTCAGCCTGAAAGTGCGCCCGCAGGCTGCTGATCACGTCCTCCAGGTCACCGTCGAGGATGCCGGGGAGGTTGTGGCGGGTGAGGCCGATGCGGTGATCGGTCAGCCGGTCCTGCGGAAAGTTGTAGGTGCGGATCTTCTCCGAGCGATCGCCGGAGCCGATCTGGCTGCGGCGCGCCTCGCGCTCGGCGGTCTGCCGCTTCTCCTCTTCGATCTCGTACAGCTTGGAGCGCAGCAGCTTCATCGCCATCGCCTTGTTCTTGTGCTGCGACTTTTCTTGCTGGCAGTGGACGAGGAGGCCGCTCGGCAGGTGGTGGATGCGCACGGCGGAGTCGGTGGTGTTGACCGACTGCCCGCCCGGGCCGCCCGAGCGCATGACCTCGATCTTCAGGTCCTTCGGGTCGATGGTGATCTCGACGTCCTCGATCTCCGGCATCACCGCCACGGTGGCGGTCGACGTGTGGATCCGCCCCTGCGTCTCGGTGGCGGGGACGCGCTGCACGCGGTGGACGCCCGACTCGTACTTGAGCTGCGAGTAGGCGCCGCGCCCGTTGATGCCGGCCACGACCTCTTTGATGCCGCCGGCCGCCGCGCTGGACATCGACAGGATCTCCACCGCCCAGCGGTGCCGCTCGGCGAAGCGCGTGTACATGCGGAACAGATCGTTGGCGAACAGCGCGGCCTCTTCGCCGCCCGTCCCGCCCCGGATCTCGAGCAAGATGTTCTTCTCGTCGTTCGGATCCTTGGGCATGAGCAGCTCCTTGAGCTGCTTCTCCAGCCGCTCCTGCTCCGTGCCGAGCTCGGTCTCTTCCTGGTGCGCGAGCTCGCGCATCTCCGGATCTTTCTGCAGCTCGCGCGCCTCGGTGATCCGCTTGGCGACGTCACGATGCACCCGCAGCGTCTCGATCAGCTCGCGCAGGTCGGAGTGCTCCTTGCTGAGCTTCTGCATCTGCTGGCGGTTGGCCAGCACGGCCGGATCGGCGAGCATCCGATCCAGCTCCTGATAGCGCGCTTCGACGCCCGCCAGCTTGTCGAGCAGCAGTTGATCGAGCATCTAGATGGGGGGACCGCCCGGCGGCGTGATCGGAGCGTCTTGGATCGGGGCGCCTCGGGCCGCCTCTGCGTCCCCCCAAACCCCCGCTTCGCGACGCGGCAAAGCCGCGCCACGAAGCCAACTTGCTCGCCGCACCGGCCGTCGCGCTTAGGTCGCCGGCGCGGTCTTGCTCTTGCCGCCGGCGTACTTCTTGTTGAAGCGCTCGATGCGGCCCGCTGCGTCGACGAACTTCTGCTTACCCGTGTAGAACGGGTGGCAGGCGGAGCAGATTTCGACCGAGAAAGCGCCGCGGGTGGAGAAGGTCTCGACCTTGTTGCCGCAGGCGCAAGTGATGGTCGAGGGCTTGTAGACCGGATGAATGCCTTTTTTTGCCATGATGTGGATCCCGGGAACCGGGGTTTATAGTGGGCCAAGCGTCCGGATGCAAGTCGGGTATAGTGCCCCCCGCCATGGGGGATGAATTTACCGCTGATGCCCGCGACCGCCGCCGGTCGCTCTACGCTTACCTCGAGCCGTTGTGGGCCGGTCGGCGGGTGCTCGAGATCGGGCAGGGCCCCGGCAGCACCGACCTTCTTCAATCCATGGGCGCCGCCCAGGTCATCCACGCCGACGCGGACGTGAGCGGCGTGACCGACCGCTTCGAGGCGGTCGTCGTCCCTGAGGCCGACGCGCTGGTCCGGCGCCCCGGCGCGGTGGCGAGCTGGCGGCGGCTGCTCTCGCCGGGCGGGCGCCTGGTGGTGGCGGTGGGCAACGCCGACCGGCCCGGGGCCAAGGCGGGCGTCGGGTACTACGATCTGCACGGCGCGATCGCGCCCCACCTGCCCGCGGTCCAGATGCTGGGCATGACGCCGTTCGCGGGGATCGGCGTGGTCGAGTTCGACGGCACGGTCGACGCCCTGCGGATCGACTCGCGGCTGGTGAAAGAGCCGGAGCCGCCGGCGGCCTACGTGGCGATCGGCGGCGCCGAGCCGCTGCCGGGCCTCGGTTACGCGCTGGTCCAGCTGCCGCACAGCGAGCGCACGCCGCCGGCCAATCCGGTTGCGCCCGTCGCGCCGTCCGTCAAGGCGCCAGACGCCGAGGCGGTCACCCAGGTGGCGCGTGCGCGTGGCGAGGAGATCGAAGAGCTGCGCGCGCGCCTGCGCCGCGCGGCCGAGGATCGCACCGCGCTGGACGGCGAGAACGCCAAGCTGCGGAAGGCGCTGGCCGAAGCCAACGAGTCGGTCGTGACCGTCACCCGTCGCACCGCCGAGGAGATGACGGCGGTCGCCGATCGCCTGGCGGTCGGGCTGCGGGCGCCGCTGGAGGCCGAGCTGCGCGCCGCGGCGGCGGCGCTGGGCGAGGCCCGGGACGAGGCGAGCCGGCTGCGCGTGAAGCTGGCGGAGAGCGACGCGCGCGCCTCCGCCGCCGAGCAGCGGCTGGAAGAGGTCGGCGGCGTCGCCCGCGAGCGGCAGCGCGAGCTGGAGGACGCCATCGAGCGCTACAAGCTGGCCGACAGCGAGCTCGGGCGGGCCCGTCGCGAGCTGTCGCGCCTGGAGACCGAGGCGAAGCTGCAGGTCGCCGGCGCCAGCGCGGTCGACGGGTTGACCCAGGCGCTCAGCCAGCGCGACGAGCGGATCCTGCGCCTGGAGGGCGAGAAGCAGGACCTGGTCTGGCGGCTGGCCGAGCTGGAAGACAAGCTGCGGCAGGCGATCGCCCGGGCCGTTCAGGGGGGGGCCCGCACGGAGACGGTGGCGCCGCCGCCGGCGCCGGTCGTGGCGTTGGACGACACGGCGTCCCGCGAGGCCCGCGAGCGCGCGCAGGAGGATTTCCACCGGGCCTCCGCCGCGCACGTCGACGAGATCACCGATCTGAAGGCGTCGGTCGCCGAGCAGACGGCGCTGATCAGCGAGCTGGAAGACACGCTGGCGGCCGCCGAGTCGCGCGCCGCGACCGCCGGCGCCGAGGCGCAGACGCTGCGTCGCACCGCCAAGGATCTGGAAGAGGCCGACCGCAGCCGGCGTGCGCGGCTGGCCGAGCTGGAGGGCAAGCTGCTGCGGTTCGAGCACGAGCGGAAGCAGGTCGTGCAGCGCGACGACGCCGACGAGGGGCGGCTGCGCGCGCTGGAGACCGAGCGCGATCGCCTGCGGGTCCGGGTGGGCGAGCTGGAGGCGGCCTCCGTGCGGGCCCCGGCGCCGCGCAACGGCCACGACGAGAGCGGCGTGATCGCGCGCGACCTGGAGTCGGCCGCCAGCCGGCTGGAGAACACGCTCGACAACTACCGCCGTCGGGCCAGCCGGCTGCAGGACGATCTGCAGGGGATCCGGCGCCGGCTGGAGTCGCTGTCGCCGTCCGAGGTGGCGGGGTTCCTCGAGGAGCTGGGCGAAGACCTGGCCGAGCTCGGGGCATGACCGCCGGGCGCGCGCCGACGCCGATCCGGGTGGCCCTGGTCGGCCTGGGCGCGATCGGGCGCGAGGTCCTGAAGGCGATCCGCGCCCGCCCGTCGCTGGAGCTGTCGGGCGTCGCCGATCCGGCGTTCATCGGCCGTGACGCCGGCGAAGTGTCCGAGATCGGCGCGATTGGCCTGAAGATCGCCGCCGGCTTGCCCGCGGCGCTGTCCGGCGCCGACGTGGCGGTGGTGCTGACCGGTTCGGGCGTCGCCGACGTCATGCCGATCCTCGACGCGGCGGCGTCGGCCGGCGTCGACGTGGTCTCGACCTGCGAGGACCTCTCCTACGCCAATCTGGCCACGCCGGAGCTGGCGCAGCAGCTGGACGCGCGGGCGCGCGCGGCCGGCATCAGCGTCCTCGGCACCGGCGTGAACCCCGGCCTGGTGATGGATCGCCTGCCGGTGACGCTGGCCGCGGCCTCGGTGCGCGTCGATCGGATCCGGGTCGAACGGGTGGTCGACGCGGCCAAGCGGCGTGCCCCCCTGCGCGCCAAGGTCGGCGCCGGGCTGACCGCCGCCGAGTTCCAGGCGGGCGTGGCCGATCGACGGCTGGGCCATCGCGGCTTGGCCGAGTCGTGCGCGCTGGTCGGGCTGGGGCTGGGCTGGAAGTTCGACGAGATCCGCTCGACGATCGGGCCGGTCACCGAGCCGCGGCCGGGGATCGACGCCGGCCGCGTGGCGGGGCTGCGCCAGTCGGCGGTCGGCCTGCGCGCGGGGCAAGAGGCGGTCCGCCTGGACCTGGAGATGTCGGTCGCCGCGCCCGACCCGCGCGATCGGATCGTGATCGACGGCGATCCGCCGCTCGACCTGCTCATTCGCGGCGGCACGCACGGTGATCGGGCCACGGTCGCGACGGTGCTGAACGCCATCCCGGCGCTGGTCGCGGCGACGCCCGGGCTGAAGACCGTGCTCGATCTGGCGCTCGTCGGATAGCGCCGGTTCGCGCTACTCTTCCCAGATGCTGGGACGAACTCTGTCGGTTTTTCTGTTGCTTGCCCTCGCCGCGCCGGCCGCACGCGCGTTCGATCTGGGTGGCCTGACCAACAAGGCGGGCGGCGCCGCCCGCGACCAGGCGGTCAAGAAGGTGAACGCCAAGCTGCTGGCCGAGGGGCACAAAGACCAGTGCAGCTTCAAGACCGACACCGACGAGCTGGCGCCCGGGTGTGACAAGAAGTTGAAGAAGCTGGCCGGCACGCTGGTCGACGTGAAGAAGCAGCTCAAGGTCAGCGGCGTCACGAGCTTCAAGTTCGTCGTCTCGGGGCACACCGATTCGTCCGGCAGGCCGGAGCACAACAAGGAGCTGTCGGGCCGGCGCGCGGCCGTCATCGCGCGCGAGCTGGTGGCGCGCGGGATCGCGCCGAACGAGATCATCTCCGTCGGGATGGGCGCCGAGCAGCCCCTGGTCTCCCCGGACAACACGCCCGCCAAGAAGGCCAAGAACCGCCGCTACGAGATCCAGGTGAAGTTCTAACGTGCGCGCCGCGGGGAGCCGCCTCGCCACCGGGCTGCTGCTGGTGATGCTGGCCGGCTGCAAGACCGGCGGCGAGCGCGACCTGTCGTCGAACCGCGCGGCGTTCTTCGGCGCCAGCCGCTGCGCCGACGCGCACGTCCAGCTGTGCGAGGACTTCGAGAGCGGCGCCATCGATCCCGCCACCTGGACGGTCGGCGGCGTCACGCCGGTGGTCGACACGCTGCAGGCGGCGCGCGGCAGCCACGCGCTGCACATCATGGTGACGGGGAAGGGGTCGTCGACCATCGACGAGACCAGGACCTTCCCGGCCCAGAACGACACCTACTACGGGCGCGTGTTCGTCTACTTTCAGTCCCTGCCCACGCCCAGCGACACGTTCAGCTACGCGCACTGGACGTTCGTGGCCGCCTCGGGCACCGGGGTCATGGGCGAGGTCCGGGTGGGCGGCCAGATGCAGGACGGCGTGAACCTGTTCGGCGTGGGGACCGACAGCCTGACCGACCCCAACGGGACCGGCGACTGGACCAACCCCGATCAGGACCCAGGTTCGAACGGCACGCCGTCGCCGGTGCCGACCGGGCAGTGGTCATGCATCGAATGGATGCACGACGGCGCCCACAACCAGACCAAGTTCTGGTGGGACGGCGTCGAGCACCCCTCGCTCGACACGACGCCGTCGACGCCGCACATGGGGAACGCCGGCGTGCCGTTCACGCTGCCGACGTTCACCAACCTCTGGCTCGGCTGGTACGAGTATCAGGCCACGACGGAGCCGTTCGAGCTCTGGATCGACGAGATCGCGATCGACAGCGCCCGGATCGGCTGTGTCATTTGACCGCCGGCGGCGGCGCTTCGGTACCGGTCAGCGCCACGACCAGCACCGCGCACTGATCGGCCGCCATCGAGCGCGGGCGGAAGTGGGCCGCGGCGTAGGAGATCACGGCGGTGGGTAGCTCGGTCAGCCCGGACGGAAGCGGCATGTTGCGGCCGGCCGCGCAGTCGAGCGCCCAGGCGAGCACCTTGCGCTGATAGGCCGCCTGAGCCCACGCCAGAATGGCGCGGCGAGCGCCCTCGGCGGACGTCTTGCCCGCCTGCAGGTCCTCGGCAAAGTTGCGGATGTCGCTCTGGTAGCGCGGGGTCACGATCGGCGCCGGGAGGTTGATCGCCGCGCGCGCCGCGGTGAGCGCCGACAGGAACGACTCGCCCGCGTCGACGTTGGCGGCCAACCCCACCGCAACGGGGACGCCAGGCTCCTCCGGCCAGGGGGTCGAGGCGCAGGAGAAGGCGGACAGCGCCAGGACCAGGCCGATGGCGCGCGGGAGGTGACGCCGGCTGACTGGAGACATTTCTACAATCGTAACAGGCGGCGCAAGTTACTTGCTAGGCGTTGCAGGGGCTGGACCTTCCCGTCCGGCCAACAATGCGGCGGGGAGCAACGGAACGAACAGGAGCACGGCGGCTGACGACCCGGCGTTCAACCAAACCAGTTGCTTGAACCCGACGTGGTACTTGCCATAGAGGTACGACCCCAAAACGTCCGAGATCGCGAAGAGGGCGATGTTGCGGATGCTCATCATCAGCGAGAAGGCGAAGCTCTCGATCCCCGGAGGCGCCGCGCGCGCCGCCAGATCATAGAGCGGCAGCGAGGCCAGCGTCCCCAGCAGCGCCGCCGAGCTGTCGATCAGGACGGCCGCCTTGGCCGAGTCATAGCGCAGGTAGAGGAGCGTGCTGGCCGCGCCGAGGATGATCCCGCCGGTCAAAGAAACCTTCAGCGACAGCCGCCGGCACAGGTACCCGTACACCGCCGCGCCGACGATCCCCCCTACGCCGCCCAGGAGCTGCAGGTAGCCCATGAAGCGCGGGTCGAACTTCAGGACGTCCTGCTGGTAGTACAGCATCGGCGTCTGGAAGCCGGGCGCCAGGTAGCAGAGAAACAGCAGGCCGGTGCTGGCCCACATCGCGCGCGAGCGGACGATCACCGACAGGTGCCGGCGGGCGATCGTCCACACCGTCGCGTTGCTGCGCGCGCCGCGCGGCTCGCGGTAGAGCCACAGCACGATCGGCAGGAAGGCCACCACGACGCCCGCGCCGGCCACCGCGGTCCACACGAAGGCGCACACCGCCAGCCAGCCGCCGATCGGGCCGGCCAGCAGGCTCATCACACCTTCCAGGCCCGTGCGCAGCGACGCCAGTCGGCCGGTGGCGCCGTAGCGCTGCGAGACCTCGACCTGCAGGCCGCCGATGACGGTGCTGACGGCGACCATAGCCAGGTTGAGGCCGGTCATCACCAGCAGCAGCGCGCGGTAGCTGCGCGGCACGAACGCGAACGCCAGCCAGAACAGCCCCGCCAGCAGGGAGCCGACGATCAGATAGCCCCGGTGGCGCGTGCCGAACAGCGGGTAGGCGTCGCAGACGAAGCCGACCAGCGGCTTGACGTACCAGGCCAGCGTGGCGATGGCCCAGAACGCCGCCACCTGCTGGGCCGGCAGGTGCAGCTGGTTCTTCAGCAGCAGGCTGAACGGCAGCCGCCCGATGGTCCCCGGCCACCCGAAGCCGGTGACGAAGATCCCCGCGGCGATGACCACGATCAGCGCGCGCGGCGACGTGGCGGGCGCGTCGGAGGAACCGGCCATGCATGCTAAAAGAGCACGCGTCGATGAAGGTCGCCACTTGGAACGTGAACGGGATCCGCGCCCGGCAGGATGAGGTGGCGGCGTTCGTGGCCCGCGAGCAGCCCGATGTCCTCTGCCTGCAGGAGATCAAGGCGATGGTCGACCACATCCCCAAGACGGTCGGCGACCTGCCCGACTACTGGGGGTACTGGCACGGCAGCAAGGGGTACTCGGGCGTCGCGCTCCTGATCCGCAAGTCGGTGGCGGTCGACCGGCCGCTCTACGTCCACCCCGAGTTCGATCACGAGACGCGGATCGCGGTGGCCGACGTGGGCGGCGTCGCGATCGCGTCGATCTACGTCCCGAACGGCGGCAAGGACTTCGCCGCCAAGCTGCGCTTCCTCGAGGCGATGGTGGCCTACGCGGCGGCGCAGCGGGCGCTCGGGAAGCCGCTGATCTTGTGCGGCGACCTGAACGTGGCGCGCGCGCCGATCGACGTGCACGCCAAGCAGCGCGACGAGCAGGCCATCGGCCAGCGCGCCGACGAGCGCGAGGTGTTCGGGCGGATCCTGACCGAGGGCGGCCTGCACGACGTGGCGCGCGAGCGCGAGCCGGACAACGACGCCCTCTTCACCTGGTGGGCCCCCTGGCGCAACCTGCGCGAGCGCAACGTCGGCTGGCGGATCGATTATATGCTCGCCAGCGACGGATTGGCAGCCTCGGTCGAGAGCTGCGTCTCGCAGCGCGAGACCGGCACCAGCGACCACGCGCCGCTGGTCGTGACCTTCAAATGATCGTCGTCTCTGATTTCGATGGGACGCTGACCGTCGAAGACATCACGTCGCACTTCTGGGACCGGTACCTGACCTACGATTGGCGGCGCGCCCTGGCGCCCCTCACGACGACCGGAGAGCTCACGCCGCTGCAGATGATCGCCCGCGGCTATCGCGACATCGCGCTGGGGCCGGCGGCGCTGCTGGCGGAGGCGCGCGCGCACGCCCAGTTCCGGCCGGGGCTGGACGCGCTGATCGCCCTCTGCGCGCGGCGCGACTGGCCGTTCGTGGTCCTCAGCCACGGGCTGGCGTTCTACATCGAGGCGCTGCTGCCGCCGGGCGTGGCCTTCACCTCGTTCCACGGCCGCTTCGACGGAACCGGCTGGGAGGTGACGCTGCCGCCGGGCGTGCAGCCCGGGCCGGGTGAGGACTTCAAGAGCCACGTCGTCGCCCTGCTCCGTGCCCAGTATCCTGGACACTCGACCGCCTACCTGGGCGACGGTCGCCTCGATCTCCTGGCCGCCGAGACCTGCGACGAGGTGTTCGCCGTGCGCCACAGCAAGCTCGCCGAGCTCTGCCCGCGCGCGCGGCTCTTCGACACGCTGGACGAGGTCGTCGCGACGCTGGAAGTGCGTTAAGCTCCCCGCCCATGGCCAATCCCATTGCGACGCTCAGCACCTCCTTGGGCGACTTCAAGGTCGAGCTCTTCGCCGACCAGATGCCCATCACCGCCGGAAACTTCGTCAAGCTCGCCAAGAGCGGTTTTTATGACGGCCTGCACTTCCACCGCGTGATCGACAAGTTCATGATCCAGTTCGGCTGTCCGCACAGCAAGGATCCGCAAAGCCCGCGCGCCGGCACCGGCGACTCGCCCAACGGGACCATCCCGGACGAGCACCCCGCCAACGCCAAGATCACGAACGCGCGCGGGACGCTGTCGATGGCCAACAAGGGGCCGCAGAGCGGAAGCTGCCAGTTCTTCGTCAACGTGGTCGACAACCCCTACCTCGATTGGTTCACGCCCGGCCCGTCGAAGCACCCGGTGTTCGGCAAGGTGATCGAGGGGATGGACGTCGTCGACAAGATCTCCAAGACGCCGCGCGACGGGGGCGACCGCCCGAAGACGCCGGTCAAGATGGTGAAGGTCACCGTCTCCGAGGCCTAGGCCGAAACGGCGCGCCGCGCGCCGCCTCTCCCATGCGCACCATCATCGTCGGCGACGTTCACGGCTGTCTCGACGAACTGCACGCGCTGCTGGCGCGGGTGGGGCGCACGCCCGACGATCGGGTCGTCCTGGTGGGCGACCTGGTCGCCAAGGGCCCGGACTCGGTCGGTGTCGTGCAGTGGGCACGCGAGTCCGGCGCCGACGCCGTCCTTGGCAACCACGACGCGCACGCGTTGCAGGCCGCGCGCGGGGACCTGGACGCGCGCCCCAGCCACATCGCGATCGCCAAGGCCCTGAGCCCGGCCGACGTCGATTGGCTGGAGGCGCGGCCCCTCTGGCTGCGCCTCGATCTGCCCGGCGGACCGCCGCGCGTTGTCGTCCACGCGGGCTTGGTGCCGGGCGTACCGGTCGAGCATCAGGAGCGGAAGATGCTCCTCAACCTGCGGAGCATCACCGACGAGGGCAAGCCGTCGAAGCGCATCGAAGGGAAGCCCTGGTCGACGCTGTGGACGGGGCCCGAGCACGTGGTGTTCGGGCACGACGCGCTCCGTGGGCTGCAGCAGCGGCCGTTCGCCACCGGCCTCGACACCGGCTGCGTCTACGGGCGCGAGCTGACCGCGCTGGTGCTGCCGGCCGGCGAGCTGGTCTCGGTCCCGGCTCGCCGGATCTACATGCCGATCGACGGTTGATCGGTCGCGCCGCTACGGCGTGACCAGCACCGACACCGTGGCGGTGTACGTGGTGCTGTCGGAGCCCTTCACGGTGAAGCTGAAGGCGCCCAGGCCGTGGAAGCCGGCCGTCGGGGTGAACGCCGCCGCATGGCCGGAGACCGAGACCGTGCCGTTCTGCGCGCCCGAGACCGTGTAGGTCGGCGACACGGCGCTGAAGCCGCTGGTCAGCGCCGAGAGGTCGACGCTGGCGGCGGTGCCCGCCGCCGTCTGCGCGTGCGGCTCCGCCAGCCAGTTGATGTAGTGCTCGATCAGCGCGTAGCCGTCGGAGGCGATGGTCATCGCGTCGTTCGTGCTGACGTTCGAGCCGGTGGCGCTCTCCCAGAAGTCGGGCATCCCGTCGTCGTCGGTGTCGGTCGGCTTCGTGCCGCCGGTGATCGTGCCGTAGCCGTTGTTGGCCAGACCCGTCTGCGTCTGGCTGGTGTCGAGGCCGCCGTCGGGCCCGACGGTGCCGGCCGCGGTCCCGGTGGTTCCCTTCCCCATCGTCATCACCTGGCTGATGATCAGCGCGTCCATCGCGTCGCGCGGCAGCGGCCCCGACTCCGAGGCGGTCACGCGAAACGCCGACGCCGTGTCGAGGGCCGGGGTCGCGGTGGTCTCGGTCGACCACGGCGTCGAGAGCACCGTGCCCGTCCCCTGGTACCAGTACGGCGTCGTGGCGGCGCCGTCGAGGGTGCCGTTCAGGTTGGTGTCCTTCAGGTTGCCCGAGTAGTAGATCGACTGGTTCTTGTCGATCTGGTACCAGGTGTTGTCGGTGCCGGTCGAGGCCGGCCCCATCACGAAGTAGTTGTTCAGGATGTCGTGCGTGAAGTTCGTGCTGGTGTGGGTGGTGTACCCGGCCGAGTAGTTGTAGAGCACGTTGTTCACGAACACCGTGTTCACCTTGGCCAGCGGGTTCCGGTTGTGCGAGTTGGCGAAGATGTTCCGGTACCAGGACCAGTTGCTCTGGACCGACTCCGTGTGGGCGCCGAACTGCTGGCCTGTCGGATCGGCGATGATGCAGTCCTGGAACGTGATGTTGGTGACGGGGTAGGTCTGCCAGTCGTCGCTGACGCCGTCGATGATGTCCCAGGGCGCGAACTCCAGCGCCGTGTGGTCGACGATGACGTCGTGCGCGCGGTAGAGGCTGAGCGCATCGTCCTCGGTGCTGGCGGTGTCGCTGCCGGGGCGGATGCGGATGTGGCGAATGATGATGTTCGAGCTCTGGGCGAACGAGATCTCGCCGCCCTCGAACCCGATGCCGCCGCCTGGCGCGGTCTGCCCGGCGATCGTCAGGTTGCTCTTGCCCGAGACCGCCGTTTGCAGCGACACGTAGCCGCCGACGTCGAACACGATGATGCGGTTCGACGCGCTGACCGCGTCGCGGAACGACCCGGCGCCCGAATCATTCAGGTTCGTCACGTGATAGACGGCGCCCGCGCGGCCCCCGGTCACGTTCTTCGCGAAGCCCTGCGCGCCCGGGAACGCCACCGCCGGTCCGCTGGAACCGCCGGTGCCCGGGGTGCCGCCGGTGCTGGTTGCGCCGCCGGTGCCGGTGGTGCCCCCGGTGGCCTTGGCGCCGCCGGTGCCTGTGGCGCCGCCGGTGCTGGTGGTGCCGCCGGTGCCTGTGGTGCCACCGGTGCTGGTTGCGCCGCCGGTACCCGTGGCGCCCCCGGTGGCCTTGGCGCCACCTGTGCCTGTCGCGCCGCCGGTGCCGGTCGTTCCACCGGTCGCCACGCTGCCACCCGTTCCGCTGTTGCCGCCGGTCGCCGAGCTGCCGCCGGTTCCGGAGTGACCGCCGGTGGCGCCCGACGTGCCGCCGCTTCCCTGCTCACCGCCGCTTCCCGTCTGGTCGCCGCCGCCGCTGTTTGCGCAACCGGCGATCAGCAGAAGCGCCGCGGCCGTGGCGCTCAAGGGACTCGCGCCGCGGCGGCCGAGAACGGGGGAGGACGAGGGGGGGCGTCGCATGTCAGCTACGATGCGCCCAGCTCCCCCGATCGATCACGGAAAAATTAGTGGAAAAATTGTGATCCCGGGCCCGATGGGGCTGCACGAACGTGCGATCATTTGCGGCCGTTCGCCCCTTGATGTCACATGGTGAACGCGAATCTGCCGGCGCGCGGGCTGCTCGCCGCCACGCTGTTGCTGGCGGCCTGCGGCACCGGTTCGATG
>CAZTZM010000386.1:0-6121 GCA_964618005.1 uncultured Myxococcales bacterium
CCCCAGTTCCAGACCGCCATCCGGTGCCCGTCGTGCGACAGGCGCTGGTTGATCCAGTCGAGGCGCGCGCGGCCGTCGATGTCGGCCAGCGCGGGCGAGCCGTCGATGGGCGCGCGGCAGTGGGTCTCGGCGAACGCGCGCCTGGATGTCAGGAGCAGCACCAGGGTGAATGCGAGGCGGATCCCTCTTGTGCGACGGCCGAGGCGATTCACGTTTCCCACTATGCCAACCAAGACCACCATGCGGAAAGCGAAGCACGACCTTGCCGAAGGCAAGAGCGCTTCGACGGCGGCGGGAGAGTTTGTCCACGAGGAGCTGGACCACATCCGCCAAGGAAAGCACGGGGCGCGCTCGTCCCGACAGGCGATCGCGATCGGTCTCTCGAAGGCGCGGCGGGCGGGCGTGCCGCTGAAGCCGCCGCGGCGCGGGCAGACCTCGACGCGCACGCAACGCTCGGCGACGCTGGCCTACGAAGAGGGTCTGGGGCGGCGCAAGCCCCGCGCGCCGTCGGCCCGCCGCGGGCGCGCGGTCGAGCGCGCGCTCCAGCGTGAGGGTCACGGCGCCGCCTCGCGCTCGGCGCTCTCGGCGCAGACCAAGAGCGCCTCGGCCCGACGGACCAGCGCGGATCGCTCGCGCGCCGCGAAGAAAGCCGTGGCGACCAAGGGGCCGCGCGCGCGCTCGTCCGCGGCCAAGCGTGCCGCCGCCACCCGCAAGCGCAACCGCGGCTGATCGGGCCTCGGCTATTCGCTGAGACTGGCCAGCGCGCCCTCGAGCTCGCCCCGGGCGTGGCCGTCACCCTTGCGAATGCTCGCCTCGATGCCGCGCGCGTAGGCCGCGCGCGCGGCGTCGCGATCGCCCAGCGCCAGGTGCGTGTTGCCGGCGTGCAGGTAGGCGGCGACATAGTCGGCGTGATCGCGCATGAGCACCGCGAACTCGTCGCGGGCCTCGCTCAGGCGGCCGCCGTTCTTGTGCTCCATCGCCAGCGCGTAACGCGGGAAGGGGTCTCCCGGGCGGCTGGCGATGAACGCCCGTAGGGTCTCGACGCGCGACACGCGGGTTAGACCGGCCGCAGCCGGCGCGCGGGGCCGGGTATCTCGCCCTCGATGGGGACGATGTGGTTCTGGCCGTCGACGTGCACGACGGTCGGTTTCCAGGCGCGCGCCTCTTCTTCGTCCTTCGCCTCGGCGAAGGTGGCGATGATGACGATGTCGCCCGGTCGCGCCAGGTGGGCGGCCGCGCCGTTCACGCAGATGACGCCCGAGCCCTCCGGCCCCTCCAGCGCGTACGTCTCCAGGCGCGACCCGTTGCTTCGGTTCCAGATGGCGACCTTCTCGTACGGGAGAATGTCGGCCGCCCGCAAGAGCGCCGCATCGATCGTCACGGAGCCCTCATAATCCAGATCGGCCTGCGTGACTGTGGCGCGATGGATCTTCGACTTGAAGAGTGTCCGACGCATGAGGCACCTCCGTCCAGGCCTCAAAGGGTCCCGGCGTGGTTGATCAAGATTACGAAGCCCTCCGCGCCAAGTCAAAGGTTGACGGTCGGGGCGCGATCCCGCACGCTCAGCGAGGCGTGTCGGCACGAAGCTTTGTCCACGTGCTTGGGATTGACCTCGGCGGAGGCAAAGGGAAGAAGACTGCGCTCGCCACGCTGCGGGTCGACGGCGACGCCGCGACCGTCGTCGACATCGCCCCGCGCAACGGCGCACAACCGTTCTACGATGCCGCGCTGGTCGACACGATCCGCCAGTACGGCGACGAGACGCTGCTCTGCCTCGACGCGCCGCTGACCTTGCCGCCCTGCCTGCGCTGCCTGGTCCCGCTGTGCCCGGGCCAGTCGGCCTGCGTCGACCCGTCGGTGGTCGAGATGCGCGCGCTGGCGACCGAGACGGCGGAGGCGCCCGGGCGCGACAGCCGGCGTGGCAAGCCGCCGATCACGCCGTACACGCAGCGGGCGACCGAGGTTCACATGGCCCACCGGCTGGGCATCGTCGCGCGCGAGGGGCTGGGCCAGGGCACGGGGCCGCTGGCGGCGCGCGCCGCGCATCTGCTGCGCGCGCTGGCCGATCGCTTCCGCCTCAACGAGAACCTGCTCGAGGCTTACCCCAAGGCCACGCTGGCGGTGCTCGGGCTGGGGACGCCGTTCAAGAAGCACCTGCGGGAGCGTGAGACGCGCGCGCGCATCCTCGAGGCGCTGGCCGGCGAGCTGCGCTTTGGGCCCGGCGTCTGGCGAGAGCTCTGCATCCAGAGCGACCACCTGTTCGAGGCGGTGATCTGCGCCTTCACCGGCTTCCTGTGGGCGCGCGACGGCTGGGTCCTGCCGCCAGCCGCCCGCCCGCGCGAGGAGGCCGAGCGCCTCCGCGACGGCTGGATCTGGACGCCACCGGCGACCGCCTCCTCCGCGAAGAAGTCGGCCGCCGAGGGTTAGGCTGAGCGACCTCTACCGCGCGCCGAGCGCCGGGCCGATGTCGTCGTCCTCGTCGTCGTCGTCGTCCAGATCGGAACGACGACCGCCGCCGGCAAGGCCGGCGCTTCCGAGCAGCGAGCTCGGCCCGCGGTCACGCAGGAACTCGAGGAACGCCAGCGCCGGCGGCAGCTCGGCGGCCGGGATCTCGTCCAGCAGCTCGCGCGCCTGACGCCGCAGGATCTCCCCCGGCGCCTCGCCCGTCGGGATGACGCGTGGGAGCTCGTTCGGCTCCGACGGCGGCGCGACGTGCCCCCAGGGCGGCGGGTTGGCCACCTCGATCTTCATGTGATCCAGCCAGGTCTGGATGTGGAAGTGCAGCAGCTCCGAGCGGTAGCCGAACCACCGCTCGCGCTCCGCCGGGAACGCCAGCAGGACGTCCTTGAACCGCCGGAACGCCCCCTTGCCGTCGATGGCGATCAGCAGCCGCTCGCGCAACGCCTCGTCGGAGACGGAGGTGACGAACCGCTCCATCCACCGGTACTGCTCACGCGACGAAGCGGGATCGATCCGCAGGTAGCGCTCCGGATTCGCCGCCACCCGGGCCCGCCGCGCCGCCGCGTCCGGCTCCCCCTCGACGATTGCCAGCAAGTCGCCGTTCTCGAGATCGAGAAAGCTCTCTTGATCCGGCGAGTTCCGCTCGAAGGCGATCTCCAGATCACTCCAATTCACAGTAATCGGCATCGGTCCGCACTTTCTCCGGGCCCCTCCTCCCCAGAAGGAAGCACGGCAAAAATATGAAGAAAGCTTACGGATCTCCCTGGAGGCTTGCAACCGGCCTCAGCCGTTTTCCCGGCTATCTTGCCGCGGGATTCCGCCGGCCGGCGTGCGGCTTTGACTTTCGCCCCTCGACGGTACTAAGCTCTCCGTTCTTTTTGTTTTTCTGACATTCGGAGGTCGTCCTTGGCTCGCGTCACCGTTGAAGATTGTCTGGAGAAGGTCAACAACCGCTTTGCCCTGGTTGTGCTCGCCGCAGAGCGCGCGCGCCAACTGGCCAACGGCGGCCGCGCTCTGGTGGCCTGCACCAACAAACCGGCCGTGACCGCCCTGCGCGAGATCGCCGGCGGCACCGTCCGCTTCAACGAGTCGGTCGAGGGGACCGTCCGTCACTTCATCGACGAGACGAAGAACCGCGGCCTGCGCGCCGAAGCGCGCCGTTAGACCTTCGCGGCGATCGCGACCTTGAGGTAGTTGCCCTCGGGGAAGCCGGGGGCGACCGGAAAGTCCGGGGGGAGGCCGACGCGCTCGACGATGCGCAGGTCGGCGCCGGCCACGGCGCCGCCTTCCGCCAGCGAACGGTCCAGCTCGGCCGAGGACACCTTGGTCGAGTTGGTGGCGAACACCAGCAACCCGCCGGGCGCCAGCACACGCGTGCTCTTCTCGGCCAGCGCGGCCAGATCGCGCGCCACCTGAAACTGCCCCGCCGGCCCGTGCGAGAATGTCGGCGGGTCGCAGACGATCAAGTCGAACGCGCGCTTGCGCTCGGCGAAGCGATCCAGCGCCTTCACCACGTCGGTCGCCATCGCATCCAGCCCCCTCGGGTCCAGGTCCGAGAGCTCGTAGTTGCGACGGGCGCGCGCGTGCGCCTTGGCCGCCAGATCGACGGCCACCATCTCGGTGGCGCCGGCCTTGGCCGCGTGGACGGAGAACGCGCCCGTGTACGAGAACAGGTTCAACATCCGGCGGCCCGCGGCGCGCGCCGCCACGGCCGCCCAGCCGAGGCGCATGTCCAGGAACAGCCCCACGCCCAGCGGCGCCGTCACGTCGACGCCAAACCGGCTGCCGGCGTCACCGACCACCAGCTCGACGGGCGCCTCTTCGCCGCGAACGCGGCCGGCCGGCTCGGGCGCCGCGCCGCCGCCCAGCGGACGCAGCCGCTGCTGCTCGTAGATCCCGCGCGGCTTCAGCGCCGCCTCGACGGCGTCATAGAGCTCGTCGCGCCAGGCCAGCGCGCCGCCCGACAGCCACTGCACGACCACGAAGTCGCCGTAGCGATCGACGGTGACACCCGGCAACCCCTCGTTCTCCCCCGAGAACAGGCGCAGGGTCTCGGGCAGTCCGGACGGGAACAGCCGGCGCCGAAGCTCGACGGCGCGGGCGAAGCGCCCGGCGATGGCGCCGCGGCCCGGCGCGATCTGTTCGCCCGCGTCGCGGGTCACGATGCGGACGGCGATGGCGTGGTCGCGGTCGACGTAGCCACGCGCCACGAAGTCGCGGTTGCCGGCGATCAGCTCGACCACGGCGCCGGTCGGCTCCGTGACGCCGCGCGGCCCCAGGGCGTCACGGTAGACCCAGGGGTGACCAGCCCGCACACGTCCCCCGACGTCGGCCGGAACGCGGTACTGTCCCACCCGCATGCGGACCCCTGGGGCCGCTTGAGGTGGACGGGTGGAGGATACGGGCGCCTTTTTCCTCACGCGGCGGCACCTTAAAGACGTGCGCTTTGCCTGTCAAAGGGTTCAGTGTAGGCTTGGGTGCTTGATTTCCGGATTGAAACCCCGGAGTCTTCTGGAAAGGACGTAACTCGGCATGACCTCCAAGCTCCCTCACGGAATGGCGGCCAACGGTCACTCGAACGGAACCGACACCGATCTGGAAGACCTGTCGGATGAAATCGACGTCGACCCGTCACACGACGTCACGGTGGAGGCCTCCGAGGAGGCCACCCTGGAGCTGTCGGCGGATGACGAGGCGGCCCACCTGCTGACGCCACCGCCGCTCACGTCCGCGCTGATGACGCCGCCCCCGACGACCACCAAGCGGGCCCCCACGCTGCTGGGGCTGCCGATGCCGTCGCTGCCGCTGCCCGGCGTGACCGCGGCGCCCCACTATTCTTCGCCCAGCCTCGACGAGGCCGGCGACGACGATGTCACGGTCATGGCGCGCCCCTCGGTCACCGACGACGAGGAAGAGGCCACCAAGGTGGAGCCGGCTGCCACCGCGCTGCACGCGGCCGCCAGCAAGGACGACGACGAGGTGACCACCGCCCTGTCGACCCAGGCCAGCCTGGAGCGCGAACGGGCCCTGCGGAAGTCGATCCCCCCGTCGCTCGATCTGCCGCTGCCATCGCGCTCGTTCGGCGGCGACGAGTTCGCGGACCCCGACGAGGATGACGACGATGTCGAGGTCTCCAGCGAGACGCCGGGGATCGCGGTCGACGACGAGCTCATCGCCGGCGCCAACTCTGACGACGACGAGCCGTCGTCCGAGCTGGAGGCGGTCCTGGGGCCGCGCCGCCCGACGCTGTCGCTCGGCTCGTCGCCCTTCGGCGGGTCGCCGGTGGGTCTGGGCGGTAGCGCCCCGATCGGCCGTCCCGACGGCGGATTCGGCAGCGCGCGGCTCCCCACGCCCAGCTCCGGCTATGGCCTGTCGATCCCGGCGCCTTCGCCGGCCGCGATGCCGGCGCCCGCCAGCTCGCCGTTCTCGGCGCGCCTGGCGCCCGTCGGCGCGCCGGCGCCGGTCAGCTCGCCCTACGGCAGCACCGCGCACAGCACGTCGCCGTCCATGCCGGCGCTGCAGATCCCGGCGCCCTCGGGCGTCGCGACCCCCAGCAGCGCAGGCCTGTTCAGCAAGGTGCAGTTGCCGGTCGTCGGTCTCGCCGCCTACGTCGGCATCGCGTTCGTCGGCGGCCTGCTGATCGGCGCCAAGATCCTGAGCA
>CAZTZM010000387.1:0-11222 GCA_964618005.1 uncultured Myxococcales bacterium
GAGGAGCGCGACCAAACGCCCCCGCAGAAAAACTCCCAGTCCGCTCGCGCGGCCCTTCCCTGCTCAGGTTGACCTGCCGATTGACGAGAGCAGGGAGCGGCCGCGCGAGGGGGGCGGGTGTTGTCTTGCGGGCACGTGCGAGCGCGCTCCTCGCGTCTGCGCGAGGATGCCAGCGCGGAGCCCGAGGGGCCGGTGGCCGCAGGCCACTTCAGGCCCCGCAATACCCGACCCCCGAAGCAGGCCGCGACTGAGTCACGTCCAAGGCCCTAACTCGATCTGCGCCGCCGGTTAACCGAAGTACGGGCACGTCGAAACGTCGCCGAAACGAACCGCCGGGTAACACGAAAGAGCGCCCCGCGCGCGCTCGATGTCGGCTTCACCCCTCACGCTTCCGGTCCTGCCCCACCCCGCCCCCGAGGCGACGCGGACGCATTGTCCCTACTGCGCGTTCCAGTGCGGGATGCTGCTCTCCCCCGCCGCCCCGTCCAGGACCCCCGCGTTCACGGTCCGCCCGGACGACGCGTTCCCGGTCAACCGCGGGCAAATGTGCACCAAGGGCTTCACGGCGGCCGCGCTGCTCGACCACCCCGAGCGGGTCACCAGCCCGCTCGTGCGGCGCGACGGGCGGCTGTTGCCGGCCAGCTGGGACGCGGCGCTGGACCTGATCGCCGAGCGGCTGCTGGCGCTGCGCGCGGCGCACGGCCCCGAGGCGCTGGCGATGTTCGGCAGCGGTGCGCTGACCAACGAGAAGGCCTACCTGCTGGGCAAGTTCGCGCGGGTCGCGCTCCGCACGCCGCACATCGACTATAACGGCCGCTACTGCATGGCCTCGGCGGCGGCCGGGCAGAACCGGGCCTTCGGGATCGACCGTGGCCTGCCCTTTCCGGTCGGCGACATCGCCGAAACCAAGACGCTGTTGCTCTGGGGCTCGAACGTCGCCGACACGATGCCGCCGCTGATGCAGTGGATCGCGGCCCAGCGCGCGCAGGGGTCGCTGATCGTCGTCGATCCGCGGCGGACCGACACCGCGCGCGAGGCGACGCTGCACCTGCAGCCGACGCCCGGGACCGACCTCTTGCTGGCGATCGGGCTCCTGCACCTGGCCATCGACGAAGACCTGATCGACGCCGACTACATCGCCCGCCGCACCGTCGGGTTCGAGGCGGCGCGGCAGGCGGCGCTGGCGGTGCACCCCGCCTACGTCGAGCGGCTGACCGGGGTTTCGATCGAGAAGCAGCGGCAGGCGGTGCACCTGCTGGCGGACGTCGAGAGCAGCATGCTGCTCTCCGGCCGCGGCCCGGAGCAACAATCGAAGGGCGCCGACACCGTGGTGGCGTTCACCAACCTGATGCTGGCGCTGGGCAAGGTCGGCCGGCCGGCCAGCGGCTACGGCTGCCTGACCGGCCAGGGGAACGGCCAGGGCGGGCGCGAGCACGGCCAGAAGGCCGACCAGCTCCCCGGCTACCGGCTGATCGAGAACGCCGACGACCGCGCCGCCATCGCGCGGGTCTGGGGGATCGATCCGGCGGCGCTGCCTGGCAAGGGGAAGAGCGCCTACGAGCTGCTCGACGCGCTCGGTCCCGAAGGGGGGATCCGCGCGCTGCTGGTGTTCGGGTCGAACGTGGCGGTGGCGTCACCCAACGCCGGCCACATCGGCAGGCGCCTGGCGGCGCTGGATCTGCTGGTGGTGTGCGACATGTTCGAGAACGACACGACGGCCTGGGCGCACGTCCTCTTGCCGGTGGCCGAGTGGGCCGAAGAGGACGGCACCACGACCAACCTCGAGGGGCGCGTGGTGCTGCGGCGCCGCGTCCGCACGCCGCCGCCCGGGGTGAAGACCGACCTGGAGATCTTGGGCGAGCTGGCGGAGCGCCTGGGCGAGGGGCCGCGGTTCCGCTTCGCCTCGCCCGAGGAGGTGTTCGCCGAGCTGGCGCGCGCGACCGCCGGCGCCCGCGCCGACTACAGCGGCATCACCTACGACAAGATCCGCGCCGCCGACGGCGTGCACTGGCCCTGCCCTGGTCCCGATCATCCCGGCACGCCGCGCCTGTTCGCCGAGCGCTTTCACTTTCCCGACGGCAAGGCACGCTTCCACGCCGTCCGCCACCGCCCGGCCGCCGAAGTGCCCGACGGCAAGTACCCGCTCTACTTCACCACCGGCCGCTACAAGGAGCACTACAACTCCGGCGCGCAGACCCGCCGCGTCGACGCGCTCCGCGAGGTGCGCCCGGAGCCCCGCCTGCAGATCCACCCGCGCCTGGCGGCGCAGCTGGGCGTCGCCGACGGCGAGCGGCTGCGGGTCGAGAGCCGCCGCGGCGAGGTGGTGTTCGCGGTCGCCGTCAGCGCGGACATCCGCCCCGACACGCTGTTCGCGCCGTTTCACTGGGGCGGCAAGAGCGCGGCGAACATCCTGACCATGCCGGCGCTCGATCCCGTGAGCCGCATGCCCGAGTTCAAGGTCTGCGCCGTGCGCGCCACCGCCGCGACGGGAACCGCCTGAGATGCGCCAGAAGCTGCTGGCCGTGATCGGCAACGGGATGGCGACCTGCCGCCTGCTCGACGAGCTGTGCGAGCGCGGCGCCCACCACCGCTTCGACATCACGGTGTTCGGCGACGAGCCGGGGGGCGCCTACAATCGGATCCTGCTCGGCAAGGTACTGGGCGGCGCGGCGCCCGACCAGATCGTCACCAAGCCGCGCGACTGGTACGGCACGCGCGGGATTCACCTGCACGACCGCACGGTGGTCACGCGGCTCGACACGGCGGCCAAGCAGATCGAGACCGCCGACGGCGCGCGCCATCGCTACGACACCGCGGTGCTGGCCACAGGCAGCCAGCCGACGGTGCCGCCGCTGGACGGAATGACCGTCCCGGACGGCACGCTCCGCCCCGGCGTCTTCGTCTACCGCACGATGGACGACTGCACGCGCATGCGCGCGCACGCCCGCCCGGGCGACAGCGCCGTGGTCCTGGGCGGCGGGCTCCTGGGCCTGGAGGCGGCCAAGGTCCTGGCCGATCGCGGCCTGCACGTGACGGTGATCCACGCCAGCAAGACGCTGATGAACGCGCAGCTCGACGAGCTGGGTGGCGAGATGCTGGAGCGCGAGATCGAGCGCTGCGGGATCTTCGTCCGCACGGCGCACACCGTGGAGGCGGTGGTGGGCGAGCTGGTCGTCGAGGGCGTGCGGCTGGACGACGGCAAGATCCTGGCGGCCGACATGCTGGTCCTGGCCTGCGGCGTCCGCCCGCGCATCGAGGTCGCGCGCGCCTCCGGCATCCCGATCAACCGCGGGATCATCGTCAATGACGCCCTGGCCACCGAGGCACCCGGCGTCTACGCCATCGGCGAGTGCGCCGAGCACGCCGCGCGGACCTACGGCATCGTGACGCCGGCCTGGGAGCAGGCGGCGGTGCTGGCCGACATCCTCTCCGGCGCCGAGCCGTCCGCGCGCTACCGAGGCTCGAAGCTCTATACGCGACTCAAGGTGGCGGGCCTGGAGGTCGCGTCGCTGGGCAAGGTCGAGCCCGAGCTGGAGAGCGACGAGGTGATCCAGGTCGTCGAGACCCGGCGCGGCTCTTACCGCAAGATGATCGTGCGCGACCGCAAGCTGGTGGGGGCGCTGTTCGTCGGCAACACCGAGGCGGCCGCCAGCCTGGTCCAGATCTTCGACCGCGGCGATCTGCTGCCCGCCGATCCGCTGGAGGCGCTCTGCCCGGGCGCCGCGTTCGGCGCCGCCGCGCCGGCCGATCGCCTGATCTGCACCTGCCACAAGGTCGGCGAGGCGCGCCTGTGCGAGGCGATCGCCGGCGGCGCCTGCACCGTCGAGGCGCTGGGCGAGGCGACCAAGGCCGGCACCGGCTGCGGCTCCTGCAAGGACAACCTGGCCCAGCTCATCGCCCGCCAGCCCCCCGCGCCCAAGCTGGCGGCCGCGGGGTGAATCAGCCGTTGATGCTGCGCATGCCCCCTTCGGGGTAGCGCGTGCCGGCGGCGGCGTCCTTCGGGAACGCCGCGCCCAGGCGCGCCAGGTCGTCCGCCGTCAGCTGAACGTCGGCGGCGGCCAGGTTCTCGTCCAGGTGCTTCCGCTTGGTCGTCCCCGGGATCGGCACGACGTCCTCCCCCTGCGCCAGCACCCAGGCCAGCGCCAGCTGCCCGGCGGTGATCCCCTTGCCGGCGGCGATCTCGCGCACGCGCTCGGCCAGCGCCTGGTTCTTGGCCAGGTTCTCCTCGTTCATGCGCGGGTTCGTCGACCGGTAGTCGCCAGGCACGAAGTCGGCGGCGGTGCGGAACCGCCCGGTCAGGAAGCCGCGCCCCAGCGGGCTGTAGGCGACGAAGCCGATCCCCAGCTCGCGCACCGTGCGCAGCACCTCGTCCTCGGGATCGCGCGTCCACAGCGAGTACTCGGTCTGCAGCGCGCTGATCGGGTGGGTGGCGTGGGCGCGGCGGATGGTGGCGGGCGACGCCTCCGACAGCCCCAGGTGGCGGACCTTCCCGGCCCGAACCAGGTCGGCCATCGCGCCCACGGTCTCCTCGATCGGCGTCTCGCGATCGACGCGGTGCTGGTAGTAGAGGTCGATGTGGTCGACGCCCAGCCGCTTCAGCGAGGCGTCGCAGGCCTGGCGCACGTACGCGGGGCGGCCGTTGATCCCCAGGAACTTTCCGTCGGGCGCGCGGACGTTGCCGAACTTGGTCGCCAGCACGACGCCCTCGCGCCGCCCGCGCAGCGCGCGCCCGACCAGCACCTCGTTGGTGAACGGCCCGTAGATGTCGGCCGTGTCGATGAAGGTGACGCCGCGATCCAGCGCCTGGTGAATGGTGGCGATGGCCTCGTCCTCCGAGGCCGGCCCGTAGAGGTCGCTCATCCCCATGCAGCCGAGGCCGAGCGCCGAGACCTGGAGGCCGTTGGTCTTCCCGAGCGTGCGCGTTTGCATGCCCCGATCTCTAGGGCGCCGCCCTCACCTGCGCAAGGGGAGACGCAGCTACGGCTCGCCGACCGGGCAGGAGAGATAATCGGGGAAGGTGTCGGGGAGCGTGGTCGTGTAGACCAGGCGCGCCCCGACTTGCGCGGTCTGCCCGTTGAAACCGTCGCAGCTCACATCGAGCGGATGTCCGAAAGTGCGCTTCCACCAGCCGGGCGGCTCTCGGTCCATCTCGATTCTCAGCGCGATGGTGAAGCCCGGTTCGCGCTTCCACTCTCGCAGGGGCCAGAGCACGTAGATGAGGCGCGGGATCATGGGACCGCTGCTGAAGTAGGAATAGGCACCCTCGTGGGCTCCGAGCGGCTGTTCGTAAGAGAACGAAACCCGGTTCCTTCCGGGAACGAACGTCGCGTGCACGGCCGCTTGATACAGCGGCGGGAGGGGGCTCGCGTCTGGTGTGACGTATTCATGACGAAGATCCAGATGTGCTGCGAAGTCGGATGGTAGAGCATCGAGCCGACTCACAGTTGCACCGACAGTGATGTGGCCGATCGTGGCGACCACAGGCCGGTCAACCGGAAGCACGAACGCCAGCTCGGTCTCGGCAGCCGCGTCAGCGTCGATCGTATAGGTCGCCGTGACGCCACACAGGCGGTCCCGGCAATGAAACGTCAGGTCCTCGTGAAGGACCCGAAGATGCAACGCGGGATCCGCGGGCTGGATCGCGGAGGACGGCATTGTCACCTCCGCGCGAGGCGCGCGAAGGTTCGCGTGCGCACCCGGACCAGCGAGCGCGACCGCCAGAGCGATCGCGGCGGTGACGAGGCGGCAGCTGTTCATGCCCGGATCGTCGCCTTCCTACGAATCGCCAACCCAGCAGGAGAGATAGTCGGGAAACGAATCAGGGAGCGTCGCGGTATAAACGAGACGGTCACCAATCTGAGCGCGCTGACCCTCGATTCGGTAGCAGTCCACGTCGGGGGGGTGCCCGAAGGTGCGCTTCCACCAGCCAGGAGGTTCGCGGTCCATCTCGATCCGCAGCGCGATCGTGAATCCGGTGTTGCGCAGCCATTCGCGCAGCGGCCACAAGACATAGATGAGATGCGGCACCAGGTGCCCCTTGCCGAGGTACGACTGCCCGAACTCCCGGGCCCCGAGGAGCTGGTCGTAGGAGAAGGACACTCGGTTCATCCCGAGAACGAAACGGACGTGTGCGGCCGCCTGATACAGCGCCGGCAACGGGCTGGAATCACCCATCACGTACACGCGCCGAAGATCCAAGCGCTCCTCGAAGCCGCGCGGTGGAGCGCCGAGGCGACTGACCACCGCCGGCGTGCCGATTCCGCCGACCACGACATTGACCGGCCGATCGCCAGGAAGCAAAAAAGCCAGATCGGCCTCCACCGAAACGCTCGCCTGGATCATGTACGTCGCCGTAACCTGGCAGGCCCGATCTCGACAGTGGAACACGAGGTCCTCATGGAGGACGACAAGATGCGAAGCCGGATCCTCTGACCGGATCGTCGACGACGGCATGGCTGCCTCCGCGCGCGGCGCGCGCATGTTCGCACGCGCGCCAGCGCCGGCAAAAAAGAGCGCCAGCGCAACGGCCGCCGCGCACCGCCTGTCAGTGCTTGACCGCCACGAAGCCATAGAAGTTGTCGAGGATCTCGGTCAGCGAGAGCTTGTCGGCCGCGTTGTTGGGGACCGCATAGTGACCGTCGCCCCACGAGAAGACGGTGAACTTGACCGACGTCTTGTCGGCGCTGATGTCGACGGCGGAGGTCAGCGCCACCCAGTGATCGGGCGTCAGCGAGTGCGAGTGGCTGCTGTGATCTTTCTTGCTGTCGTACGACAGCATCTCGGCGTTGATGAAGAGGCAGACCCAGTAGTCCTTGGTCCACAGGTCGCTGGCTTGCCGAAGCGTGTCCTCGCCCTTGTTGAAGAGGACGTTGGTCTGGTTGACGATGTCGCGGTAGCCGACCTTGCGAAACCAGCCCTCGATCGCCGACGGCATCGTGATCCCGGCGGTCGCGTCATTGACGTCCTGGTAGTCGAAGAACCAGTTCTCCGAGTCCCGGATCGACGCGATCGGAATCCAGTCCACGGGCGCGATCAGCGTGCCGGGATCGTAGTCGCGCAGGTCGCTGCCCGCCTTCACCTTGAGGTCACCGAGGTTCGCCTGACCGCTCAGGTAAAGGTCGATGACGAAGGTGACATAAGCCACCGGATCGGTGGCGGCGATCCGGCGGATGAACACGGTGGGGCCGCACAGGCTGGACCCGGCCTGGGCGATCCCGTTCGGATCGGCCAGCCGGGCGCTGAGCCCCGACGCCACCGCGCCGCGCGCGATCTTCTTGAAGGCGGCCGCCCCGCTGCCGCTGGCGAAGGCCGCCACCTTGGCTTGCGCCGCCGCCATCGGGGAGGGCTTGGGCGCCGCGCCGCTGCTCGCCGCCGGCGGCGGAACCGCCCCGCCCCCCGGCGGCGGAACGCCGGTGGGGCCCGTCGAACCAAACGATCCCGTGGTTCCACCAGAGGTGGTCGGCGTTCCCGCGCCGCCGCCACCGACAGTTCCTACACCTGGCTGCATTTCGCTCGCTCGTTGGAAATTAACATGGAGTCCGAGCGTATATTCCTTGGCACCCGATGGATCCTGCGCTGCTCGCCGAGCGAAACATCCACATCACGACGTCCGTGCCCGCCGTTCCGCTGGTGTTCGAGGCGATGAGCGGGCAGGAGATGCTGGGACGGCCCTTCACCTATCAGGTCGATCTCCTCAGCGACTCCGAGCAGATCGACCTGCAGGCGATGCTGGGCCAGCGCATGACCGTTCACGTCAACGGTCAACAGGGCGAGCGCTGCTTCAACGGCGTCGTCACGGAATTCCGGGCTGCCGGCGGCACCCACCACTTCTTCCGTTATCGGGCCACCTTGCAGCCGGAGATCGCCCTCCTCGCCTATCGCGCCGACTCCCGGATCTTCCAGGCCCTGTCGCTCAAGGACATCGTCTTGCGCGTGCTGAAGGCCGGCAATGTCACGCTGGACGGAACGAAGCTGGCGGGCACGTACGCGCCGCAGGAATACGTGGTCCAGTACCGCGAGTCCGACCTGAACTTCGTCAGCCGCCTGATGGAGCAGGCGGGGATCTTCTACACGTTCGTTCACGAACCCGGGAAGCACACCATGGTGCTGCTCGACGACACGCACCAGTGCCAGCCGGCCCCGGGCTACGAGACGGTGAGCTACTTCGTCTCGACCGGCGGCGAGAACACCAACGACGAGCACCTGTTCTCCTGGTCGCAGGGGGCGCGCATCGTCCCCGGGCAGTTCACGGTCCGCGGCTACCGCTACGACACGGGGGCGCGCACGCCCAGCGGGCTGGCGAAGACCGACCTTCAGAACGCCGACGGTTCCGCGCGCGCGGGCGCCGACGCCGAGGTGTACGACTACCCGGTCATGCCGCTGACCGACGACGAGGCGCGCGCCGAGGCGCTGCGGCGGCTGCAGGAGCACGAGACCTGGCTCGCCAGCACCCAGGCGGAGGGTGACACGCGCGGGTTGGGCGTCGGGAACCTGGTCAAGGTGCAGGGCCTCCGCCGCACCGGCCTCGACAAGATCACCTTCCTGGTGGCGCGCGCCGGGTACCTGCTCACGGTGCAACCGTACGAGAACGACGCCCCCTCGGGCGGCCAGCAGGAGTTCCACGCCTCCTACACGCTGATCGACTCGGAGCGCGGGTACCGGACGCCCAGCGACACGCCCAAGCCGCGCGTGGCGGGGCCGCAGACGGCGACGGTGGTCGGGCACAAGAACCAGCCGGCCGACGACGAGATCTGCACCGACGAGCAGGACCGCGTCCTGGTGAAGTTCAACTGGGACCGCCGGGGCGAGCCGAACGGGCCGCCCGACGACGACGCGGACAAGAACAAGGACCAGTCCTGCTTCGTGCGCGTGTCGCAGCTGTGGGCCGGCTCGGGCTGGGGCGCGATGTACCTGCCGCGGATCGGCCACGAGGTCATCGTCGAGTTTCTGGAAGGCGACCCCGATCGACCGATCATCACCGGGCGCGTCTACAACGCCACCAACCCGCCCCCCTACCCGCAGAAGCCGACCCAGAGCGGGATCAAGAGCCGCAGTACCAAGGGGGCCGGCCCGAACAACTTCAACGAGCTCCGGTTCGACGACAAGAAGGGGCAAGAAGAGGTCTTCATCCAGGCGGAGAAGAACCACACCACCAACGTCAAGAACAACCGGGCGGCCACCGTGGGGGCCAGCGACTCGGTCTCGGTGGGTGGCGATCGATCGGTCCATGTCACCGGGAACCTGTCGGTGACCGTCGACGGCGGGGGTAAGAGCCCCGTGCACAGCTCGCAGAAAGTCACGGGCAAGTACACGCTGGATGCGACGGACACGATCGAGGTGCAAGCCCCGACGCACATCAAGCTCACCTGCGGCGACAGCTACATCTTGATGGAGCCCGGCAAGATCACGCTCTACGCCGGCGGCAAGGCCATGATCGTGCTGGACCAGCACGTGGCCGCGACGTCGTCCGACAACAGCGTGGTCGTCCTGGACGCTAACGCCTTCATGGCCTCCAACAAGGGGGGCAGCGTCCTGCTGGACGCCAACGTCAAGGCGCAATCCAAGGACAACGCCTCGGTGGTCCTGGATGCCAACGCCACGATCACGTCGACCAGCGCCGACGTGAAGGTGGGCGGAACGAACGTCGTCCTCAACGGCTCGACCTCCGTCTCCGCGACCGGCGGCGGCTCCGCGGTGAAGCTGGAAGCGGCCGGCGCCACCATGTCGGGGACCAAGGCGACCATCTCCGGTTCATCGATGACGGAAATCACCGGCGGGATGGTGAAGATCAACTGAGCCCGACCGGCTATGCTCGCGCGATGCTGCTGAAGATCGTCCAGGCCGGTGATCCCGTACTGCGCGAGACCGCGCGCCAGCTGACGCCCGCCGAGATCACCAGCGGCGAGATCCAGCAGCTGATCGAGCTGATGCGCGAGACGATGCGGGACGCGCCGGGTGTCGGTCTGGCCGCGCCGCAGATCGGCCTGCCGCTGCAGCTGGCGGTGATCGAGGACCCCGCGGAGCTGGAGGTGTCCGAGCGGGCGCCGGTCCCCTTTCACGTCATCGTCAACCCGCGCCTCACGCTGGGGGACGAGACGGTCGACTTCTTCGAGGGGTGCCTGAGCGTCGAGGGGTTCCAGGCCGTCGTCGCCCGCGCCCGGACCGCGCACGTCGAGGCGCTCGACCACCGCGGCGAGCCGGTCAAGATCGACGCCCGCGGCTGGTACGCGCGCATCCTGCAGCACGAGATCGACCACCTGAACGGGACGCTCTACATCGACCGCATGCGGACCCGCACGTTCGCCAACGCCCGCAACGTCCCGCGCCACATGGGCGGGATCCCCATCCCCGAGCTGCTGGCCAAGCTGCGGGCGTGAGCGTCAGCTGGCCTGGCGCGGCTTCCAGAGCTTGGCGATCTCGGTCCGCCGAAAGCAGGTCTGCATGTGGTCGTTCACCAGCCCGCTGGCCTGCATGAACGCGTAGACGATCGTCGACCCGACGAAGTTGAAGCCGCGGTCGCGCAGCTCTTTCGACAGCGCGTCGGAGAGCGGCGTGCGCGCCTGGATGTCGCCGCGGCCGCGCACCGTGTTCCGGATCGGCTTGCCGCCCACGAACTGCCAGACCCAGCGATCGAACGACCCCTCCTTGGCCTGCAGCTCCAGGAACGCGCGCGCGTTGCCGATCGCCGAGCGGATCTTCAGCTTGTTGCGGACGATCCCCGCGTCGCCCATCAGGCGCGTCACGTCACGCTCGGTGAAGCGGGCGATCTTGACCGGATCGAACCCGGCGAAGGCCTTCCGGTAACCCTCGCGCTTGCGCAGGATCGTCAGCCAGGAGAGCCCCGCCTGCGCGCCGTCCAGCAGCAGCTTCTCATACCAGCGGCGGTCGTCGTGCAGCGGCACGCCCCACTCCGTGTCGTGGTAGTCCGCCAGCAGCGGATCGCCCTCGGCCCAGAAACAACGCTTGCGCGCGACCTCTCGCATCGGCGCAGCTTACCGTCGCGGCGGCTCGTTCGCAGCGGCGTCGATCGCCCCCGCGATCTCGCGCCCCTCCTCGTTCCGGCGGATCGGTCTCCACCCACTCGCTGTTCATCTGCAGGCGAGGACCCAGGATCCATCCGGCGATCGCGCAACGCAAGATTCGCCATCCGCCGCCACGCCCCGCTTCAGGTTGCATTCACCGGTCGGGTGAGAAGCTTGAGGGGGTGAAGTCTTCATGGCGGG
>CAZTZM010000388.1:0-32913 GCA_964618005.1 uncultured Myxococcales bacterium
GCGCCGGACCGGGCGGCGCCACGGGAACCGGCGGCGCCACGGGAACCGGCGGTCGCGCCGGAACGGGCGGCGTCACGGGGACCGGCGGTCGCGCCGGGACCGGCGGTGCCACCGGGACCGGCGGCACGAACGGGACCGGCGGTAGCCCGAGCACCGGCGGCACGTCGGGTTCGGGCGGATCGATCGGCACCGGCGGTAGCCCCGTCACCGGCACCGGCGGTCATGCGACCGGCGGCTCCGGCACCGGCGGCGAGATCGGAGCGGGCGGCGTCACCGGAACCGGCGGCCAAGCCGAGACCGGCGGCAGCTCGGGGGGCGCCGAGACCGGCGGATCAACCGGAACCGGAACCGGCACCGCCGGTTCGACCGAGAGCGGCGGCCCCGGATGCAGCTGCGCGGTCGCGTCCGACGGCGGGACGGTCTCAACCGGGCTGCTGTTCGTCGCGCTCGGCATGCTCGTCTCGCTCCGCCGGCGGACCCGCCGTCTCAAGGCGCTCGGGTCCGCGGGCGGCGGCTTTCGCGGCTGATGGTGCTGCGGTAGGTCGCCGGGCTCATCTGGAGAACCCGGCGAAACACCTTCCCGAAGTGGCTGCGATTGGCGAAGCCCCACATCTCACTGACATCCCGGAGCGGCGCCGCCGTCTCGACCAGCATGCGGGCCGCCTCCTTCACCCGAACGTCGGCGATGAAGTTCGCGGGGGTGAGGCCGGTCCTGGCGCGGAAGTAGTGGCTGAAGCGGCTCTGCGACATTCCATGGTCGGCGGCCAGCTCCTGGACCGTGACGGGGAGCCCCGGCGTGGCCAGCACCCGCTGGCGCACCCCATCCAGCAGGCGATCTCGATCGCCGAGCGGGTCGCTGAGGCTCTCGGCCAGCCGTTCGTAGGCGAGGATCAGATCGAACAGCGACGCCTCGACGTCGAATCGATCGCGGAAGTCCTTGTGAAACACGCCGCGCACGAGCCGCATCACGCCGCCGACGAGATCGCTGTCCGGCGTGCAGGCGATCGTGGGGCCCGTGGCCGCCACGCGGGCCTTGATCCGGCGAACCCAGTACGGGTGATAGATCCCGATCCAGGCAAAGGTCCAGCCCGGCGAGCCGGCGGGGAGATAGTAGCGGTGGCGCGAAGGGACGACGGCGACGAACGCCCGCCCCGGGGTCATGCGCTCGGGCGGCTGGTCGTAGAGCTCGAAGTTTCCCCACCCGGCCAGGGTGAGCTGGAAGAACGCCAGCGGCGGATCCCGCCGGTCGAAGCGCTTCATCCCGTCCCAGTGGTAGCTTCTGGGGTCGGTCCGGGTCTCGACGCTCCCGAAGTACGCGTTCACCGGCGTCCACCAGGACGGCGGCGAAACGGTGCTCTGGGACACGTCGATCAGCCGGTGCAAATGCGACGCCCACTCGGCCGGCGCGGGCGGTCCCCGGCCCTGAACGGCGAGCGCGCTCGACAGCGAGGCGTCGAGAGAATTGTGACGCCACTGGGCGGCGCCGCGCGTGATGCGCGAGCTCATAAACAGACCATGCCAGCGACGGTTCGCGTCCCCGAGCCGGAATTAGGGCCGCGAGTGGTTTTTACATGCGAACGCACGGTCGCATAAATAGACCATAGGTTTCATTCTTGATCCAGGTCGTCGCATGGCGTGCGAGTGTCCGAGTCGAAGCCATGAACGGGCCCCCGGAACAAGCTTCAACGACTGACTGCGTCGTGGGGATCGACTTCGGCACCGACTCGGTGCGAAGCATCGTCGTCGACGCCGCGAACGGAAACGTGCTCGGCACCTCGGTCAAGCACTACCCGCGATGGGCGAAGGGGCTCTACTGCGACCCCGTCCACAACCAGTTCCGGCAGCATCCGCTCGACTACCTCGAGAGCATGGAGTTCTCCGTACGCGACGCGCTGGCGGAGGCCGGTCCCGCGGCGACGGGCCGCGTCCGCGGGATCGCGATCGACACCACCGGCTCGACGCCCGCGCTGACCGACGGCGCTGGGAGGCCGCTCGCGCTCAGCGCCCCCTTCGCCGACAACCCGAACGCGATGTTCGTCCTGTGGAAGGACCACACCGCGGTGGCCGAGGCCGAACGGCTGAACGAGCTCGCGCGGGCGCAACACCGCGGGGGCGGCGTCGACTACACGAAGTACGTCGGCGGGATCTATTCGTCGGAGTGGTTCTGGGCCAAGGCGATCCACGTCCTCGAGGCCGACCCGGCGGTGGCGCGGGCCGCCGTCAGCGTCGTCGAGCACTGTGACTGGATTCCGGCCGTCCTCACCGGCACGGCTGACCTGACACGGTTCAAGCGCAGCCGCTGCGCGGCCGGGCACAAGGCGCTGTGGCACGCCGAGTTCGGCGGCTATCCGGCGGACGCCTTCCTGGCGCAGCTCAACCCGCTGCTCCCGGCGTTGAAGAAGACGCTGGGGACCGAGACCTTCACCGCCGACACGCCGTTCGGCACCCTCTCGGCCGAGTGGGCCGCCAAGCTGGGCCTGCCGCGCGAGACGGTCGTGGCCGTCGGCGCGTTCGACGCGCACATGGGGGCCGTCGGGGGCGGCATCAGCCGCAACAAGCTGCTGAAGGTGATGGGGACCAGCACCTGCGACATCGTCGTCGCGCCGCGCGCCAACGAGCCCGAGAAGCTGGTCTCCGGGATCTGCGGGCAGGTGGACGGCTCGGTCATCGCCGGCATGATCGGCTACGAGGCCGGCCAGTCGGCCTTCGGCGACGTCTACGCCTGGTTCAAGTCGCTGCTCACCTGGCCGCTGGAGACGATCCTCCCCGCGCTGGCGGTGGCCGGCGTGTCCGAGGAGGCCAAGGGGGACCTGGCCGCGCGCATCGCCGAGCAGATCATCCCGGCGCTGGAAGCGGGCGCCGCGGCCCTGCCGGCCGAGGAGACCGTCCCGCTGGCGCTCGACTGGCTGAACGGCCGGCGGACGCCCGACGCCAATCAGCGGCTGACGGGCGCCATCACCGGCCTGCGGCTGGGGACCGATGCGCCCCGCCTCTACCGCAGCCTGGTCGAAGCGACGGCGTTCGGGTCGCGCGCGATCGTCGAGCGGTTCCGGGCGCAGGGGATCCGGATCGACGGCGCCATCGCCATCGGGGGCGTGGCCAAGAAGAGCCCGTTCGTGATGCAGACCGTCGCGGACGTGATGAACCTCGAGGTGACGGTGACGGCGGGCGATCAACCCGTCGCCGTGGGCGCGGCGATGTTCGCGGCCACGGCCGCCGGCCTCTACAGCCAGATCGGTGACGCGCAGCGGGCCATGTCGTCCGGCGTCGAGCGCGTCTATCGGCCGGACGCCGAGCGCGCGAAGCGATACGACGGGCTGTACAAGAGTTACCGGGCTCTGGGCGCGTTCGTGCAGAGCGAGCTCGAGCGCAGGGCCTAGGCGTACCAGAAAAGTTCGGGCCCGCCCTTGTAGGGAGGGCGGCCAATCGGTTCCGGAGGCGAAACGAGCACCACCACGATGACCACCGAACGCACCCCAAAACGCAACGAAGAAGTCTGGTTCTTGACCGGCAGCCAGGAGCTGTACGGCCAGGAGACGCTGAACACCGTCGCCGAGCACGCGCGCGTCATCGCGGCGCACTTCGACGAGGCCGCGCCCGTCCGCGTGGTCTGGAAGCCGACGCTGAAGAGCCCGGAGGCGATCACCGCGATGTGCCTCGAGGCGAACGCGGCGCCCGCCTGCGTCGGCGTGATCACCTGGATGCACACCTTCTCGCCCGCGAAGATGTGGGTGAACGGCCTCACCAAGCTCGACAAGCCGCTGCTGCACCTGCACACGCAGTTCAACCGCGAGCTGCCCTGGGCGGAGATCGACATGGGGTTCATGAACCTCAACCAGTCGGCCCACGGCGACCGCGAGTACGGGTTCCTGCTCGCGCGGCTCCGGATGGATCGCAAGATCGTCGTCGGCCACTGGCAGGACCGGGTGGTCAGCGCCGATCTGGACGCCTGGGCGCGCGTCGCCAGCGCGGTCGCGGAGTCGCGCCGCCTGAAGATCGTGCGCTTCGGCGGCATGAACATGCGCGAGGTCGCGGTGACCGGCGGTGACCGGCTGCAAGCGCAGATTCAGCTCGGGTGGGCGACCAACGGGTACGGCGTGGGCGATCTGGTCGAACGGATCGCCGGGGTGCGCGACGCCGAGGTCGACCACCTGGTCGAGGAGTACGAAGCGAAGTACGCGATCGTCCCCGAGCTGCGCCGGGGCGGCGCCCAGCGCGAGAGCCTGCGCTACGCCGCCCGGCAAGAGATCGGGATGCGCGCCTTCCTGGTCGACGGCGGCTACGGCGCCTTCACCACGACGTTCGAGGACCTGCATGGCCTCAGCCAGCTGCCTGGGTTGGCCTGCCAGCGTCTGATGGCGGACGGCTACGGCTTCGGCGCCGAGGGCGACTGGAAGGCGGCCGGGCTGGTCCGTCTGATGAAGGTCATCGCCGGCCAGCCGGCGCGGGGCGGCGTGTCGTTCATGGAGGACTACACGTACCACCTCGTCCGGGGCGAAGAGACGATCCTGGGCGCGCACATGCTGGAGATCTGCCCGTCGATCGCTGACGGCGCCGCCGGGAAACCCTCGCTGGAGATCCATCCGCTCACCATCGGCGGCAAGGGCGATCCCTGCCGGCTGGTCTTCAACGCGGCACCGGGGCCCGCGGTCGCAGCCTCCATCGTCGACGTGGGGGGACGGATGCGCCTGGTCGTGCAGGAGATGGACGCGGTCAAGGCCGAGCACGAGATGCCGAAGCTCCCGGTGGCGCGCGCGCTGTACGTCCCGCGGCCCGACTTCCGGCGCGGCTGCCAGGCCTGGCTGCTGGCGGGCGGGGCGCACCACACCTCGTTCAGCCAGGCTGTCACGGGCGAACAGCTCTCCGACCTGGCCGGCATGCTGGGCATCGAGTGCGTGCGGATCGGGAACGACACCGACTTCGACGCGCTGAAGAACGAGCTGCGCTGGAACGACGCTGCGTATCGATTGGGCCTCTAGCGGCGAGAACGAAGCATGACATCGAGCTACGACGAGCTGAAACAGCAAGCCTTCCAGGCCAACCTGGAGATCCCGCGCCGGAACCTGGCGATCTACACGTTCGGCAACGTGTCGGCGCTCGACCCGGCGCGCGGGGTGTTCGCCATCAAGCCGAGCGGCGTCCCCTACGAGCAGCTCACGGCCGCCGACATGGTGGTCCTCGATCTCGAAGCCAACGTGGTCGAGGGGAACCTGCGCCCCTCGTCCGACAGCAAGACGCACGCGGCCCTCTACCGCGCCTTCGACGGCATCGGCGGCATCGTCCATACGCACTCGACGTACGCCACGGGCTGGGCGCAGGCCCGCCTGCCGATCCCGATCTACGGCACGACCCACGCCGATCACCTCGCCGAGGACGTCCCTTGCACGACGGTGATGTCCGCCGCCGCGGTGAACGGCGACTACGAGGCCGAGACGGGGACGCAGATCGTCGACTGCTTCCGCGGGCGCAACCCGCACCAGACGCCGATGGTGCTGGTCGCCGGGCACGGCCCGTTCACCTGGGGCCGGAGCGCGGAGAAGGCCGTGTACCACGCGGCGGTCCTGGAGGAACTGGCGAAGATCGCCTTCCTCACGCAGACGCTCAACGCGCAGGTGGGCCGGTTACCCGACTACCTCGTGCGCAAGCACTTCGAACGAAAGCACGGCAAGACCGCGTACTACGGACAATGACCTTATGAAGCACCAGGGCGCCCCCCAAGCGCATTGAGCCACCCTCACCACCGGAGATGTGTTGTTATGAAGAAGATTAGTTCTCCCCTCGCAATGCTGGGCGCGCTGGCGGTCGGCGCGGCGTTCGCATCGTGTACATCGTTCTCGTCCGGTGGGTCTGGCGGCAACGACAGCGGCTCCGGAAGCACGGGCTCCGGCGGCGACACCTCCGGCTCCGGCGGCGACACCTCCGGCACCGGAACCGGCGGGGACACCTCCACGGGCACCGGCGGCGACACCCCCGGCACGGGCGGCTCGCCGCCGACGGGCGCGGGTGGCTCCTCGACCGGCACCGGCGGCTCCTCGACCGGCACCGGCGGCTCCTCGACCGGCACCGGCGGCTCCTCGACCGGCACCGGCGGGACCAAGGCGACCGGCGGAACCACCGGCACCGGCGGCGCGTCGTCGACCGGCGGAACCACCGGCACCGGCGGGTCACCCGGGACCGGCGGGTCGCCGGCGGTTACCACCGCCTGCGACGTCTTGCAGGCGGGCGGCAACACCTGCGTGGCGGCCCACAGCACCGTGCGCGTCGTCTACCCGAATTACACGGGTCCGCTTTATCAGGTGTGCAAGGGGACCGCTAACGCCGGGCCGTCCTCCTGCAAAGGGACGACGATGGACATCGGAAGCCTGACCGGCGGCTACGCCAACGCCTCCGCCCAGGACACGTTCTGCTCCGGCGGCACCTGCACGATCACGAAGATCTACGACCAGACGCCCAACAAGAACGATCTGGAACCGGGGCCCCCCGGCGGGGCCAAGGCCAGCGCCGACAACCCGGCCTCCGCCACCGCGCTCAAAACGACGCTCAACGGACACGAGGTCTACGGCATCCTCATCGCGGCCGGAACGGGCTATCGCTCCGGGTGCACCGGCTGCAACACCAAGCCGACGAACGGCTTCCCGAAGGGGACCGCGACCGGCGACGCCGCCGAGACGGAGTACATGATCACCAGCCAGAACAACCTGATCGATGGCTGCTGCTTCGACTACGGCAACGCCGAGACCGACTCGCACGACGACGGCAACGGGACCATGGAGGCGGTCTACTTCGGCGGCGGCGTGGTGTGGGGCACCGGCTCGCCGGGCGGACACACCAACGGGCCCTGGGTCATGGCCGACCTCGAGAACGGGCTCTATGCCGGGTGGTCGACCTCGACGCAGGACCAGAACATCACGACGAACACGCCGCTCAAGTACAACTTCGTCACGGCCATCGTCGTGGGCGACACGAAGGACAAGAACAGCAACAAGGGACGCTTCGCGCTCTATGGCGGCGACGCGACGAACGGCGCTCTCTCGACCATGTACGACGGGATCCGTCCGGCCAAGACCGGCTACGTCCCGATGACGAAGCAGGGGTCGATCATCCTCGGCATCGGCGGCGACAACAGCGACGGCGACGGCGGGGAGTGGTTCGAGGGGGTGATGGCGAGCGGCGCCGCGACGACGACGACGCTCAACAACCTGCAGGCCAACATCGTCGCCGCCAAATACGGCAAGTAGGTTGGGCAAATAGGAAGCACAAGTCCACAGCCGATCCGACAAAAGGAACCGAGATACCGATGCCAACAAGACCGTTTGTATGGTTGATGCTCGGGGTGTGTCTGGTCTCCGTTTCGGCCAAGGCCGCGGAGACCGACACGGGGGATAACACGTCGACGGCCGCGCCCGAGCGGCCGCAGGCCGAGGCCCCACCGACGGCGACGCCGCCGGAAGAGGAGCAGGACAAGCCGATCCAGCCCCGCCATCCGCGGACCGAACCGCCGCCGGCGGAGCCGCCCACGGCGCAACCGACGTCACCCACCGACACCTCGGGCGACCTGCCGGTCCCGCCCCCCGGCGGCTGGCACACGGAGTTCAGCGGCTACTTCCGCGCGCCGATCGCGCTCGGGATCAGCTCGCGCCCGGGGCCCGACAACGCGACCGGCCCCTCCTCCACCCAGGTCTCCTACGGGCCGAACCGGACGATCGACGCGAACTACTACAGCTTTGCGTACACGCGCCTGCAGGAGCAGGACTGGGCGGAGTTCTTCATCCACGAGAAGAAGAAGCACGTCGACGCCGCCATCGGCTGGATGGGCTACTGGTACCAGGCGGCCGGGTTCCGAAACCCCGACGCGGCCTGGGCACCGGGCATGGCCTACCTGTCGATCGACAACGACTTCCAGGTCGGCGAGCAGACGGCGAACATCGACCTCACGGTCGGGTCGTGGTGGCCCAAGTTCGGTTACTTCGAGAAGTACGACACGTACACGCTCGGCCGCTTTCGCCAGATCGGCACGCAACTGAAGCTGATCTTGCCCTTCGCCTCGGATCTCGCGGCGACGCTGACGGGGGGCTTCGGGACCAACCGGGACGGTAGCTTCAACTACCTGGCCCCGCCGTTTTACGGCGCGATCGTGGGCCTCGATCTCCTGACCTGGTGGAACCTTCAGTTCATCTACAACCGGTACTTCGACGTCTCCTTGCACTACAACACCGAGTGGACCCGGGACCCGAACCTGGAACAGCAGAGCGACCCGGGCTCCAAGTCCTACATGGCGGCCGTGGCGGCTCACCTGACGGTGGCCGGCATGGAGGCCAACGTCAACGTCCCCTACTTCGGCCACCTCTGGATCTCGCCGTCCATCATCTCGGTGCGAAACGGATGGGCGCTGGCCAGCGCCGGCACCGAGGTCATGCACTCGCTGGGCGGCGCGGGCATCGCCACGAACTACATGGCCTACACCGGCAGCCCCAGCGACTCCACCGGAAGCGGCTCGATGGTGAACTTCGGGTTTCTCTACGAGAACTCGCTGTCCGGCATCCAGGGGCGGCCGCGCGGCACGCTGCCCGATGTGACCGTCAGCATCTTCGGGTTGTACGCGGGCTCCAGCATCACGCTGCCGGCCACCACGACGTTGACCCAATCGACGATCAAGCAGTTCAAGTACGGGGCGGATGCGACGCTTCAGACCTTGAGCTGGCTCGGCTTCATGATCCGGGGTGACATCGTCAACTACGACCTCGACAACCCGGGGTTCGTCTTCGCCAGCCTGACCGGGCGGATGATCGTCGCCTCGAACTTGCTGTCGAGCGAGCGGATCTACCTCCAGTACTCGCGCTACAAGTACGGCGACAAGATGGTGCTCAACGGCAACTGGCCCTGGGGTCAGTCGCTGATCGCCGGCAGCAGCGTCACCCAGGAAGGTCCCTACAGCGGGATGACGCCCGACAAGAACGTCATCAAGATCCAGGCCGAGATCGCGTTCTAGGCCTCACAGACAGACCATATCTCTTCAGAATGCGCCCGCAGATGGACTATTTCTTCTGCGCTCGAACGCATAAATAGACCACGAGGTCCTTTTTCGAGCCGCCGCCCGCGCCGCGTGGGATCTCTCAGAAGGTGATGCGGGGGACAGAAGCGCGCGGGGAATTGTTTTCGCTGCTGGAGGCGCTGGAGGAGATACGCCTCCTGGACGACGCCAGCACGATCCTCCGACGAGCGGTCGAGCTGGCGCGCGACGTGCTCGGGATGGCGCGCGTCCGCATTCTCCTCCTGGACCACCCGCGCGGCCTGATGCTCGGAACGTGGGGGACGGACCAGTCAGGCGCCGTCATCGATGAACACGACCTGGTCCTCGCCCCGGGCGACGCCGATCGGGCGGCGATCCGCCGCCTGGAACAGGACGGCCGGCACTTCACCGTGTTCGAGGATTGCCCGCTGCTCGAATACGGCCCGGGCGCCGTCCGGGCCGTCGGACGTGGGTGGGTCGCCAAGACGCCGATCCGCTCGGCGCGCACCGCGATCGCCATGTTCACGAATGACGCCGGAACGACGGGCGGCGCGCCCGACGAGGTCATCCAGGTCCACGCCGCCATCCTCTGCTCGCTGCTCGGCGAGATGCTCACCCCGCTTCCGAGACGACTGTTTCCGCCGGCGACCCCTGGCCTGCCTGCCCCGGAGCGGCTGGTGGCGTCGGTCGTCGAGTTGCTCGACGCCGATCCGGCCCTGGCGGGCAAGCAGCTGGCGGCGGCGCTGAACACCAACCTCTCGCACCTCTGCCGCGTCTTCAGGATCCTGATGGGAATGTCCCTGGTCGACTACCGCAATCGACTCCGACTGCAACGGGTCGAGGCGCTGCTCGATCGTGGCGGCGCGACGCTGATGGCGGCCGTGCGTGAGGCCGGCTTCGGGAGTTACTCCCAGTTCCACCGCGTGTTCCGTGCGCACGTGGGCGCCGGGCCGCGCGAGTACTTGCGCGGCCCGGGCCGTCGGCGCGCGTGGGCACCGCGCAGCCGAGCTGCAGCAATCACCCCCGATCCACCCCTTCCCTAGATCGAGATTCCCCTCGTCGATCGGAGAAGCACATGAGGCACAGCATTTACATGGCCGCTCTCTGCGGAACCTTGGCGGCCTGTGCGTCGGGATCGGGAACGACGACCGACGGTGGTCGCGGCGGTGCCGGCGCCACGAACGCTTCCGGCGGGGGCACCGGCGCAGGCGGAGCCGCCGGCGGCGGCTCGGTCGGAACCGGCGGCTCGATCGGAAGCGGCGGGACCACCACCACCGGAGGCGCCACCGGCGGGGGCACGGGAGGGTCGACCGGCACGGGCGGCGCCGGAGGGGGCGCGGCCACCGGCGCGGGCGGAACGACCGGCGCGGGCGGTTCGACCGGCACGGGCGGGACGACCGGTGTCGCGGGCGCGGCCGGGACAGCCGGCCAGGGCGGCGCCGCCGGCTCGATCGCGGGATGCGCCGTCTTGAACCCGGCCCAGATCGCCGCGGCCCAGGGCCTTCAAGAGCCGCAATGGTACGAGGACAACATTCCGTTCGTCGACACGCCGGACGCGAACATCAACGGCGTCTACTACTACCGCTGGAGCACGCACAAGCGGGCGCTCCGCTACACCGCCGCCGGCGCCGGCTACATCGCGACCGAATACGACAACCCGGTCTGGTACTCCGTGGCCAACTCATACAGCGGTCTGCCCGATGCGGCCGGCTACCACATCCTCGACGGCCGCTGGCTTCGCAACCGGACGTACATGGACGACTACATCACCTACTGGATGAAGGGTGCCGGGGCTCCGGCCAGCCGCACGTACAGCGAGTGGATCACCGCCGCGGCCTATCAGCGCTACCTGGTCACCGGCGACGCCACGCTGATCAAGTCGCTCCTCAGCCAGTTCATCAGCCACTACAACGCCTGGAGCTCCAACCTGACCGCGAACGTCTCGGTCAACGGCGCCAGCACGACCGACAGCCTGTACTTCCAGTCGCCGCTCGCCGACGCGACGGAGTACACCGAGACCTCGTTTCGAAGCACCGACGCGTTCGGCGGCGGCGCCGGCTACCGGCCGACCATCAACAGCTACCAGTACGCCAACGCCCAGGCGATCAGCAAGATCGCCACGCTGGCCGGCGACAGCACGAACGCGACCAGCTTCGCGAACAAGGCCGCGGCGCTGAAGGCCGCGGTCCAGCACGCGTTGTGGGACCCCCAGCGGGAGTTCTTCATGCACGTGTACAACGCCGATGCCACCAACGTCGGCATCGCCGGCACCCGGACCACCTGGCGCGAGGCGATGGGCTTCGCCCCCTGGGCCTTCGAGCTGCCGGACGCGACGTACTCCACCGCCTGGCAGTATTTGACCGACCCGCAGCGGTTTGCCGGACCGGACGGCTTTTACACGTTGGAGCGCATCACCGACTTCGAGGCCGAGCAGGCCACGCTGGCCGGCGCCACCGTCGGCACGGCGGCGACCGCCTCGAACGGACAATACGTCGGCGGAATCACCGCCATCAACAGCTCCGTCACGTTCACGGTCTACGCCCCCGGGGCCGGCACGTACCCGGTCGACGTCTTCTACGCCAACACCACCGGGGCAACCGCCACGCAGGCCCTGGTCGTCAACGGCGCCGCGGGCTCGCAGACGGTGACCTACCCCGCCACGAGCACGTCCGGCACGTTCGCTGCCTCGCAGGTGGTCACCGTGAACGTGGCGATGCAGACCGGCGCCAACACGTTGAAGTTCTCCAAGGGGACCGGAAGCGCGCTCCTCGATCGAATCAGCACCAACCCCTACTTCGACTTCCAGGCGTTCCCCGCGACGCAGAACAACGACGACACGAACTGCTGCCACTGGGACGGGACCAGCTGGCCGTTCGACACCAGCATGATCCTCACGGGGCTGGCCAACCTGCTGCAGGACTACGCCGCGCAGAGCTTCGTCACCAAGGCGACCTACGACGCCCTGCTCAGCCAGTTCGCCACCCAGCAGCACAAGAACGGCGTGCCGTACATCGCCGAGGCCGCCAACGGCGACAGCGGTCAATGGGTCTACGACGCCTCGGACTTCAGCGAGCACTACAACCACTCCAGCTTCGTCGATCTCGTGCTGACCGGTCTCCTCGGCATCAAGCCGCAGGCGACCGACACGATTCAGCTCAAGCCGCTGGTCCCCGACAGCTGGGCCTACTTCGCCGTGCAAAACGTGCCCTATCACGGCCACCTTCTGTCCATCGTGTGGGACCAGACCGGCACGCACTACAACGCCGGCGCCGGGCTCCAGGTTTGTCAGGACGGCACCCGCATCTACCAGTCGGCGACCGTGGCGAACGCCACGGTCACGGTCGCGGCCCCGGTCATCCCTGCGGCAACGACCGCGCTCGACAACGTGCTGGCCAACGCCTGGACGGCGGATCAGGACTGGTTCAAGGGATGGGACAACCGGACCTACACGGCGACCTACCCGAAGATCAGCGCCTCGTACACGAACACGGCGTCCAACGGCAAGCGCTGCCGCAGCGCCGACAATCCCCGCTGTGTCAACGCCTACGACACCCCGCTGAAGGCCATCGACGGGTTCATCCGTTACGACGTGATGCCCGACGACCGCTGGACCAACGCGGGCTCACCCAACGCCACCGACTATCTGACGGTCGACTTCGGGCAGCAGCGGTCGATTAAAGAGGTGAAGATCTACACCTACGACGACGGGCAGAACGTGCGCGTGCCCAAGAGCTTCGACGTCCAGTACCTGGTGGGAACGACATGGACGTCCGTCCCCAGCCAGGTCAAAGCCCCCGCCGCGCCGGCCGCCAACGTCGCCAACGAAGTGACGTTCCCGACGGTGACGACGTCCCAGCTGCGCGTCGTGTTCACCCCCCAGGCCGGGAAGTTCGTCGGGGTGACCGAGCTCGAGTCCTGGTATCCGCGCTGACGTTCAACGGGCGGCGACGTCGGCCGGTTCGAGGAGCACCGCGCACGCCTCCGGAACCTTCGGTCCCGACGCCTCGGCCTCGTGACGCTTGTCGAGGGTGGCCTGCGCGTCGGGGCTGAACCACCAGGCGAGCGAAGAACCGCAGCCGTCGTCCGGCGGCGCGGCCTGCGCGACGCAAGCCGGGCTCCCCTCCGGACACTTGAGGCGGACGTGGAAGTGGTCGTGGTGCCCCCACCACGGACGGATACGCGCCATCCAGGGTGCCTTGGCGCTCGGCCCCTCGCACAGCATCCGCTTGATCCCGGGATTGACGAAGATCCGATCGACCGCCGGATCGGCCGCGGCGATCCCCAGCAAAGTGATCGTGTTCGGCGTCCAGTACCGGGTGGCCGTGTGCGTGGGAAGATCGATGACCGGCGGCGCGTGAAAGCGCTCGCGGTCGGCCGCCGAGAGGTGCCCAGGCCGCAGACCGGCGGGCCCGGCGTAACCGACGTCGACGTCGAGCCCCGTCTGGTGGCTGCGATGACCGTTCGGCGTCGGGCCGCCGCGCGGCTGCGACAGGTCGCCGACCACGACCAGGCCCAGCTTCTTCGCCGTGACCGCCGCGCCCAGGCGCCGCACGAAGGCGATGAGCGCCGGGTGACCGTAGCGCCGGTTGCGCTTGAGGTGCAGGACTTCATACCCACGGCCGCTCACGGGCAGCTCCGCCGCCCCCGCCAGACAGCCGCCGCTATAGCCGCCGATCGCCTGCGCTGGTCCGGACGACGGCACCCGCTGCGCGTTCCAGTCCTTGGGCGACGCCGGCACCAGCGAAGCGGCGATCCAGAGCGCGAACAAAGAAGACGAGCTCACGGGTCACAACCATAGCAAGTGACCACGCTGCGGGTCCTGCAGCCCCGGATGCGGGATTCGCAGCTCGGCGTGTCCTTCGATGCGGGGCCCGCAGCTGGTCCGTGGATTGCACAGCGAACGGAGACATGAGCAACCGTTGCCTCACGCCGAGATGGCGCCATCGAACGTTCGCGGCGCGCGTCCTCGCGGCGGCCGGAACGATCGCCGGAATCACGAGCGGTCCGCCGGCCCGCGCCGACAGCTCCACGTTGGAGTCGAGCGACTTCACGCTCACCATGGCGCGCATCGACGCCTCGGGCGACTTCATCACCCTCGATGACGGCGAGCGCGGCGCCTTCTTCAGCCAGGCGCGCTGCGCGTGCCCGACAAACTACGGTGTCACTTTGGCGCTGACCAGCACGGGCACTGCCAAGCTCGCAACGACCGACACGCTAGAGGCGCAGATCATGATCGGCAGCGACTGCGACAACGTGGACGCCACCGCCTGCCCGTCATTCGGGTCGACGCTCACCCTCACCTCCAGCTCGACCTCCACCAGCGAGACCCTGTCGACGGGCGACGTCTTCAGCACGCTGGCCAGCGGCGTGGCTTGCTCGGCCCTGCCGGCGAACAGCAGCTATCTCTGGGCCATCGTGCGGGCCAACGGGACGCGCCTCAGCAGCGAGCCGTCGCTCTCGATCAGCCTGGGCGGCAGCGGCCCCACGGCGCCCACCGGGGTCACGGCCCAGACCGCCGACAGCGGTCTGCTGGTGTCCTGGACGGCGCCCAGCACCACCAGCACGCTGGCCGGCTACCAGGTGCTCTGCTCGCCCGGCCCCGGCTCGCCCGCGGCAGCGGAGTACGACAACTGCGCGGCGGATTCGTCGTCGGGTGGCACCGGGCCGTTCGCCACCCTCGACGCCAGCCTCGTCTGTTCGGGTCTGGTGAGCGTGGGGACGAATTCCGCGCGCGTCGGCGGGTTGACCAACGGAACGGCCTACCAGGTCGCTGTCGTCTCCATCGGCAGCGACGGCACCGCGAGCGCGGCCTCCAACGCCGCCACCAGCACCCCCGCCCCGACCTTGGGCTTCGAAGAGATCTACAAGCAGGACGGCGGCACCGGCGCCGCCGGGTGCGCGGTCGCGGGTGGGCCGTCACCTGCCGGCGCCGGCGGCCTGGTGCTGGTGGTGGCGCTGGTGCTCGTGTCCCGCCGCCGGCGCGGCGCGCCGCGGAGGCTCGGCGTCGTGGTCGGGTTGGCCTTGCTGGCGGTTGGAGGTGCGGCCCGCGGCGCGGTTCCGGAAGACGGGGGCTTCAGCCTGCCCCGACTCGACCTGACGGCCGGCGATGACGACCCGCCCCCACACGAGTCGGCGCGCGCGTGGAACCTCGAGCTGCGCTTCGGCCCCTACTATCCCGACACCGACAGCGAGTTCGCCGACCGCGGGCAGTCGGCGCGCCCGTTCGCTGAAGTGTTCGGCACGCACAGTGGGCTGATGTTCGGTCTGGAGATCGACCGCCATCTGTCGCACCGGGGGGGAACCTGGGCGCTGGGCGTCGGGGCTTCTTACTACAGCGCCACGGCCGCCGCGCTGGCCGCCGACGAGACGACCCGCACCGGCGACAGCACCAGCCTGCGCCTGGTCCCGCTCACGCTGCTCGCCGTCTACCGGGCCGATCTCCTGCGCGAGCGCTTTGGCTGGCCGCTCATCCCCTACGCCAAGCTGGGGCTGGGCGCGGGCCTCTGGTGGTTGAGCGACACCTCGAAGACCAGCGCGACCGCCGGGGTGACGTTCGGCTGGAACGCCGCGACCGGCGTCAGCCTCGATCTTTCGTTCGTGGATCCCGAAACCATTCGTGTCATGGATCAAGAGACGGGCGTCAACCGGCTGGCGATCTTCTTCGAGCTGGCCCACGCCGCGCTGGACGGCTTCGGTTCGTCATCCACTCTGCGCGTCGGCGACACGACCTGGATTGGCGGTCTGATGATGGAGATGTGACGATAGCTGAGACTGGCTCTGGCGGGGCGCCCCGATCATCCCCAGTTTTACGTATACCGACGACTTCAGTCGCGGCGTTGCTCCCAAGGAGGCTCCCCATGTTGCTCTGGCTCGCCATCATTCTGGCCGTCGCCTGGATCGCCGGTTTCGGCGTCTTCCATGTCGCCGGCGCCGCCATTCACATTCTCGTGGTCCTGGCGATCATCAGCCTGATCGTCCACCTCCTCCGCGGACGGAGGGGCGTCTAGATGGGCGGCGACATCGACGCCGTCCAGTTTCTCGAGGAACAACACCGGGACGTCGAGCGCCTCTTCAAGCAGCTCGAGAAAGCGGATGAGCCCGCGGTGAAGGGAGACGTCTTCCGCGAGATCGCGGACAAGCTGGCGGTTCACGCGACGATCGAGGAGCGGCATTTCTATCCCGCGGTGAAGGCCAAGCGGACCGAGGACATCTTGCTCGAATCGCTGGAGGAGCATCTGGGGATCAAGCGGGTCATCGCCGACCTTCTGGAGCTGCGCCCCGACGACGAGACCTTCGAGGCCAAGACCACGGTTCTGCAAGAGCAGGTCGAACATCACGTGAAAGAGGAAGAGAGCGACCTCTTCCCCAAGGTCAAGAAGCTGATGGACCGCGACAGCCTCCTGGCGATCGCCCAAGAGATGCTGCAGACGCAGGAGGATCTCTTGGCGAAGGGGAACCCGCGCGAGTCCGTTCCTTCCCAGACCGACGAAGCCGCTCGACTCTGACCGCCGTCGTCGGCCGGGGGCGTTCGCTCTACTCGCTCGAGGTTCGAGCGCTCGGTCGCGCCTGGGCGCGGGCCCTCGCCTCGGCACGCTCCGCGTCCCGGCGAGCCCTCTCGGCGGCGCGCGCCCACACGTCCGGCGCCGGCGGGTCAGGCAGAGCCGACGCGGGCGCCCGCTCCGGACGGCCACGATCGTCCTCCACGGCCTTTCATCCATAAGGCCTCTCTCACGATTGGCAAGGCCGACGCACCGTCAGGCAGTCGAACGCCGGACTTTTGGCCGACGCCCGTATCGGGCCGCGCGCAGCGACCACCGCAGTTGCGTCACCAGGCGTGTTCCGCGCCGGTCCCCGGACAGGGTGCGCCGGCTGGGACACGCCGCCGGTTAGATGCGGGCCCTGGCTCCTGCCTCTCGCCGGACCACGTGCCTAGCTTTGTCCGGACAATGGCGGGTCCAACCGCGACCAGGGTCCTCGGGTTGCTCGCCGCGGCGGGTCTGATCGCGGTCGGTCTGCCCCTGTGGCGGCCTCTCTTGCTGGCGGCCGTCCTGGCGGGGGCGCTGTCGCAGATCCATGAACGGCTGGTGGCGGCGCTCGGAGGTCGGCGCTCGCTTTCTGCGACGCTGGTCACCGTGGGGGTCGTGCTGGTCCTGCTGATCCCCCTCTCCTTCCTGGTGGCCGTCGTCATAAAGGAAACCCTCAGCGCCATCGCCTTCGTCAAGGGCGCGCTGGACAGGCAGGAGGTGCCGGAGCTGATCGCGCGGCTGCCGGACTGGCTCGGGCGCTGGGTGAACGAAACGATTGGGCACGAATCGCACACGCAGGGTGAGCTCGCCTCGGAGCTGGCCCGGTGGCCTCGGGTCCGGCAGGCGCTCGGCGTCGCGGCCGGCCTGGTGGGGTCCACGACCCATCTCGCGCTCATGGCGCTCCTGATGCTCGTGGCGGTGTTCTTCCTGCTCCGCGACGGTCCGACCCTGATCGGCTGGCTCGAGCGCACCCCCACGATGCCGTCCGGCCGTGTCCGCTCGCTGCTGCTGGAGCTGCGCAGCGTCTCGAAGTCGGTCCTGGGCGCTCAGCTCGGGAGCGGTCTCGCGCAGGCGGGCGTGGCGACGATCGGGTTCGCGCTGGTGCGCGTTCCCGACCCGATGGTATTTGGCGTGCTCTCGCTGGCCGCGAGCTTCATCCCGATCGGCGGCGTCTCCCTGGTGGGCGTGCCGATCGCGGCGCTGCTCTGGCTCATGGGCCATCCCGGGAGGGCCATCTTCCTGGCGCTCTGGACCGTCCTGCTGACGGGCTTGATCGACAACGTGATCCGCCCCCTGCTCGTCCGCGGCAAGACCAAGCTCAACAGCGGGCTCGTCTTCTTTGCGCTGCTGGGTGGTCTCCTGGCGTTCGGTCCGGTCGGCGTGGTCGTCGGACCGCTCTCGCTCGCGCTGTTCCTCAGCGTCGACGCCCTCCAGCGACGCGACGCCAGCTGACCCCCCCGCGCTCGGCGGGGCTACAGCTTCGCGGCCGTGTCGACGCGGTCCAACTGCAGCTTGACCGGACGGCCGCCGATGAACAGCGTCGCCCGCACCAGCGTCGGGCCTGCGTTCGCGCCGTTGGGCTTGCACTTCATCTGGCAGCGGATCTCGTGGAGATCGCCGGCGGCTTCCGGCCGGGCGCAAGCCCTGCTCGCGCCGAGCATCTCCGGATCGCAGACATCGCCGCCCATCGCGATTCCGCCCTCGATCGCCTCGTCATCCTCCTCGCCCGACATCTGCCCGTGATAGCTGACCGTGAGGGTCGTCCAGTAGAGCCCGGCGTTCTCTTCGTCGGAGTTGGCGGCGCTCGCGCCACGGGACCCGGCCTCGGTCGCCGCGCAGGAGGCCAAGCCGCACACAGCGAGGAGCACACCAGCGGCGAGCAGCGGGCCCAAGCCCCGAACTCTACATCAGCCTGATCGAATCAGGGCGCGATATGCCGCTCGGTCACAGCCCAAGGAGAATCTTGGAGACGTCGTAGAGGACGTCGCCGCGCCTCGGAACGGGCAGGAGCGGAACATGGGCGCTCAACTCGGGCGTCCGGGTGATCTCTTCCTGCGCCAGCGCGTTGTACGCGTAGGCCATCAGGGTGCGCAGGTTGATGACGTCGTAAAGGTTGTACGCCGCGAAGAGGCGCAGCGCTTCGTGGTCTCCGTCGCGGCCGCGGCGAAAGAGGTGGCAGGCGTCCCAACCGTCGATACCGCGCAGGTGCCGGGGACGCGCCAGATTCAATCCGTCGATCTCGTCCTCGATGTGCTTGAGCCCACCTCTGTGACCGAGCCGGGTCAAAACGTGGCGAAGGTCGATGTGACAGGCCGGAGGTGTCCACTCAGGGAAAGCCCGGCGGAGTATCGGCACGTCGAAGGACAGCCCGTTGAACGTCACGAGGACCTTCCATCTGCGGGCCAGCTCCGGAAACAGGTGCAGATCGCGCCCCGCCAGCAACAAGCGCGGGCCCGCCTCATCCAGAAATCCAATCGCCGAGATGTTCTCGCGGCCCCACACGTCGTCCCCGGTCTCGATATCGAGATAGACAGCCTCCGCGCCGAAGGACTCGAAGACCCGCCAGTGCTCGGACCTGGGCAAAGCGTCCGCGATCCGATCCACGTCCCCTCGGTCGAGCGCCGCCATCGCCTCGCTGACCGCGGCCCGCAAGCGTGAATGGGCGCGGCCCGCCCCCGGAGAGGTCGCGGCCGCCATGAAATCGGGCCAAGCCGCCACCCCGGCCGACCAGAGCCGCCGCTCGCGGGCGCGCCCCATGCCTGGGATCAGCTGGAACGTACTTCGCAGCATACTGAACATATTATCAGCCTCGGAAGCATTCGCAACCGGCCCCGCGGAACTGTCTTGCGCAAAGCCATTCGTGTCTATTATTATGGACACATGCGAATCGGAATCGTCGGGGGCTTGGATCGAGTCGCGCGCGACCTGGAGGCCGTCGCGCAGGACGGCGGCCATGAGCTCGACACCCACACGGGCGTCGTGGCCGGTCGAGCAGCCGCTGACAGCCTGCGGGCCCTGGTCGCCTGGTCGGACGTGGTCTTCGTGCTGACCGAGATCAACAGTCACAACGGCGTCAAGATCGCCCGCGCGGCGGCCCGCGCCCACCACCGGCCGTTGCGCATGCTGCGGCGGTTGGGGCCCAAACATCTGGCGGCCTACCTGCAGGGTCCCGAGTCGCTGGCGACGCCGCAGCTGGGAGCGGCCTGATCACATGGCCGCGCCGTCGTTGCACTTGATCGAGGTTTCGCCTCCGTCCGGGCTTCACGGAAACGATCTGAGGGCGCTCATCGAAACCTCGCTGAAGGAGACCGGCGCGGCGCTGGTCGAGTCCGTCTGGGCGGCGCGCCAGCACCTCGTCGCTACGGGGGGCGACCGTAACGCCTGCCGCCCGTGCGCCGCGCGCCGCACGGGCGACGTCCACGATCTGTACGACCTGAGCTGAGCGTCAGCTCGAGAGCGCCGCGGCGGACGATGACCGTGGCGCCAGATCGATCGTCGACGCGCGCCTCGACGATGGCGTCGACCAGGTTGGCGCCCGGCGGCAGCCGCGTCAGCGCACGCTATCGCTTTCGCCGCCGGCGCCGGGAAGGCGCCCGATCGCGCGTGACGCGCAGACCGTCGAACAGGATGCCCAGCAGGCGCTCGCCCGCGCCCCGATCGCGGATCTGCTCGGCGATCCAGGCGGCCGATTGAGCGCTCAAGATCAGCTCGACGACCTGCGCATCCGGACGGATCTCGCCCGCGGCCTGCGCGCGGGCCAGCAAGGCCGCCCCGGCCGCCGTGATCACGTCGCAGTTCGAGCACAGTCGCGTCCCGGTCTCGCCGACGAATCCGTTGGCCAGGGCCACGCTCAACCCGCGGTAGGTGGCGGTGTAGTCGACCAGCTCCCGGAGCCATTGCATCAGGTTGGCGCCGGGCGACGGTCCCTGAAGCAGCTCCCGCCCGCGCGCCACGATGACCGCCGTGCTGTCGTTGAGCACCTTCGCCAGCAGATCGTCGCGGGTCGGGAAGTGCCGGTACAGCGTGCCGATCCCGACCTTCGCGCGCCGGGCGATGTCCTCCAGCGAGACGTCGGCCCCGCGCGCCGTGAATTCGGCGTTGGCGGCCGCGACCAAGACGTCGTAGTTCCGCTGGGCGTCGGCGCGGAGCGATCGCGTCGTTTCGGTCGACGTTTTGGCCTTCGGGGAGCTCAGGACCGTCATACGACTCACCAAAACATAGCGCACGACAATAGTCCTTGCCAACCGGAGGGCTCCTCCATATACCAACCGGAGGATGCCTCCACTCTTCGCCGTGCGCCGCCGTGTCCGTCTCTTCGTCCTGTCGCTGGTCTCGATCGCCGGCGCCGCCGGGTGCGCCAGCCCGGCGCCGCCGCCCGGGGGCCCGCCGCCGCCGACCCCGGTTGGCGTGAGCACGGTCGAGATCCGCGAGATTAGCCCCTCCGACGAGCTGACTGGACGGGTCGAGGCGATCCACAACGTCGAGGTGCGCCCGCGGGTTTCGGGGTACGTCACCGAGGTCAACTTTCGCGAAGGGACCGACGTGGCGCGCGGCGCGACGCTGTTCACGATCGACGCACGCCCCTACCAGGCGGCCCTGGCGCGCGCGACCGCCGAGCTGGCGGGCGCGCAAGCCCGCGCCGATCTGGCGCGCGCCCAGTCGACCCGCGCCGAGCTGTTGTTCGGGAAGGGGGCCATGAACCGCGCCGATCGGGACATCGCGGTCTCCACCGCCGCGCAGGCCACGGCCGCCGTGGGGGCGGCGGCCGCCGCCGTCGACCTGGCGCGGCTGGACGTCGAGTTCACCCACGTGCGGGCGCCGCTGGCGGGGCGCAGCGGACAAGCCCTGGTCTCGATCGGCGACTACGTGGCCGCCGGCCCGTCCCCGACGCTGCTGTCGACGGTCGTCTCGGCCGATCCGGTGTACGTCTACTTCACCGGCGACGAACAGACCTTCCTGCGCTACGCCTCGCACGCCCAGGACGCGCCGGTGGCGATCGGGCTGGACGACGAGCCGGGATATCCCCACGCCGGGAAGATCGACTTCGTCGACAACCGGGTCGACGCGGCCACCGGAACCATCCGGCTGCGGGCCGTCGTCCCCAATCCGGACCGGCGTCTCACGCCCGGCCTCTTCGCGCGCGTCCGGCTGGGCGAGGGCAAGCCGATCAAGGCGGTCGCCATCGACGACAAGGCGATCCTGACCGATCAAGATCGCCGCTACGTCTACCTGCTCGGTCCGGCCGGCACCGTCGAGCGCCGCAACGTCAAGCTCGGCCGGCTGGTCGACGGGCTACGCGTCATCCCCGAGGGCCTCCAGGCCGGCGATCGCCTGATCGTCAGCGGGATCCAGAAGGTCTTCCCCGGGGGCAAGGCGGTGGCCGCGCCGATCTCGGCGAGCGCGGAGTCCGGTCGGGGAGCGGCGCTGTGAACGTCTCCCGGTTCTTCGTCGACCGCCCCATCTTCGCGGCGGTCCTCTCCATCCTCATCTTCACGGCGGGCGCGATCGCCATCCCGCTGCTGCCGATCAGCGAATACCCGGAGGTCGTGCCGCCGACGGTGCAGGTGCACGCCAGCTACCCGGGCGCGAACCCCAAGGTCCTGGCCGAGACCGTGGCCGGCCCGCTCGAGCAGGCGATCAACGGCGTCGAGCACATGCTGTACATGAAGTCGGTCTCCTCGAGCGACGGCACCATGCAGCTCACCGTCACCTTCCGGCCGGGCACCGACCCGGACAGCGCGCAGGTCCAGGTGCAGAACCGCGTCGCCCAGGCGCTGGCGCGGCTGCCCGAGGACGTCCGGCGGCAAGGCGTCGTCACGCAGAAGCAGTCCGCCAACGTGGTGCTGTTCGTGCACCTGCTGTCGCCGGACAATCGCTACGACGCGATCTACCTGCGCAATTATGCCGAGCTGCACGTGGTCGACGAGCTGCGCCGGATCCCCGGCCTGGGCGACGTCCTCGCCATCGGCGGCGGCGAGTACGCGCTGCGGGTCTGGCTGGATCCGACCAAGGTCGCCGCGCGCAACCTGACCGCCGGCGACGTGGTGCGCGCGATCCGGGAGCAGAACGTCCAGGTGTCCGCGGGCCAGCTCGGGGCGCCGCCCACGCCGCACCCGGCGGACTTCCTGCTCTCCATCAACGCGTCAGGGCGTCTGGTCTCGGAGCATGAGTTCGAGCAGATCGTGATTCGCACCGGCGACCACGGCGAGATCACCCGGCTGGGCGACGTGGCCCACCTGGAGCTCGGCGCGAACACCTACGCGCTGCGGGCGATGCTCGACAACCGGCAGGCCGTCGGCATCGGCATCCTGCAGGCGCCCGGCTCGAACGCCCTCGAGCTCTCGCACCAGGTCCGCGCCCGCATGGCCGAGCTGGCCAAATCCTTTCCGGAAGGCCTGACCTGGGACGTCGCCTACGACCCCACGGCGTTCGTCTCGGCGTCGATTCACTCCGTGATCGAGACGCTGCTGGAGGCCGCGCTGCTGGTCGTGATCGTCGTGCTGCTGTTCTTGCAGACCTGGCGGGCATCGATCATCCCGCTGCTGGCCGTCCCGATCTCGATCGTCGGCACGTTCGGCGCGCTGCTGGCGCTGGGCTTCACGATCAACACGCTGACCTTGTTCGGGCTGGTGCTGGCCATCGGGATCGTGGTCGACGACGCGATCGTGGTGGTCGAGAACGTCGAGCGCAACATCGAGGCGGGGCTGGCCCCGAAGGCCGCCGCGCACCAGGCCATGCGGGAGGTCTCGAGCCCGATCATCGCGGTCGCGCTGGTCCTGTGCGCGGTGTTCGTGCCGATGACCTTCATGCGGGGCCTGACTGGACAGTTCTTCCGTCAGTTCGCCGCCACCATCGCCATCTCGACCGTGATCTCGGCGATCAACTCGCTGACCCTCTCCCCCGCCCTGGCGGCCCGCCTGCTGCGCCCGCACGGGGCGCCGCCCGACCGCTTGACCCGGGCGATCAACGCCGCCGCCGGCTGGTTCTTCCGCGGGTTCAACCGCGCGTTCCGGCGCAGCGGCGACGCCTACGCCAGGGTCATCGGGGTCTCGGTCCGCCGCCGGGGTCCGGCCTTCGTCGTGTACCTGGTGACCATCGGGCTGGCCGCGTTCATGTTCCACAAGGTGCCGGGCGGCTTCGTGCCGACGCAGGACAAGCTCTACCTGCTCAGCATCGTCAACCTGCCGGCGGGCGCCTCGCTGGACCGGACCGAGGCGGTCGTTCGCGAGGCTGGCAAGCGGATCCTGGACACCCCCGGCGTGGCGCACGTCGTCCAGTTCCCGGGCCTCAATGCCATGCACTTCACGAACACGCCCAACGCGGGCACCATCTTCGTGACCCTGCGTCCGTCGGAGGAGCGGGCCCGCAGCGCCGAGCAGATCACCGGCGAGATCAACGCCAAGCTCGCCGGCCTGCAGAACGGGTTCGCCTTCGCGATCATGCCGCCGGCGGTCCTCGGCCTGGGGACGGGCGCGGGCTTCTCCCTCTATCTCGAGGATCGCAGCGCGGCCGGCGACGTCGAGCTGGCCGGCGCCATCGGGGCGCTGCAGGGGGCCGTGGCGCAGACGCCCGGGATGTACCCACCGTTCTCCAGCTACCAGCCCAACGTGCCGCAGCTCGATCTGGCCATCGACCGCACGAAGGCCAAGGCGCAGGGCATCGCGCTGACCGACCTGTTCGAGACGCTGCAGGTCTACCTGGGCTCCGAGTACGTCAACGACTTCACCCGCTTCGGCCGCAGCTACGAGGTCATCGCCCAGGCCGACGCCAGCTTCCGCGGGCGGGCCGAGCAGATCGGCGAGCTACGCACGCGCAACGCGGCGGGGCAGCTGGTGCCGATCGGCAGCGTCGTCCAGGTCAAGCACACGTTCGGTCCCGATCCGGTGGTGCGCTACAACGGCTTCCCGGCCGCCGATCTGATCGGCGCCGCCGACCCGGCCCGGATGTCGTCCGAGCAGGCGATCGCGGCCATCACCGCCCTCGCGCCCGCCGCCCTGCCCCCCGGGTTCAAGTTCGAGTGGACCGACCTCAGCTTTCAGCAGGTGACCGAAGGGCGCGCCAACCTGGTGGTGTTTCCGCTCTCGGTGCTGCTGGTCTTCCTGGTGCTGGCCGCGCTCTACGAGAGCTGGGTGTTGCCGCTCGCGATCCTGCTCATCGTCCCGCTTTGCATCCTGGCGGCGCTCTTCGGCGTGCACCTCTCGGGCGGCGACCGCAACATCTTCGTGGAGATCGGCCTGGTCGTGCTGACCGGCCTCGCCACCAAGAACGCGATCTTGATCGTCGAGTTCGCCCGCGAGCTGGAGCTGCAAGGGAAGACCGCCTTCGAGGCGGCGATCGAAGCCTGCCGGTTGCGCTTGCGGCCGATCGTCATGACCTCGGTCGCCTTCATCGCCGGCGTCATCCCGCTGATGTTGCTGACGGGCCCGGGCTCCGAGGTCCGGCGCGCGATGGGCGTGACGGTCTTCTCCGGCATGATCGGCGTCACCTTCTTCGGCCTGATCCTGACGCCCGTCTTCTACGTGGCGCTTCGCGCGGCCCGGAAGCGCCTGGTGCGGCACGACGTGGCGGCAACGGAGCTGCCGGAGGGCGTTATCGGCGCCGGCACCCCTCCCAGCGCCGGGGAGCGCCAGCGGGCCGTCATCCCGGCCACCGAGTAGCGGCCAGCTCCGACCGGTCCGGCCGGCTCTCTCGTACCTGGGCCCTTGCCTTTCGAGATCCCAGCCCGATGTTCGTCAGCGGCGGCATCCTTGATCCGACTCCTCATCGTCGACGACCATCCGAGCCTGCGCGATGCGTTGGGCGTCGTCCTCGATGCCCAACCGGAGCTCGAGGTCGTTGGGGGGACAGCCAGCATTCGAGATACGCTCAGATTTGTCGAGCGGTGCGTGCCAGACATGATGTTGGTCGATCTCTCGCTGGAGGATGGGAGCGGTGTCGAGCTGGTGCGGGCGCTTCGCCGTCTGGGGATCGAGTCCCGGGTGCTGATCTTCACGGCGTTTCAAGACGAATTCGCGGCCACCGACGCGCTCTCTGCCGGCGTCCAGGGATACTGTCTCAAGGAACAGTCGACCGCCGACCTCCTCGAGGCGATCACGATCGTGGCGAAAGGCGGGAACTACATGTCGCCCCGCATGGCCGCCCGGATCCGAGCCACGACGCCAAACTCCGGCAACGACGGCCTACTGGCGAGCTTGTCTCGTCGAGAGCGCGAAATCTTTCGCCTGCTCTTGGCTGGGGATGGTTCCCGAGAGGTCGCCCGCAACCTCTTCATCAGCCCCAAGACCGTCGACACGCACCGTCTGAATATCGGACGCAAGCTGGGCGTCCGGACATCCGCTGACATGCTCCGCTTCGCGGTGGCTCACGGGCTCGCCATAGGACCACCAGCGCGACCCCAGGAACCGTAGCCCGGGCCAGTCCGCCCGCTCGGTTTTCGCTCCCGGACGGAGCATCCTCTCTTCGATGTCCCGCGCGACGACATGCGGCCCTTGCCTCACGCGGGGCACCCTCGTCGTGGCCGTGATCGGCTTCCTGCAGGCGCCTCACCTGGCCGACGCTCACCAGCAGTCGGCGACGTTCGGAGAGATCTCCCGCGCAGCCCCGGCCGGGGAAGCGGAGGTAATCGGCTGGCGCCTGCGCGTCCGGGTGAGCGATCTCGCCTTCGCGCTGCGCCCGAGGCCGGGCTCCGGGCGCTGGTCGCGCGACGACGCCGAGAGCTACCTTCGCGCCGGACTACATGTCCGCGTCGGCGACGAGGACTGCTCGCCCGCCGGTTCGTCGCTGGGACCCGATCCTGCCGGGTCGGAGCCGACGCTGATCTTCGTTCAGCGATTCCGATGCCCGCGCCATGACGGCTCGCTCCGACTCCGATATGACCTCTTCTTCGAGTCGGATCGCTTTCACCAGAGCTTCACCCGGCTGGCGCTGGCCGCCGCGACATCCACGGTGGTGTTCCGCGAGGGATTCCGGCAGATCGTCCTCGGGCCTGGCGAGGAGCCCTCGTCGTGGCGAGCCGCCGCGATCTATCTCCGCCTCGGGATCATTCATATCCTCACCGGCTACGATCACCTCTCGTTCCTGATGGCGCTCCTTCTCGGCGCGGCCCTCAGCCGTCGAACGACCGCGCGATCGGAAGCCGCGGCCGCCTCGATGAAACAGGCGCTCGGGAAAACGGTGAAGGTGATCAGCGCCTTCACCGTCGCTCACTCGCTCACCCTCATCCTGCAGGCCCTTCGTCCCGGCTGGATTTCTACCCGCTGGGTCGAGCCGGCGATCGCGTTTTCCGTCGCCACGGTCGGGTTCCAGAACCTGGTTCCGCGGCCGCCCCAGCATCGATGGCTCCTGGTGTTCGGGTTCGGCCTGATCCACGGTCTCGGATTCGCCTCTGTCCTGCAGGAGATTGGCCTTCCCCGACGTGGCCTCGTGCTCTCCTTGCTGTCGTTCAACCTGGGCGTCGAACTGGGGCAGCTCCTGGTCCTGGCCGTGACCTTCCCGGTCATCGAAGCAGCCGCGCGCCGCGCGCCGCGCCGGTTCGAACGCTGGGGTCTTCAGCTCGGCTCGGGCCTGATCGGGGCCTTCGGAACCGTCTGGCTGGTTGCCCGGCTGGCCGCCCACTAAGGCCAACCCTGAAACTTCGTCAGAGATCGGGGCCCGGCTTCCGCGCGTTGCGGTCGGTGACTACTGGTAGGGCCTACACCTAAAGGCGAGTCGCCGTTGGCGACGAAAGGACCACATGAAGAGAGTGACCTGGACAATCGGGATCGGGGTTTTCCTCGTCGGCGCGGCGCTCGGCCTGAAGTTGCACGCCGCCGACCACAAAGATGGTCCGGCCGCGACGGCTGATCCGGCGGCCGACATCACCGACATCTATGCCTGGATGTCCGCCGACAAGAGCAAGGTGGAGCTCGTCATGGACGTCTATCCCAATGCCCCTGCGGGGACGATGTTCTCGGATCAGGTGCTGTACGTGTTCCATCTGAACTCGTCGGCCACGTTCGGCGGGGCCGCCACCGCGACCAACATCATCTGCGGGTTCGACGCCGCACAGACGATCACCTGCTGGGTCGGGAGTGGTGAGATGGTCACCGGCAATGCCAGCGCGACGACCGGGATCACCAGCGCCAGCGGGAAGACCAAGGTCTTCGCGGGTCTCCGAGACGATCCTTTCTTCTTCAACCTGACCGGCTTCAAGGCCGCTACGGCCGCGGTCGCCACCGCCGCTCCCACGCTCACCTTCGATACCTCGGGCTGCCCGACGCTCGACACGGCGACGGCCACGGCGCTCGTCAGTCAGCTCGCCCACGGCACGGCCGGCGCCGCGCCCGCCAATGACTTCGCGGGCCAGAACGTCCAGAGCATCGTCATCGAAGTGGACACGGCGCTCGTCACCCCCGGCGGAAAGTTCCTCGGGGTGTGGGCCAGCACCAACCAGCGCAGCTAATGCGACCACCCCAGACGACAAAAGGGAAATCGAACATGTCCAACAAATCGACGATTCTGGCGATGGTCATCGGCCTTCCGGCGCTCCTGCTGGCGGCCTGTTCCAGCGGCGGCGGCAACAAGTCCGACGGCGGCCAAGCCGGCGCGGGGGGAAGCGGCACGGGCGGCACGGGCGGCGCCGGTAACGCCGGGGGTGCCGGCGGCCCGCCGGCGCTCGGCGCGCAGATCGACCGGCTGGGCCGTCCCGCCATCAACACCGCGATCACCGATCCTTTCGACAACAACGCGACGACGCACGGCTCGAAGCAGGACATGTACAACGCCTCCACGCCGGCTGCAGCCGCGACCATGTTCGAGACGGCGTTCGAAGCCAACCTGGCCGTCTTCGACGGGCTGGACATGATCTGCGGCAACCAGTTCGCCGCCGACAAGACCAAGACGGACGCGACGCGGTACAAGCCGCTGGCGGACGTGCTCCTCGACGATCAGCTCTACCTCGACACGAGCTCGGCCACCTGCACGACCTACCTGGGCGTCGAGGCCAACGCGACCGGCATCATCCCGAACACCGACTGTGGTGGGCGGACCCTCACCGAAGACGTCATCGACGTGAGCTACTCCGTGCTCGCAACCGGCATGACCACCGGCGTCACGGACGGGGTGAGCGCCGACGACAAGGTCTCGGCCCAGACCGCGACTTTCCCCTTCCTCGCGCCACCAAGCTAGGCTACCGGGATCGCGACAATGGCTGCCGTGATCGACCCGCGCGCTCTCGGGAGACTGGCGTCGTTCGCGGCGGCCTTGGTCGTGGGATGCGGGCGCGCCGCTCCACCACCGGCCCCGGCCCCGGTGGAAGAGGCCGCTTACCCCACGCTCAAGACCACCAGCGGTGAGATCGCCACGCATAACTTCCTGGCTGAGCTGGCTCAGGCTGAAAAACAGCATGCCGCGCAGCCAAAGAATTTGCGCCGGACTCGCGCTCTGGTCGAGCTGCTGCTCCAGCAGGCCCAGTTCTTCGGAAAGCTCGCCAGCTATGACGAGATCGAGGCGCTCACCAAGCAAGTCCTCGCGGCGGCGCCCCAAGAAGGTGAAGCCCACTTGCTCCGAGCTCGCAGCCTGTCCGCTCTTCACGAGTTCGTCGCGGCTCGCGGCGAGCTCGATCGCGCTGCAGCGCTGCAGGCCGATCCGGACGCGGTCGAGCATTTGCGGATCGGTATCTGCCAAGCCACAGGGGATATCGACCAGGCGCTCGTCCAGCTGCGTGCCTGGCGGCGCGTCCGGCCGAGTTTCAACACCTTTGCGGCCGAGGCTGGCGCATTGGCGGACAAGCACGACTATCCGCGTGCCGCCGCCGCCTTCGTCGCCGCGCGGTCGCATTACACCGACGTCTCACCGTTCGCGGTGGCCTGGCTCGAGTTTCAGGAAGGGCACATGTGGGAAAGCGCCGGGCGATCCGATCGGGCACGGCCCCTCTTCGAGTCGGCGTTGGCACGCCTGCCTCGATACGCCGCTGCAGCCGGGCATCTGGCTGGGCTGGCGGCCGCCTTCGGCGACCCGGACGGCCTCGAGCGGGCCCGCCAGTTACTCGAGCCGCTGGTCGCTGGGACTGACGATCCCGAGTACGTGGGGCAGCTCGGCGCGCTCTACCGCCAGACGCATCGCCCCGACGACGGCGACCGGCTGGTGAAGCGAGCGACGCTGGAATACCAGAGGCTCGTCGCGCGGCACCCCGCGGCGTTCTACGACCACGCCGCGCGGTTCTTCCTTCACGCCGGCGGCGACCCCGAGCGCGCGTTGGACCTCGCGCGGAGGAACCTCGCCGTCCGCTCGACGCCCGACGCCCGAGAGCTGTTAACGGAGGCGGAGCGCGCGGCCACGGCTACCGCCTCGTTCTCTCCTTGAAGCGAGCGAAGCGCGCCTTCCCTGGTCTGAAACCGTTCCTACGTTTGCCGCGCGTTCTCTCCCAACACCGCCACGCCAGGCCGATCCTGGCGCTGAACGAGGGGGCCGACCTGGTCGAGAACGCATGCGTTCCCGCCCGGCTGGCCTCGGGAGAGGAAGATCCCGGTTCATCGAGAGCATCGGCCCAATCCGCCGCTCGTCTGACGCTGCTCGATCGACATGCTCACCGGGAGGCCGCGGTCGGCGCAGTCGCCAGGCGCTCTCGCCGGATCCTCAGCAGCTCGCGCACCACGATCTGTAACGTGGCCGCGACCGGGACGGCGACGATCGCGCCCGTGATTCCGGCGATCTCGCCGAAGAACAGAATCGACAGCGTCACGATCAGCGGGTTGACGTGGACCGCGCGGCGAAAGATCAGGGGGCCGAGAACGTTCCCTTCGACCTGACCGTAGACGATGAAGTAGATGACGCTCGCGATCCCGTGCCAGACCCCGCCGGTGAAGAAGGCAATGAGCGTGATCGTCGTGCCGGTGACGAAAGGGCCGGCGTAGGGAACCATGCTCGACAATCCCGACAGGAGCCCGAGCGGAAGGAAGAAGGGGACGCGATCGATCGCGAGGAAGGACGTGGTGGCCGTCGCGTTGATCAGGCAGATGACGAGCACCCCGCCCAAATAGCCGCCGGTCGACTGGTAAATCTTCTCGAGCACGTGGGTGTAGATCGGGCGCAGCTCAGGCCGCGCCTCGGCCAGCCCCGCCTCGATCAACGGGTTGCCGAAGATGAGCATGAATATGGCGAGCACGGCGATCGTGATGGCCGCGCCGACCAGGCGCAGCACGCCGCCGAGCGCGTTCAGGATCGGGCTGGCGTTTCCCGCCAGGGTCTCGGGCAGCTGGCGCTCCACGTTCTGCAGGCGCGTGGCCACGTGAAAGCGGGCGTCGACGGCCCGAAAGACCCGGCTTTCGCGAACGCTTCGAACGAACCGGGGTGCATTGTGAACCAGCTCCTGTCCCTGCACGATGGCGGGCGGGACGACGGTAAACCCGAGCCCGACCAGCACGGCCAGGCCGCCGAGCACCACCGTGACGATGGCGAGCGCCCGCTTGAAGCCTCGACGTTGCAGGATCCTGACGGCGTGTTCCAAGGTGATGGCGATCATCAGCGCGGCGCCGGCCAGCGCCACGGCGACCCGCGCGCGGGCCAAGGCCGCCACGGTGGCCGCCACGAGAAGGGCCCCACACGAGATCGTCACGACCGTCTTGAGCGTCACCTGCGACGGGCGAAGCTCCGGGCTCGGCGTGCTCACGGCTGGCGCTCCCCCGGCATCACGTTCCGAAGCGGCGACGTGGCCTCGCCGCCGAGACCAGCTGCGGCCGCGACGGCCAGCGCGCCGACCAGAATGAAGACCAGCCCCTTCGCCACATAACCTATCGTGCCGCCCGATCAGCCCACGGCTGAACGCGCCCTATGGCCTGGCGAACGGCCGCCTCGGTCGACCGTCCGGGATGTGGCTCCCCTTCGGCGCGTCTCACCGCGGTAACGTGCCGTCGCCAGGGACGAAGTCAATGTCGGGCGCCGCTCACCCGCTGCTGGGAAGGTCGATGACGAACACGCACCCGACGCCGGGAACGTCGCGGACCTTGATGGTTCCGTTGTGCGCCTCGGCCGCTTGCAGCGCGATGGCCAAGCCCAGGCCGAAACCGCTCCGATCTTCGCCTCGCTGCACCAGCGGGGTGAAAAGCTCTGCCGCCTTCCCCGGGGGCAGGCCGCCGCAACCGTCGGCGACCTCGATCGTCACGCGATTGTCCGCCCGCATGGCGGTCAACGTGACCTTCGAGCGCTCTCGACTGAACTTGAGCGCGTTCTGCAGCAGGTTGGAGATGGCAGACCTGAGCAGCCGTGGGTCCGCCTGGATCACCAGATCCTTCGGCGCCGAGACGACGACCTCGATTGTCCTGTTGCGCGCGTCCAGCTCCGCGTCACCCTCGATTTCGTGTAGGAGGTTCTCCACGATGATGGGCGTCAGCCTGGGAGCGACGCCCATCTTCAGCGAAGCGTGACTGAGCACGCTGTCGATCATATCGGCCGTCTGGCGAAGGTTTCGGTCGAGTCTCTCCACGGTTCGACTCTCTTTGAGCTCGCCACGCAGGAGGCGAAAGGCCAGCTGGGCGGCGCCCAGCGGATTTCGCAGCTCATGCGCGATGAAGCCCAGGTGTTCCGAGGCCTGCCTCTGGAGCTCGAGATCGCGATGTTTCACGTACTGGAGGACCGCGTCGGCGATCCCGGCGTTCAGGAGTCGCGCGACCACCTCCTGATCGCGCAAGCTGACGACCAGCTCCGCCTCGCCGGCGATCTGAAGGATGCATTCGTGAAGCGCGCCGTACTCGCGGATGACCTCGGCGACGTCGAAGCCCAGACGCAGACGCTGCTCTCCGTGCTCCTCCGCGTTGGCGCTCGAGGGAGGCAACGGGACGGCGTCCGGATAGAGCGCGCGGATGACTTCATCGATGAAGGCCGGCATGTGATCGAGAAGCTCGGCGCGCAACATCGGCACCGCGACCGCGCCGCCGCGTAGCCTCTCGCTCCAGCGAATGATGAGGTCTCCTCGCCGTTCCGTGAGGACCTCGTAGAGGTTTCCACCACCAGACTGCTGGCCCATTCCAGTGATCTAGGCGGGGCCGGCTCCGATCGCAACGGACGAAGCGGGCTTCAACAACAGCGGCCTCCGCAGACACTGAACATAGCATCAGCCACAGAGGCGTTTCTCGAAAGGTTCTGCCGTCCTCCCGCCCTTTGGGTTGTACGGGGGTTACCCCGACCTCCGGAGGTCCGATTTGACGACGTCCTTTGATGCGCGCAGGTGCTTCCTCACATTGGGGCTGGCGGGGTTCCTAACCGCGTGCGGCGTCGGCTCGTCGACGGGTGAGTCTGGCGGCGGGGGAGCGACGAACGCGGGCGGGGCGAGCGGCGCCTCCGCGACCGGGGGCAGCGACGCAACCGGCGGGTCGACCGCGAACGGGGGCAGCGGCGGCATGA
>CAZTZM010000389.1:0-20661 GCA_964618005.1 uncultured Myxococcales bacterium
TCGCGCGTGAAGCAGACGCCCGTCGCCGAGTCGCCGCCCTTGTTGCCGAACACCATGGCCTGGATGTTGACCGCGGTCCCCCACTCCACCGGGATGCCGTTCAGGCGGCGGTAGAGATCGGCGCGGTCGTTGCGCCAGGAGCGAAACACGGCCTTGATGGCCCCTTCCAGCTGCTCGTAGGGATCGTCCGGGAAGTTGACGCCCAGGCGGTTCTTGATCTCCGCCTTGAACTCCACGACCAGCTCCTTCAGGGCCTCGGCCGGCAGGTCGGAGTCGAGCTTGACGCCGAGGGCCTTCTTCTTGTGGTCGAGGATCTCGTCGAACGGATCGTGATCCTCTTTCTTCTCCGGCTTGAGGCCGAGCACCACGTCGCCGTACATGGCGATGAAGCGGCGGTAGCTGTCGTAGGCGAACCGCTCGTTGCCCGACTTGGCGGCCAGGCCGGCCGCCGTCTTGTCGTTCAGGCCGAGGTTGAGGATCGTGTCCATCATGCCCGGCATCGAGGCCCGCGCGCCCGAGCGGACCGAGACCAGCATCGGGTTCGACGGGTCGCCGAACTTGGCGCCCACCAGCTTCTCCATCCGGGCCACGTTCGCGCGCAGGTCGGCGTCCAGCTGCTTGGGGAGCTTCTTGCCGTTGGCGTAGAACTCCGTGCAGACCTCGGTGGTGATCGTGAAGCCGGGGGGGACCGGCAGGCCGATGTTGGCCATCTCGGCCAGGTTCGCGCCCTTGCCGCCCAGGAGGTTCTTCATCTCCTTGTTGCCCTCGGCCTTGTTGCCGCCGAAGAAGTAGACCCGCTTGCCCACCTTGCCGCCCTTGACCACCGCCTGCTTGGCGGCGGCGCCCTTGACGATCGTCTTGGCGCCGAGCGCGATCCCGTTGCTGTGGCCGTTCTTGCCGTTTCGGGCCAGGAGCGCTTTCCCGACCTTCTTCAGCTTCGTGACCTTCGACTTCAACTGGGACTTCAGGGACGACTTCGCGGGGCGGTTCTTGGTGACGCTAGGCATGGGCGCTTATTTACCCTGAGCCCCTTCCCAGCGGAAGAGTTTTTAGGGCATTACGCGACCTTCGCGCGCAGCGTGTTCGGCGCCTCCGCGGCCGGCACCCGTTCCTGGGTCATGGTGTCGCGGTCACGCACCGTCACGGTCTGGTCTTCCAGGCTCTGGAAGTCGACCGTGATGCAGAACGGGGTCCCGATCTCGTCCTGGCGGCGGTACAGCTTGCCGATAGCGCCCGTGTCGTCGTACACGGCGCGCAGGCCGGCCCGCTGCAGCTCGTGCTTGATGTTGCGGGCGGTCTCCACCAGGCGCGGCTCGTTCTTCTTCAGCGGGAAGACCGCCACCGTGATGGGCGCCAGGCGCGGGTGCAGGTGCAGGACGGTGCGGGTGTGCTCCTCGCCGAGCTTCTCCGCGGCGCCGCGCACCTTCTTGAACAGCTCGATCCGGTTGGCCTCGGCGTCGTCGGAGAGCGCCAGCAGGTCCGGCAGGGTTCCCGGAAGCCCCGCCGCCACCCTCTCGGCCGCGGCCAGGAGGCGCTCCTTCACGGCCGGCTCCATCACCTTGGGGTCCCGCTTTTCGACCGACTTGGCGAAGCTGCCGACCAGCTCGCGCAGCTTGGCGATCTCCTCGGCCGGCGGCTCCTTGACCAGCGACTCGTCGTAGGCGTCGCAGAGAAAGGCCAGCGTGGCGCGATCGGCGCCCGCCGACGGCTCGATGACGTACGGGACGATGTGCTGCTTCTTCTCCTGGTCGAAGTAGCGCAGCTCGCCGACGGCGTCCGGGTTCTCCGGGCTGCGGCTGTGCGCCTTCAAGTCGAAGTCGGTCCGGTTGGCTATGCCCTCGAGCTCGCTCCACCCCATCGGGAAGCGGTACTCCAGATCGACGGTGCGCTTGGCGTAGTGGGCCAGCTCGTGCTTCTCCTGCTCGCGCTGGCGCAGGTTCTCCGGGCGCATCCCCAGATCGGCGTACCACTTGGTCCGGGCGTCGATCCAGGCCTGGTGCGCCGCCTCGTCCTCGCCCGGCTTGACGAAGTACTCGATCTCCATCTGCTCGAACTCACGCGTGCGGAACGTGAAGTTGCCGGGCGTGATCTCGTTGCGGAACGCCTTGCCGATCTGGGCGATGCCGAACGGCAGCTTGCGGCGCATGGTGTCCAGCACGTTGCCGAAGTTGACGAACATTCCCTGCGCCGTCTCCGGCCGGAGGTAGGCCAGACCCGAGTCGTCACCGGTGTCGACGGCGCCGACGGTGGTGCGGAACATCAGGTTGAACGGGCGGGCCGGCGTCAGGTCGGTCGACCCGCACTTCGGGCACTTGAGCTCCTTGGCCGCGATGGCCGCGTTGATCTCGTCGATCCCCTTCGGGTCGCGCCCCTTCTGGGCGACGAAGATGTGATCGGCGCGGGGGCGCGACTTGCACGCCCGGCAGTCGGTCATCGGATCCGAGAACGTCGCCTCGTGGCCGGAATACTTCCAGACCAGACGGTTCATCAGGATGGCCGCGTCCAGCCCCTCCATGTCGTCGCGCTCGTAGACGACCGAGCGCCACCAGGCGCGCTTCACGTTGTTCTTCAGCTCGACGCCCAGCGGACCGTAGTCCCAGGTGCTGCCGAGGCCGCCGTAAACGGCCGATGACGGGAAAACGAACCCTCTGCGCTTGGCGAGGCTGACGATCTGTTCCAGTGACGAGGCGGGCATGGGGGCCGAGAATCTAATCGAAGACGCCGCTCACGTCGATCGCGTGGGGGACGGGCAGGCTGTGCCTGACCGTCCCCATCGCGGGGGGCGCGGGACCCTCTCAGGGTCCCGCTGAGATCGGCGTGTGATGGATGATCTGGAGCAGCAGGTTTTGGGGGCCGTGGAAGTAGATCGATCGGGAGCCGTCGCGGTGGGTCTTGGGACGCGTTTTTAGCGTCACGCCGTGCGCTTCCAGGTGCGCCGCCCAGGCGTCCACGTCACTGGGCGCGGGCACGGCGAGGCCGATGTGGTCCAGCTGCCCGCCGGCGCCCGGCTCACCCCGGTGCAGCGCCAGGTTGTCGCGCCCGCCGTGCAGGTAGACGTTGTCGGGATCCGGGCGCCACTCGACGACATATCCCATGACCTCGACCCAGAACTTCTCGGCGGCTTCGAGATCACCGACGGTGAGCGCCACGTGGCGGATGCCCAGCGACGCCGGCGTCACGGCCGACCTCCCGACGCCGCGCTCAGCTTGGCAATGAACTCGACGGACTTCAGCGGACCGTTGATGTGATGGTTGATGATTTCCATGAGCGCCTCCCGGCAGTCGCGGTTGACATCGGGCGGCAGCGATTCGTGCGCGGCGGCCGCCAGCGAAACCGTCGCCAGATGCCCCAACGCCCGCCGCGCCTCCGACGTGATGGGCCGCCCGCCCCGCGCGCAGGCCGTACAGAGCGCGCCGCCCCGATCGGGGTCCCACCGGTAGGCGGTCGCCGCGGCGTCGCCGCAGGCCGCGCAGCGATCGACGACGGGGCCGAAGCCGAGCGTCCCCAGCAGCCGCAGCTCGAACACGCGGAGGCGCTCGGCGCTGGCGCCCTGGGACTCGAGACAGTCGAGGAACGCGAGCAGCCCGTCATACACGCCGGGCTCGACCTGCCGCGGGGCGCAGAGCTTCGACACCAGCTCGGCGGCGTACGCGGCGTGGGCCATCCGCGCCACGTCGGCCCCCAGCTCGACGTGCGTCGACGTGACGTCGAAGCTCTCCAGCGTCAGCAGGTCGGCGCCCGCCCGCTCGCGCAGCGCCGCCACCCCGACGGCGACCAGCCCCAGGCCGCCGGCAAAGCGGCGCTGGCTCTTGCGAGCGCCGCGCGCCAGCGCCGACAGCCGGCCGGTGTCGCGGCCGAACAGGGTCACGATACGGTCGGCGTCGCCGTAGCTCACGGCGCGCAGGACGATCGCGGGCGTCGACAAGCCAGCCACGCGACGAATCTACCTCAGAACCCGCGGACGGGTTCCGAACCTCCCGCGATGCGCTCGGATGGGCGGAGCCCATCCTCCCGCACGCGATCTACCTCAGAACCCGCGGACGGGTTCCGAACCTCCCGCGATGCGGCGATCGCGACCCGCGTCGGGTCCCGGACTCTCAGGCCAGCGAATCAACCGGCGGCGCCGACGGCGGCGCTACCATCTTGCCCGGCGTCGCGCGCTGGAGCGAGAGCCCCTCGCCCGACTGCGGCGGACGGCGCAACAACAGCGACAGCGTGATCGTCGCGATCAGCACCAGGATGATGACGAACACCGCCAGCCCGAGGCCGCGACGGCGGCCTGCCTCGTCCTCGTCGACGACGCCGCCGGCCAGGCTGGGGTCGACGACGGGGCTGGCCGACTTCGCGCGCTCCGCCTCGCTCTCTCGGTTGACGGCCCGGTCGAACAGGCCCAGCGGTCCGGCTTCCGCGATGCCGACCGCCTTGGCATACGAACGAATGAAGCCACGAACGAACACGTGCGCCGGCAGGCCATGGAGCGAGCCCGCCTCCAACAGCTCGATCGCCGTGCGGGGGACCTTGGTCGTCGCTGAGACGTCACCAACCGTCAGAGATTTTTCTTCTCTGGCCCGGCGGAGGCAGTTTCCAAAGTGCTCGTTGTCCATGGAGTCGGGACTCTCCAGCACTCGTCTCCTTGACGAGATTTCTTTAACGTTTTTGGACAGTTACTGCCTAAAAGCGTTTTCAACCTAACAGGGTGCGGCGAGCCCTGTCAATTGAAATATCTTATCTTGGAACTTTGGAGTCCGCTAGTAAGTAGCCGTTTTCTAAGGCTCATACGCCCCTGGCTTCCGGATCCCAGACGTACTTGTGCAATTGGAGATTGAGTCGCGCCGGAACTCTGTCACGGAGGATCCAGGCCACCAGATCCTTGGGGTCCAGCTGCCCGTGGACGGGTGAGAACAGCACCTCCGTCCGGCCACCCAGCTCATGCGTGCGCACAACGTCGCACGCCCACCGATAGTCGGGCTCGTCCGCCAGGACGAACTTGACCGCGTCCTGCGGGCGCATCGAGGTCAGCAGCTCCCAGCGCATGCGGTGCGACTCGCCGGAGGCCGGCGTCTTCACGTCCACCACCCGCACCACCTCGGCCGGCAGCTTGTCGAGCGGATGTGCGCCGGAGGTCTCGATCATGACACGGTGGCCGACATCGAGGAGGCGGGCGGCGAGTGTCGGCATCTCGCGCTGGAGCATCGGCTCGCCGCCGGTCAGCAAGACCAGCGGCGCACCCAGCCGTCCCACCTCGCGCACGATGTCGTCGACGCTCAGCTCGCGGCCGCCCTGGAAGGCGAACGCGCTGTCACAGTACCCGCATCGGAGATCGCAGCCCGTCGTGCGGACGAGCGTGCAAGGGAGACCCGCGTACTGCGTTTCTCCCTGAATGCTGCTGTAGATCTCCGTGATTTTCATGGAAGCCTCCGTATACTTCTAAAGTCGTCGTGAGGCACCTCGTCGCCTATTTCGGAAACGAGCCAGAGAACCTCGCCTGCGCGTTGTTCTCGGCGCGTCTCGCGCTCTACGTGCGTGGACAGGCGGGCCTGCCCGAGGGGTACGGGCTCGGCTTCGTCCAGGGCGGGGACGTGCTGCTGCAGAAGCGGCCGCGCGCGGAGACCGTCGAGGTCGATCTCTACAACCTCGTGCGCGACACGCGCGCCGAGGCGCTGGTGGGGCGTGTGGGCCTGGGCCGCGACGGCAGCACGCTGGCCGAGGACGCCGATCCCTTCCGCTTCCGCTCGTGGCTGTTCGGCTCGATCGCCGAGATCGACGAGGCGCCGTTCGAGGCGATCCGCGAGCGCATCATCGAGGGGACGCCGTCGTTCCTGCGCCGCAACATCCGCGGCCGCTCGGCCAGCGAGCACCTGTTTCATCTCTTCCTGGCCTTCCTGCACGACGCCGGGATTCTCGATCAACCCACGCCCTCACCGGTCGCGGTTCAGGCGGCGCTGCGCAACAGCCTGGCGTTCGTCGACCGCTTGCTGGCCAACGACGGCGCGCCGCCGCTGCAGGTGGCGCTGGCCGCCACCAACGGCCGCTGCTTCGTCGCGACCGGCGCCGGCTTCCCGATGCGCTACCTCAGCGTCGAGGGGATCTCCGACTGCCCCGTCTGCCAGGCCAAGACCGATCCCGGCCGGGCCGATCGGCGCGTCCGCCACGAAGGGCTGCGCGCGCTGATCGTCGAGGCCGACCGCGCCGTCGCCAGCCGCCCCGGCTGGAGCGAGATCCCCGATCGCGCCGCGCTGGTGGCCGGGCCGGATCGCGCGCCGCACGTGTCGCCGCTCTAGACGGGTCCCGCCTCGGTCGGCGTCGACGAGAGCGGGATGATCGCGCGCGGACGGCGGCGGTAGTACATGAAGATCGTCTGGATGATCGAGGCGACCGGGACCGCGAACAGCGCGCCCACCAGACCGTAGCTGTGCTCGCCCGCGATCAGCGCGAACACCACCAGCACGGGGTGGATCTTGGCCGCGTCGCCCATGATCTTCGGGTTGAGGAAGTTCGCCTCCAGCAGGTGGATGCCGATGATCCATCCCAGCACGAACAACCCCTGGCGGAGATCGAAAGTCCCCGAGGAGATGAGCGCGATGGCGACGATCGGAACGGACGACATGATCGAGCCGAAGATCGGAACCAGGCTCATGGTGGCGGCGATCCCCGCCAGGAGCAGCGCGTACTTCACATGGAACAGCCAGAGGCCGACGTAGGTGAACGCGCCGTTGATGCTGCAGATGAGCAGCTGCCCGCGGATGACCCCGGCCAGGCCGCGATCGATCCCGGCCGCGATCCGATCGTAGTCGCCCTGGTACTGGTCCGGCACCAGAGAGCGCAGGAACTCCTGGATGCGACCCAGGTCGACCAGGATGAAGGCCGCCACCATCAAAACCAGGAAAAGCCGCCCGATCCCGGTCACGACGGCGCCGATGAACTTCTTGCCGTACTCGAGCGCGCGCTGGCTCTCCCCCTCGGTCGACTTGACCCGCTCGGAGAGCCACTGCTTGATTGACCGCTCCCACTTTCCGCCGCGGGGCAGGCTCTCTTCCGCGTGCTGTGGCGCCAGCAGGTAACGACCGTCGCCGGTGGGGCGCAGCTCGAACGACAGCGCGTCGAGATCGACGTGAAAGCGGCCGCCCGCCAGCGGCTCCAGCACGATGCCGCGCGGAGGCGATGGCGTCACCGGCCCGGTGATCACGTCCTCGCTCCCCTCCCCCTGCGAGGCTTCGGGCCCGAAGTGGTGGTCCACCCAGGCGCCGGCGCGCGGCAGCCACTCGCGGTTCGCCTTGGCGAACAGCTCCGGCGCTTCACGAAAGAGGCGCGCGAAGTCGCCCGAGAGCTTCGGCACGAAGTAGCCGATGAACAGGCTCAGGGCCGCGATGATGTTGACGTAGAGGATGATCACCGCGGCCGCGCGGGGGAACGGTTTGCCCCCCACGCGCAGCCGGCTGAAGCGGTCGACCAGCGGCGCCAGGATGTACGCCACCAGAATGGCGAACAGAAACGGGAGGACGACCTCCCGAAAGATGAAGACGACAAGAACGCAGAACAGCGCGAAGCCCCAGAGCTTGGCAAACTGGCGCAGCCACGCCAGCGTGCGCGTCCCTGGGGTTGTCACTGACGCGGCTTCGCCGCTCGCGAGGGGGTGTCCCCCCTCGCGGGCTCACCCCGCTGGGCGCCGACGCCGCAGAGCCGCGCCTCCCGGTGCTTGGACCCGCTCGCGATGCGCGCTCCGGCGCCGCGATCGCCTTCCGGAAAGATCATCATCACGGGTCCTATGCTGGGGCGATCAGGGCGGTTAGCTCTGGTCGTCGTCGCTGTCGGCCTCGGCCTCGGCCTTCTTGTTCTTCTTCTGGCTGCCGCCCGAGACCTGCGCCCCCAGGGCCGCCAGCTTGTCACGCATGACATCGCCCAGCGTCGCGGTCGGCGCGCCGCCCGAGAAGCCCTGCGCGTCGGCCAGCTCCTCGGCGCGGGTGGCGCCGCGGAACGACAGGCCGATCTTCCGCTCGGCGGTATCGACCCCGATGATCTCGGCCTTCAGGCTTTGGCCCACCTTCACGAACTGCTTGGGATCCTCCACGCGATCCTCGGAGAACTCGGAGACGTGGATGAGACCCTCTACGCCCTTCTCGATCTCCACGAAGGCGCCGAAGTCGAGCACCTTGATGACCTTGCACTCGACGATCTTGCCGACCGGGTAGTCGTAGGGGATGCGATCCCACGGATCCGGAACCAGCTGCTTGATGCCGAGCGAGACCTTGGGCTTCTCGCCGTCGAAGTCGATGTTGAGCACCACGGCCTCGACCTCGTCACCCTTCTGGTAGAGCTCCGACGGGTGCTTGACCCGCTGGGTCCAGGAGAGATCGGAGACGTGCACCAGACCGTCGATGCCTTCCTCGATCTCCACGAAGATACCGAAGTCGGCGATGTTGCGGACGATGCCCTTCACCACGGTGCCGGGCGGGTACTTCTCCTTCAACGAGGCGAACGGGTTCGGCTCGAGCTGCTTGATGCCGAGGCTGATGCGGTTCTGGCGCGGGTCGATGTCCAGGACCACCGCCTCGACGGTGTCGCCGACCGCCACCACCTTGGACGGGTGCTTGACCCGGCGGGTCCAGGACATCTCGGAGATGTGCACCAGGCCCTCGATCCCCTGCTCCAGTTCGATGAACGCGCCGTAGTCCTTGAGGGAGACAACCTTGCCGCGCACCACGGTGCCGGGCGGGTACTTCTCCTGCGCGTGGGTCCAGGGATCCTCGCTGATCTGCTTGAGGCCCAGCGAAACCCGCTCGGTCTCGGCGTTGAACTTGAGGACCTTGACGCGCACGTGGTCGCCGACCTGAAACAGCTCGGACGGGTGCGTGACGCGGCCCCAGGACATGTCGGTGATGTGCAGCAGGCCGTCGATGCCGCCCAGATCGATGAAGGCGCCGTACTCGGTCAGGTTCTTGACGATGCCCTCGACGATCTGGCCTTCCTTGAGCTTCTCGAGGGTCATCCCCTTGAGCTCGGCGCGCTCCTTCTCCAGCAGCACGCGGCGCGACAGCACGATGTTGCCGCGCTTCTTGTTGAACTTGATCACCTTGAAGCGATGGGACTTGCCGATGAACGCGTCCAGGTTGCGCACCGGGCGCAGGTCGACCTGCGAGCCGGGCAAGAACGCCTTCACGCCGCCGCGGATGGTGACCGAGAGGCCGCCCTTCACCCGCGCGCTGATCGTGCCTTCGATGAGCTCGTCGCGCTCGCAGGCGCCGGAGATCTCATCCCAAACCTTGAGCCTGTCGGCCTTCTCCTTGGACAGGATGCAGAGGCCGTTCTCGTCCTCGCGGCTCTCGAGGAAAACGTCGATCTCGTCGCCCTCTTTGACGCCCACGCCGCCGTCAGCCTGCGTGAACTCATAGAGCGGGATCGTCCCTTCCGACTTGTAACCAATGTCGACGACCACGTGGTCCTTGCCGACGTTGATGACCTTGCCCTTGACGATGTCGCCTTCTTTGACATCTTCGTGCTTGAGGGATTCTTCGAACAGCGCGGCGAAGTTCTCCTCCTGTTGGCTGTTGCTGTGGGTGCTCGCTGAAACCATGCGGTGTTCCTCTGCCTTCCGGGCCCACACGTTGGGCCTTTTCTTTGATGTCCCGCTCGTTGCGGGGGTTCGGGTTGTCTCCGGACCAGATACCGACTATTCGGCGCGGCCCAGCTGAAAGAAGGGGCGAAACTTAGCGTCGCGCCTCGGCAATGTCAACGCACTCGGCCGTGGCCTGGCCCGGCGCTCATCGACCGGCCCGTGAGGTCACGATCGCGGCCATCTGCCCGACGACTTCGTCCGGACCCAGCGCGCTGGAATCGATCTCGACCGCGTCGTCCGCGCGCCGCAGCGGCGCCGTCGCACGGGTCGAATCTCGCTCGTCGCGGGCCTGCATTTCGGCGCGGGTCTGCTCCAGGTCGGCCGGCCGGCCCGCGGCCCGGAGCTCGGCCGCCCGCCGCCTCGCGCGCTCTTCGATCGAAGCGGTCAGGAAGAATTTGACCTCGGCGCCCGGGAACACCACCGTCCCGATGTCGCGCCCCTCCACGACCACCCCTCCCAGACCCCCGATCCGACGCTGGAGATCCAGCAGCGCGTTCCGCACCTCAGGCAGCGCCGAGACCCGCGACGCCCCCTCCGAAATCTCCGGCGTGCGGATCGCGGCGGTCACGTCGACGCCGTTGGCCACGACGTGGTTCAGCCCGCCCTCCAGGCGAAACGCCAAGTCCAGGTTGGCGGCCAGGGCGGCCACCCCGGGGCCATCGTCCCAGCCGATCCCCTGCTCGCGTGCCCGCAGGGCCATCGCCCGGTAGATCGCGCCCGTGTCCAGGAGCGCATACCCCAGCCGATCAGCCAGGAGCCGTGCGGCGAGCGACTTCCCTGCGCCTGCAGGGCCGTCAATCGCGACGATGAGGCGTTTGGACGTCAGCCGTTCTTCCGGAAGCGCGACGGGTAGACGTCGCCGAACGCCTTCTCGGGGTGCAGCGACTTGGCGCGCGCGATGAGCGCGTCTTCGGCTTCGACGTTGTTCGGGTCGGGGAGGCAGCACTCGACCGGGCAAACCGCCTGGCAGGCCTCATGGTCGTGAAAGCCGACGCACTCGGTGCACAGCTTGGGGTCGATCACGTAGATGTCGTCCCCTTCGCTGATCGCCTCGTTGGGGCACTCGGGCTCGCAGGCCCCGCAGTTGATGCATTCCTCGGTGATGTAGGTGGCCATCGAATTCAGCGCGGAGTCTACGAAGACGGCGTTATCGCGTCAATCCCAGGTCGCGGGTTCCGCACGAATCCGTCAAGCTTGAGCCGTCGCGGTCGCGACTTCGGCCCGGCCAAGCTTCTCCCGGCCGCCGCGCAGGTTCACGGCCACCAGCTTGGAGACGCCCGGCTCCTCCATCGTCACGCCACACAGGCGATCGGCGATCTGCATCGTCCGCTTGTTGTGCGTGATGATGATGAACTGCGAGCGGTCGGTCATCTCGCGCACCACCTGGTTGAACCGGCCCACGTTCGCCTCGTCCAGCGGCGCGTCAACCTCGTCCAGCACGCAGAACGGCGACGGCTTGACCAGGAAGATGGCGAACAGCAGCGACACCGCCGTGAGCGCCTTCTCGCCGCCCGACAGCAGCTCGATGTTCTGGCTGACCTTCTTGCCCGGCGGGTTGGCGACGATCTCGATACCGGTCTCGAGCATGTCGTTCTCGTCGGTCAGCGCCAGGCTGGCCCGCCCGCCGCCGAACATGCGCGGGAAGATGGCCTGGAACTCGGCGTTGACCGCGTCGAACGTCTCGCGGAATCGCTTGCGCGAGGCCTTGTTGATCTTCTCGATCGCCTCCTCGAGCTGCCCGATGGCCGACTCGAGATCCGCGCGCTGCGTGGTGAGGAAGTCGAACCGCTTCTGCAGCTCCTCCGACTCCTCGATGGCGGTCAGGTTGATCTCGCCCATGCGCTCGATCAGCCCGCGCAGCTCGTTCGCCCGCTGCTCCTCGTCGCCGGCGAACAGCCGGCGCAGGTGGTACTCGTGGACCACCTGCGCGATCACCACGTCGCGGTAACGCTCCGCCACCTGCTCCTCGATGGCGGCGCGGCGCATGCCGGCCTCCTGGCAACGAAGATCCAGCTTCGCCGCCGCCGACGCCAGCCGGGCCACCTCGGTGCGCGCGGCGCGGACCTGCGCCTCGCGGGCCGCCAGCGACGCCTGCCGGGCCTCGAGCGCCCCTTGCCGCTCACCGTGCTCGCGCGCGCGGGCCTCGGCTTCGGCCTGGGCCAGCGCCGCCTCTTGCCGCAGCGTCACCACCTGCTCGCGCAGCGTCTCCGCGCGCGCCCGGTCTTCCGTGGTCGCGGCGTCGAGCCGCAAGGCGCGGGCCTCGTCCTGAGCCCGGTCGGCCGTCAGCCGCTCCAGCGACTGCCGCGTGCTCTGCCGGCGCGCCGTGGCCGTGGTGGCGGCCACCTTCAAGGTCGTCAGCTGGTTGTTCCCACGATCGACCTCCTCGGCGAGCTCGACGGTCTTCACGCGCAGCTCACCGGCCAGCGCCTCCGCGTCCTCCTGGACAATCCGCAGGGCGGCGAGCTCGTCGGCGGTCACCGCCAGACGCGCGTCGATCTCCTCGCGCGAGCGGGCGAGATCGCCGGTCTGCACGGCCAGCGCCGCGCGCCGGCTCTCGAGCCGCCGGCGCTCCTCCAGCAACCGCTCGAGATCCTTGCGCTGCCCGAGCAGCGACATCTCGTCACCCCGCAGGACCAGCGCGGCCTCCTCGCGGGCGCGCGTCAGGTCGGCCGACTCCTGCTTCTTCTCCACGTGCCGCGCCAGCGCCGCCTCGACGTCGGCGTCCAGGCGAGCCATCACCGCTTCCAGCTCGCGGATCTCGCGCTTCTGCTCCAGCACGCCCGCCAGCGCCGACTCGCGCGAGCCGCCGGTCACCACGCCGTGCGGATCGATCACCTCGCCGTCCAGCGTGACGATCGTCTTGTCGGTGCGGGTCTCGCGCCACAGCGACAGCGCGCGCTCCAGATCTTCGACCACCAGCACGTCGCCCAGCAGGAACGTGGCCACCGCGCCGTATTTCTGGTCGTAGCTGATCAGATCGAGCAGAGGCCCGCGCACGCCCGGCGCCTTCGGCCAGGCGTCCGCCACCGCGGCCGGATCGACCAGCGGCATCGGCCCGCCGCTGCCCGCGTCGCCGGAGAGGCCCGCGCCGCCCATGGCGTCGTACAGGACCTCGCCCTTGGCCGCGCGCAAGGCGCGCGGGATGAACGAGGACCGCCCCTCGCTCTTCTGCTTGAGGAACTGGATCGCCTCGACGCCCGCCTCGTGCGAGTCGACGATGACGTTGCCGAGCCGCTCGCCCAGCACCGCCTCGACGGCGGTCTCCAGCTCGGGCGGCGGGCGCACGATGTCGGCGACGATCCCCTCGATGCCCGGCGCGCCCCGCCCCTGCTGGTGCTCCTGCATGATGGCGCGGACGCCCTTTTGAAAGCTCTCGTAACGCTCCTGAATCTCCGACAGCGAGGCCAGGCGCGAGCGGCGGCGGTGCCCCTCCTCGCGCAGCGTCTCCAGCTCCATCTCGCCGCGCGCCAGCTCGCCGCGGAGCGCGACCAGCCGCGCCTCGTCCTCGGCCGCGCGGTGCTTGGCCGTCTCGACCCGCTCGGTCAGCCCGGAGACGCTCTCCTGCAGCCCGTCCTGCTCGACGGCCAGCGTGGTCAGCCGCTCGACCGCCGACGCCTCCTCGGCCACCAGCCCCTCCAGCCGCGCGCCCAGGTCGCTGCGCCGCTGCTCGGCGCCGGCCCGCTCGGCCTCCATCCGCGCGATGCGCGCGGTGGACGACGCCATGTCGCTCATGGCGCGATCGAGCGCGCCGCGCGCCTCGCTCAGCGCCGCCCGCCGCCCCTCCTGGACGCGGGCCTCCTCGTCGTGCTCGCGCTCGCTGCGCTCGGCGTCGCCGTCGATCTCCGCCAGCCGCGCCGTGATGTCCTCGATGTCGGCGGCCCGGGCGGCCACGCGCGCGCGCAGCTCCTCCGCCTCCTGGCTTCCGGCCTCGGCCCGCGCCTCCAGATCGGTCGCCTCGGCGTCGTGGTGCGCCGCCCGCTGCATGCCCAGCTGGGCCTGGTTCGACAGCGCGAAGAGCTGCTCCTTGGCGATCGCCAGCTCGCTCGCCTCCTCGGCGCCCGACAGACGCTCGGCGTCGACCGCGCTCTCCTCGACCACCAGCGCCGCAGCCTCCACCTCGTGGCGGGCGCGCACGTCGGCCAGCTCCGTCACCGCCACCCGCTCCTCGGCCAGGTGGCCGAGGTAGCGCTGGGCCGACGACCATAGATCCAGGTCACGCAGCTCGGACTTGTAGCGCTTGTAGCGCTCCGCCTTCTGCGCTTGCAGCCGCAGCGAGCGCAACCGCCCCTCGATCTCGCCGACGACGTCGGAGACGCGCAAGAGATGCTGGCGCGTCGACTCCATCCGCTTCTCGGCAACCCGCTTCTTGCCCTTGTAGCGGGTGATACCGGCGGCCTCGTCGATGAGGCCGCGCCGATCCTCGGGCCGCGACGACACGATGAAACCGATGCGCCCCTGCTCGATGATCGCGTAGGCCTTCGAGCCGACGCCCGTGCCCAGGAAGAACTCGACCACGTCGCGCAGGCGCGACGGCACGCCGTTCAGCAAGTACTCGCTGTCACCGTCTCGGTAGAGGCGGCGGGTCACCACGATGTCCTCGGGGGCCGCCAGCCCCCAGGGAACGCCGCCCGGCGCCGCGTCGGTCCCCAGGCCGCGGGCGTCGAACGTCAGCGACACCTCGGCCAAGCCGGCCGGTCCGCGAGACTCCGAGCCGGCGAAGATGACATCTTCCATCGCCCGGCCGCGCAAGTGCTTGGCCGATTGCTCGCCCATGACCCACCGGATGGCGTCGACCACGTTCGACTTGCCGCAGCCGTTGGGGCCGACGATCGACGTGATGGGGTCGGGGAAAGTGATGGACGTCTTATCGACAAACGACTTGAAGCCGCAGATCTCGATGCGCTTGATCTTCAATCGCGCCCTCCGCTTCGGGGAATGCCGCGACCATACGTTCGATGTATTGTCACGGCGGTCTCATCTTCTAGCACTCCCCGACTGTCGCTGTAAACAGGTCTCGCGCCTCCTCCAGGATCTCTCGGGCTTCCTGGGGCGGCAAGTTTTTGACGCGCGATTTCGGTCCGCTGGCGCCGTGGCGGGACGTCGGAAAACCGCCCACGTTTGGTGATAATCTCCTACCCCCCATGGACCTGTCTTCGCTTCCGATTAGCAGCACCGAGCTTTACGAGCTGCTCGCCCTCGTGGGGGGGGTGGGCGTGACTGGAACTCTCGGCGTCCTCTTCGTCCGCCGGGCCCGCGCCGCCCGCCGCCGTCAGATCGACGCGGCGGATGTCGCCCCCAGCGCGCGTGTCCGCGGGGGCGCGGCGGCGGAGGCCCTGCCCGCCCCCGAGCCCGAGCCCGAAGAAGACCGCGAGCGGCCTCGCGCCGTCTCCGGTCGAGGGGCCGCGACCGCGCCAGCCGAGGAAGCGCCCGAGCGGGCGCCCGAGATCGCCCCGGCCCCGGCCGAGCCCGAGGTCGAGCCCCGCTCGGCCCAGGTGATCCCGTTCCCATCCCCGGCGCCGCGCCCGGCGGAGGAGCCGGCACCCGCCCGCAAGCCCAAGGCAACGCCCGCGCTCGCGCCCGGCTTGGCCCGCACGCGCTCGAGCGGGTTCATCGCCCGCCTGGGCGCCATCTTCACCGGCCGGAAGGAGCTCGATCCCTCGGTCGTGGAGGAGATCGAGAAGGTGCTGCTGACGGCCGACATCGGCGTCCGCACCAGTCAGATGTTGCTGGAAGAGATCCGCGGCTCGCTGTCGCGAAAGGAGCTGAAGGATCCGGACGCGGTGTGGGCGTTCCTGCGGCGGCGCAGCACGGAGCTCCTGTCGCTGCCGTCGCCGGAGCTCGACTTCTCGGCGGCGAAGCCGTTCGTGCTGCTGGTGATCGGCGTCAACGGCAGCGGCAAGACGACCACCATCGGCAAGCTGGCCGCCAAGCTGGCGGGCGACGGCAAGAAGGTCCTGCTCGCCGCCGGCGACACCTTCCGCGCCGCGGCGGCCGAACAGCTGGAGATCTGGGCTGGGCGCACCGGCGCCGCCATCGTGCGCGGCAAGGAGGGCGCCGATCCCTCGTCGGTCATCTTCGACGGCGTCAAGCGCGCCGCCACCGAGGGGTTCGACGTCGCGATCTGCGACACGGCGGGCCGCCTGCACACCAAGACCGATCTGATGCAAGAGTTGCAAAAGGTTCGCCGGGTCGTCGGCAAGGCGAGCCCTGGCGCGCCGCACGAGACCTGGCTCGTGATCGACTCCACCAGCGGTCAGAACGCCATCGCGCAGGCCCAGATCTTCACCGAGGCGATGGCCGTCTCCGGCATCGTGCTCACGAAGCTGGATGGGACCGCCAAGGGCGGCGTGATCCTCGGTATCGCCGACCAGCTGAAGATCCCCGTTCGCTTCATCGGCGTGGGCGAACGCGTCGACGATCTCCGCCGCTTCGATCCGGAAGAATTCGTCGAAGCGCTGTTCGCGCCGATTGAGAGTGACTGAGAGCGCCATTTCATGCTCACTTGAGCGCTCGTGCGAGCGCGACAGGGCGTAAGTCAGCGTTTTTAGTTGCTTGAATTTTTTTCGGCATGTTATATTGCGCGAAATTTCGTTTCTGGCCGTAAGTCTTTGATATATCTTGGGTTTTCAGCCCTTCGGCTATTTCCACCCCCCAGAGACAGCGAGGGATCATGAAGCGACCGGCCATGTGCCTTCTCGTATGGGTTGCGCTCGTTGGATGGGCGGCAACCGGCTACGCGAAAAAGGGAGGCGGCAAGGCGGCGGCGCCCGCGGATACGACGGCTGGTGACGACAGCGCCAAAGGCGGGAACGACTCGGCGCCTGCCGACGACAGCAAGGCAGCCGCCCCCGCTGACGACAACAGTGGCAACGCGGCTCCAGCCGGCGGCAAGGACAGCGCCGGCGGGAGTGAGAGCCTGGACACGGACGAGACCCAGCCCGGAAAGGTCGAAGAGGATGTCTCGACGCCCAAGGCGGCGCGGCCCAACTCGACCCTGAGCTGGGAAGATATCCGCGTCGTCGAGCGCAAGCAGTTCCTGAAGGGCGGGCGCATCGAGCTCGAGCCCTGGGTCGGGCTGACGGTCAACGACAACTTGATCCGTCACTACGTCTTCGGCGCCGACCTGAACTACTACCTGACGGACGTTTTCTGGGTCGGCCTCGAGGGTCAGTACTTCATCAAGGAGCTGACCGACGAGGAGGAGCTGCTGGGCAGCGGGTACAACCAGGCCCCCAGCCTGAACAAGTACCTGTACGGCGGCGCGCTGAACTTCGGGTACGTGCCGATCTACGGCAAGTTCGCGTTCCTGAATCGATCGATCATCAGCTGGGAGATCTGGGCTTCGGCCGGCGTCGGCGTGACGTTCACCGAGGTCATCCCGCGTGACCCGGCCAACAACGCGCTGGCGTTCAAGAACACCGACCTGACGGCCAACGTCGGGCTGGGCAGCCAGTTCTTCTTGCTCGATTGGCTGAGCGTCAACTTCGCGCTTCGCGACTACATCATGCCGGACAAGTTCGAGCCGTTGCCGGACAACACCTCCACGTATCCGACCGCGGCGGCGGCCAAGGCGGCCGGTCAGTCCGAGCTCGTGAACAATCTCGTGTTCTCCGTCGGTGTCGGGTTCTACCTGCCGACGAAGTTCCAGTACAAGACTCCTCGTTAGGGCGGCGTCCATGAACATGAACGCGGATCTCAACCTGCAAGTGACCCGGCGCTCGGAAAAGGACATGCCCATGAACATCAAGCCGAACGGACACAGCGGACGCGGAGCGCGGACCCGGTGGCTCGGGCTGCTCGTCGCCCTCTCGGTCATGATCGTCCCGCTGGCGGCCCAGGCGCAGCGCAAGAGCCCGCTGGCCGATGCGCCCGCGATTCGGAAGCGCTTCGAGCTGCGCGATCTTCGCCTCGAGCTGGGCGCCGGATTCGGGACGACGATCAACCAGGACTACTTCCACACGGCGTTCTTCAACCTCAAGGCCGCCTTCCACATCACCGACTGGCTGGCGCTGGCCGGGTTCGCCGACATCGGCGTGGCCAACTTCGCCACCACCCTGCAAAACAACCTGGTCAACGCCCTGCCGGCGGATCGAAGCAACAACCCGCCGGAGTTCGAGCCCACCAAGTCCGAGGCGCTCGCCTCGATGCAGAAGATCAAGGGCATCTACGGCCTCCAGCTGGAGCTCACCCCCTTCACCGGGAAGTACTCGGCGTTCGGCAAGCTGTTCGCCAACTACGACTTCTACGGGTTCGTGGGCGGTGGGATCATCAGCGTCCAGCCGAATGACGGCTCGAATCTGCAGGACTGCAGCTCGACGCCGACCAGCGGGCCCAACGGGCCATTCTCGTGCGCCGTCAGCGGCAGCAAGTTTGGCGCGACCTTCGGCGTCGGCTTCCACAGCTACTTCAATCACTGGATGGCCCTCAACGTCGAGCTGCGGGACTTCCTCGCGGAGCTCAACCCCTCGGGCCGCGACACCAACGTCGATCTGCACGCCAACGCGAACGACCTGACCTGGACGCACACCTGGCTGTGGGCGGCCAACCTGGTCTTCTACCTCCCGGCGACGCCCAGCATCTCCCCGTAGTCGGCGCGGCTGGACGCATGTCGTCGCCGAAGAAGAAGGTCACGCTCTACTTCAGCGCGTCGGTGCTGGGGGAGACGCAGCACGAGGCGATTCGCCAGGATCGGTCGATCTCCTGGATCATCCAGGCGGCCTGGCGGATCGCCCGCGACGAGGTCCGCCGCCTGCCCGGCTACTCGGCCGGGCAGAGCGAGGCCGGACCCGACGCCAGCAAGACACAGATCGAATCGCTGTAGTTGCCGACCGGCGTCTTGTAATAGACCAGCACCTGGTCGCCCTGGTTGCCGTCCATGGTGGGTGACGTGAAGGAGCCGTCGTTGTGGGCCGTCGCGATCACGCCCGTCCCCATCGATCGATCGAGCAGGTAGTAGGTCGCGTTCGCCGCCTCGGGCAGCGCGCCGCCCTGCCCGGTCCACACCATCCTGGTCGCGCCGGTGTTCTGGTCCGTGACCGTGTCCGCCGAGAAGGACACGGAGCCGGGCGGGGGCACCGGGAAAACCGGCGCGGTACAGGCCCAGAACAGCGCCGAGCCCGTGACGAGCGTCGCGACCTTGAGCAGCCGAGGACCGAGCTTCTTCATGTGCGGAGCGCCTCGATCCGTGCACGTAGCAAAGCGCGGACCCACGGTCGAGCCCGGAAAGTCGGGCCCATCAGGCACCCGGGCGACAACCTGGTTGGCGCGGTCCGCAACATGGTTCGCCTGACGCTAGCGGACAAAGTTGTACCGCTTGAGCTTTTTCTGCAAACCGAACCGCGATAGCCCCAGCAGCTCGGCGGCACGGGTCTGGTTGTTCCCGGCCCGCCCCAGCGCCTCGCGGACCAGCGAGCGCTCCAGCCCCTCGACCCGCGGCTTGAGGGTCAGGTCGTCGGGATCGGCCGCGGGGCCACCGGCCTCATCGGGGGCGCCCACGCGCGGCGACAGGTCGGCGGCGGTGATACGATCGCCCGACAGCGCCTCGGCGCGCGTCACCTCGTTCTCCAGCTCGCGGACGTTCCCGGGCCACCGGTAGGCGAGCAGCCGGGAGAGAACCGCTGGCTCGATCGGCTTGGGCGCGGCCCGGCCGTTGCGCTTGGCCAGCTTGCTCAGGAAGTGCTCCACCATCAGCGGAATGTCGTCCCGGCGGTCGCGCAGCGGTGGCAGCCCGATCGGGGCGACGTTCAGGCGGAAGAACAGATCGCGCCGGAACTTCCCCTCCTCGGCCATACGCCCCAGATCGCGGTTGGTGGCGGCCACGATGCGCACGTCGACCTTCCGGGTGCGCTCGCTGCCGACGCGGCGGATCTCACCCTCCTGCAGGACGCGCAGCAGCTTGCCCTGCATGCCGGGCGACATCTCGCCGACCTCGTCGAGGAACAACGTCCCGCCGTCGGCGATCTCGAACAGCCCGCGCGTGTCGTGGTCGGCGCCGGTGAACGCGCCGCGCACGTAGCCGAACAGCGTGGACTCGAGCAGCGTCTCCGGGATGGCGGCGCAGTTCTCGCCGACGAACGGGCGGTCGCGGCGGGGTCCGTTGGCGTGCAGCGCGCGCGCCACCAGCTCCTTGCCGGTGCCGCTCTCGCCCTGGATCACCACCGGGAGCGCGGTGTCCGTGATCCGATCGATGAGCCGAAACAGCTCCAGCATCCGCGGCGTGCGCCCGACGATGTTGCGATAGTCGTAGCGGACCGCCAGCGCCTCGCGGTTCTCGCGCAGCTCCACCTTGATGCCGGAGATCTCCTCGCGGCGGGCCGCCAGCTCGGACTCGAGCCGCCGGTTCAGCGCCTCGACCTGCCGCTCGCGCCGGCGCAGCTCGTTCAGCAGGCGGGCGTTCTCGACCGCGATCGCCGCCTGCTCGGCGAAGTCCAGCACCAGGCGGACGTCGTCCTGATCGAACGCCCCCTTGCGCAAGCGGTGGTCGACGTAGATCGTGCCCGCCACCCGCCCCTTGATCGCCAGCGGCACGGCCAGCACCGAGCGCAGGTGCAGGTCGGAGACCGACAGGGCCTCCCGGAAGCGATCGTCGCCGGCCGCGTCGATGGTCACCACCGGCTGGCCGCCCGCGGCGGCCTGGCGCGCGATCGAGCGCGACAGGGCCAGCTCCTCGGTCTCCAGCGAGCGCTGGTCGATGTTGCGCGCCACCTTGATCGCCAGCTCGCCGCTGTCGTCCTCGAGCAGCAGGAAGCCGCGTTCGGCGTCGGTCAGCTCGATGACCGTGTCCAGGATCATCTCCAGCAGGCGCGGCAGCCGCAGCTCGCTGTTGAGGCGCTTGTTGATGCGCAGCAGGCGCCTCATCCGCGACTCCGCCGCCTGCGCGCGCGCGTCGACGCCAGCGCCGGTCGACGCGGCCGTCTCGGGCGACAGCCAAACGGCGTCGGGGTTGTCCAGCAACGCGGCACGGTGGTGCTCCGGGGTGGCCATGCGAATCTCCTCGAACGTGGTGCGCGCGAGCTCGAGGGCCGCGCGCCCGGCGTCGCCATCGCCGG